>JBEKKH010000036.1:0-25148 GCA_050010815.1 Streptosporangiaceae bacterium | reverse complement strand
CTGCCCGGGGCGGTGTGCCCGGACGGGGCGTGCAGTGAGGTCCGGGCCGTTCCCTCGGCCCCCGCGGCCGTGGTCACCTCGGCCGCCGCGATCGTCTGGTCGCCCTCCTTGACTTCGACGTGGCGCCGTGGCGTGTCAGGATTGCTCATCGGATGTCTCCTGGAGATCGCTTGCATCGGCAAAATTGGCGAGGCTAGTCGAGCCAGCCGGTCCGGCTGAATTGGCGTTGCCCTCAGGCCAGCCGAGCGCACAGCCACGTCGCTGCCTCAGGTCACCACCTATGCCCTTGCCCGGGTTCCTCCGGACGAAACGGGATTGCCGGCTCCATCGGGCGGTGATGGTCCCGCGAGTAAGGTGACGGCCATGCGTGATTCCCGACATGCCGGTCCCGTGACGGCGACCGATGTGGAGCAGGCGGTCGGGCTGGCCCTGGCCGCGATGGGACCGGCGGTCACCGCGGACTGGCACGCCCGCGCGGGCACGCTGGACTGGGACTGCTGGGAAACCGTCGAGCACCTGAGCGACGACCTGTTCGCCTATGCCGCCCAGCTGGGCCCGCGAAACCCGCCGCTCGCCGCCCCGGTTCCGTTTGGCGGTGAGAGCCGCCGGCCGGGCGGACCAGCGGGCGCCATCTTCGCCGACCGCGCGGCCGGCCCCGTCGGCCTGCTGCAGGTCTTCGAGGCGTGCGGGGCGCTGCTCGCCGCCATGGTGGCGGCACCAGCCGTCTACGCCGGGCACCAGCGGCCGTTCGGAGTCGCCGACCCGAAACCCTTCGCCGCGGCGATGGGCGTCACGGAAGTCCTCATTCACAGCTACGACGTCACCCGGGGGCTCGGCGTCGCGTGGGCACCCCCGGGCGAGCTCTGCCACCGGGTCCTGGGCAGGCTTTTCCCGGCTGCGCCCGATGACACCGAACCGTGGCCCACCCTGCTCTGGGCCACCGGCCGGGCCGAACTCCCCGGGCATCCGGCCGTCACGTCCTGGCACTGGTACGCCGGACCGTCCAGCGGCTGAACCGCGCGGGCCGGGCGGGGCGGGCGGGGCGCGGCAGCGCATACTGTGCGGTCATGCTATTTCCCACGTCGTTGGTCGGAAGCTACCCGCAGCCGGACTGGCTGATTGACCGGGAACGGCTGCGCGAGCGGCTGCCGCCGCGGGTGCGGGCCGCGGAGTTGTGGCGGGTGGGGCCAGGCTACCTCGAGCAGGCCAAGCGGGACGCGACGCTGCTGGCCATCCGGGCCCAGGAGCGGGCCGGCCTGGACATCGTGACCGACGGCGAGATCGGCCGGGAGAGCTACTCCAACCGGTTCGCGACCGCGCTCGAGGGGGTGGACATCGATCACCCGGGCACCGGGCTGGACCGCAGCGGCCGCCCGAACCCGGTACCCCGGGTCACCGGGCCGATCCGGCGGCGGCACCCGGTCGAGGTGGCGGACCTGGCGCTCCTGCGCGCGAACACCAGCCGGACCGTCAAGATCACCCTGCCGGGGCCGTTCACGATGTCGCAGCAGGCGCAGGACGATCACTACGGCAGCCCGGAGGCGCTGGCCATGGGCTACGCCGAGGCGGTCAACGCCGAGATCAGGGACCTGTTCGCGGCGGGCGCGGACATCGTCCAGCTGGACGAGCCCTGGCTGCAGGGCCGGCCCGAGGCGGCCCACGAGTACGGCGTCAAGGTCATCAACGCCGCGCTGGCCGGCGTGACCGGCACCACCGCGGTGCACCTGTGCTTCGGCTACGCCGCGCTCGTGCACGACCGCCCGGCCGGCTACTCGTTCCTGTCCGAGCTGGCCGACTGCGACTGCGACCAGATCTCGATCGAGACCGCCCAGTCGCAGCTGGACTGCTCGGTGCTGTCCGCGCTGGACGGCAAGACGATCATCCTGGGCGTGCTCGACCTGAACGACGAGACCGTGGAAACCCCGGACACGGTGGCCGCGCGGGTCCGGCGGGCGCTGCCTTACGTCCGGCCGGAACGGCTGGTGCTCGCCCCGGACTGCGGGATGAAGTACCTGCCCCCGGACGCGGCCTTCGGCAAGCTGACCGCGATGACCGCGGCGGCGGCCCGGCTGCGAGACGAGCTGGGCGGGTAGGCAGGCGGCACGGTTCGTTCGGGCAAATTTTCCGGAACGGTCCTTGGTGCTCCCGGCCGGCCCCAGGCTCGTGTCGCCGGGGAGCTTTCGTACGACTGTCCGCTAGACGGCGCCCAGGCTACGATGACGGGGTATCAGGTGTCACGACCAGCGCGGCGGGAGGCGGCCATGGCCGGACGCGGCGTTCGCGGGATCGGGCCTGACTTCGTCGAGGCGCTGGCCCGGGGGCTGAGCGTGCTGGCGTGCTTCGACGCCCGCCACCCGCGGATGACCCTGACCGAGGTCGCCGACGCGGCCGGGCTGGCCCGGCCGACGGCCCGGCGGCTGCTGCTCACGCTGGCCGAACTCGGCTACGTCCGGGCGCAGGACGGGTCGTTCGCGCTGACGCCGCGGGTGCTCCGGCTGGGGCTGGCCTACGTGCACGCCCTGGGCCTGTGGGACATCGCCCGCCCGCACATGGAGGACCTGGTCGCCTCGACCAGGGAGTCGTCCTCGATGTCCCAGCTGGACGGCTCGGACATCGTGTACGTGGCCCGGGTCGCGGTACCCAAGATCATCACCTTGCGGGTGAGCATCGGGACCAGGTTCCCGGCGGTCCGCACCTCGCAGGGCAAGGTGCTGCTGGCCGCGCTGGAGGAGACGGCGCTGGCGCAGGTGCTGGCGCGGCCGAGCGAGGCGGGCCTGCCGCCGTATGCCCGCGACCGCCCGCTGGCCGAGGTCCGCAGCGAGCTGCGCACGGTCCGGGCCCGCGGCTGGGCGCTGGCCGATGAGGAGCTGGCGCCCGGGATCCGTTCGGTGGCCGCGCCGGTGCGAGACGGCGACGGCTCGGTCCGGGCCGCCCTCAACGTCACCGTGAATGCGTCGGAAACCACGGTGGACACGCTGGTCACCGAGCACCTGCCGAAACTGCTGCGGACGGCCGGCGACATCTCGGCCGAGTGGGCCCTGTGGCAGGACGTGCCGCAGGCCGAGCTGCCGATGGAGCGCTTCGCCGCCGATAACGCCTAGACACCCGGCTGCGCGTTACTGCCCACGTTTACTGGCCGGGGTCGTCGCCGAACATGCTGTCGCGGGCGTCGTGGGTCGAGGTGGACTTGTAGTCGGTGTACTGGTACGGGTTGTCGAGCACCTCGGTGCCCGGCAGTTCCGGGTCCGGCGGGGCGTCCAGGTGCGGTCCCACCGCGACGATCTTGCCGTCGGCGACGAGCACGTCCGCATCGGTGCGCACGGTGTGCGCGTCGTCCATGGTCAGCACCGTGCCGCCGCGGAACACCACTGCGCCTGACTGCTCGGGTTCCGGCACCGCAACCTCCAGAGTCTGCGGACGAGCGTCCGCTGAACGGCCAGACGGCCGGACATGGCCACCCTCTGACACCCGGCGATGACCTGTCAAGGGCTTTGGAGAACCGGGCTTTTGGCTTGACAGGTACCGCCGCGACTCTAGGCTGACCTGGTAAGTCTGAGCGTGGACGGCTATCCGTATGACGGTTAGCGCACAGACGGTTAGCGCACAGAAGGGACCGCAGAGCCGATGCCGTCAAACCAGCCGGGCCGGGGGCCGCTGGACGGGCTGCTTGTCGCCGACTTCTCCCGCATCCTGGCCGGGCCGTACGCGACGATGCTGCTGGCGGACCTGGGCGCCGAGGTGATCAAGGTCGAGGGGCCGGACGGCGACGATACCCGCACCTGGCAGCCGCCGGTCCGGGACGGCGTGTCGACGTATTATCTCGGCGTCAACCGCAACAAGCGCTCGATCGCGCTTGACCTGCGGGCCGACGCCGACCTGGCCGCGGCCCGCGAGCTGGCCCGGCGCGCCGACGTGTTCATCGAGAACTTCCGGCCCGGCGGGCTGAGCCGGTTCGGGCTGGACTACGACCGGGTCCGGGCCGGCAATCCGGCGGTCATCTACGCCTCGATCAGCGGTTTCGGCAGCGGGCCGAAGGGGGCGTCGCTGCCCGGGTACGACCTCATCGTGCAGGCCATGTCCGGCCTGATGAGCCTGACCGGGGATCCGGACGGCGAGCCGTACCGGGCCGGGGTGGCCGTGTTCGACGTGATCGCCGGGCTGCACGCCACCATCGGGATCCTGGCCGCGCTGAACCACCGCCAGGCCACCGGCGAGGGGCAGCACGTCGAGGTCAGCCTGCTCGCGTCGGCGATGTCGGGCCTGGTCAACCAGACCAGTGCCTACGTGGCCGGGGGGGTGGTCCCGTTCCGGATGGGCAACAGCCACCCGAGCCTGTTCCCCTACGAGCCGCTGCCCTGCTCCGACGGCGAGCTGGTCGTCACCGCCGGGAACGACATCCAGTTCCGCAAGCTGGCCGAGGTGCTCGGCGTCCCCGAGCTGGCCGACGACGCGCGGTTCGCCCGGAACTCCGACCGCACCGCCAACCGGGACCAGCTCCGGCCCCTGCTGGTCGAACGGCTGCGGACCCGGACCAAGCTGGAGTGGTTCCGTGAGATCATCGCGGCCGGGGTGCCCTGCGGGCCGATCAACACCGTGGACCAGGGCGTGGCCTTCGCCGACGAGGTGGGGCTCGACCCCGTCGTGGTCGTGGGCGAGGGCGCTGCCGCGATGCCGTCGGTGCGCCACCCGATCACCTTCTCGGCGACCTCGGCCTCGTACCGGCGGCCGCCGCCGGCCCTGGACGAGCACGGTGACGAGATCCGCCGCTGGCTGGCCTCGCCTGCGGAACCCAGCGAACCTGCGGAACCCAGCGAAGTGGAGAGCGGCACGTGAGCGACGAATTGTCCTTTCCTACCTCCCTCGGCACGTCGAGCGCGGAGGCGATCCGGCTGCTCGGCCACGACCTCACCGCCGACCTGATGGGGAAGGTGGGGTTCGGCGAGCTCGCCTTCTGGCTGGTCGCGATGCGGCGGCCTACCTCGGCGGAGACCCGGGTGTTCGAGGCCGTGCTGGTGGCGCTGGCCGACCACGGGTTCACCCCGACCGCGATCGCCGCCCGGCTGACCTACCTGTCCGCGCCGGACTCGCTGCAGGGCGCGCTGGCCGCCGGGCTGCTCGGCGGCGGGTCCCGCTTCCTGGGCGTCACCGAGGACTGCGGCAGCTACCTGGACGAGGTGCTGCGGCGGCACGCCGCGGCGGGCGGCTCGTGGCCGACCGACGATGGGGGCTGGGACGCGCTGGCGCTGGCGGCGGTCCGGCAGAGGCAGGCGGACAAGCGCTTCGTGCCGGGCCTGGGCCACCCGGTGCACAAGGTGCAGGACCCGCGGACCCCGGTGCTGATCGCGATCGCCGAACAGGAGGGCCTGCGGGGGCCGCACCTGCGGCTGTTCGAGGCGATCGGCCGGGTGCACGAGCAGGTGCTCGGCCGCAGGCTGCCGCTCAACGGCGCCGGCGTGTGCGGCGCCGCGCTGGCGGACCTGGGCCTGCCGGTGGAGCTGCTGCGCGGCTTCGCCCTGCTGGCCCGGGCGGCCGGGCTGCTCGGGCAGATCGCCGAGGAACGACGTCGTCCGATCGGGATGGACGTCTACCAGATGATCGAGCGCAACGCCGTCTACGTCGACCCCTCCCCCGATTCCCCCGACTCCCCCGATTCCCCCGATCTGGACACCTAGGAGCGCGCCCATGGCTACCGTCGCCGCGGTCATCGCCTCGACGCATCACCCCTTCTACTACCGCGCGAGCACCTCGACCGGGGCCGACCGGCCGCCCTTCGCCGACGAATGGGTGGCCAAGATCGAGGCGTTCCGGGCCACGCTGACCCGGGCCGAGCCGGACGTGCTGGTCATGGTGGGCAGCGACCACTTCCACCAGTTGTGGCTGGACAACATGCCCCAGTTCCTGGTGGGCAAGGCGCCCTTCTTCGACGCGAACTGGTACAACGAGGAACGGGAGTTCGGCCTGCCGCGGATGCTGCTGACGGGGCAGGAGGACCTGGCCGCGCACATCCTGCGGCAGGGCCTGGACGCCGGCTTCGACCTGGCCTTCAGCAACGAACTGCGGATCGACCACAGCGTGACCTGCCCGATCATCACGCTGCGGCCGCAGGCGGACCTGCCGATCGTGCCGGTCTACACCAACATCTTCGCGCCGCCCATGCCCCGGCCCTCGCGGTTCGTGGAACTCGGCCGGGCGCTGCGGCGGCTGGTCGAGTCCTGGCCGGCCGACCAGCGGGTCGCCATCATCGGCACCGGGCATCTGTCCCTGGAGCTCGGCGGGCCGCGCCAGTTCGGCGAGCACGGCCCGGACCCGGAGTTCGACCGCAAGGCCGTGGCCTGGATCGCCGACGGCGACATCGACGCCTGCCTGGCCGAGGTCACGCTGGATACCCTGCACGCACCGGGGAACGCCACCCACGGGTTCATGGACTTCATGCTCATGATGGGGGCGGCGGGCGACGGCGTGCGGGCCGACTACACCGACACCCTGGATCTGTTCCACACCATGGAGGCGTACTTCACCTGGTACCCGGAGGGGGCCTTGGCCTCATGAGCAAGTACCTGCTTGACAAGTTCCTGTTCACGGTGGACCGCGATCCCGAGCTGGTCGAGCGGTACCGTCAGGACCCGGCCGGCCTGCTGAAGTGGTGGGAGGCCGAGCTAGCCAACACCCTGCTCAACTGCCACCCGGCGGAGCGGTCGACCTGGCTGGCGTTCACCGCCGCCGAGCGCCGGGCCATCGCCGAGCACGACCACGTGGCGCTGTTCGAGCTCGGCGCGCACCCGTTCCTTACCCTGACGCTGTTCATCGCGATGTTCGAGCGCGACCACGGGCCGCTGGAGTACCAGCTGGCGTACGCCCGGGCCATGGATCACATCCGGATGCCGTATCCCGACATCGCGACCTGAGCTCCCGGCGACGTCACGCCATGAGCCGCGCTTTCATCCCGGCCTCGTCGAAGACGGACCAGATCTCACTCATCCGCTCGTCGGTAAAGGTGTAGAACACCATTTCGGTGAACGCGACCGACCTTCCCGTGGGGAGCAGTCCCATCCACTCCCGGGTGAGCGTTCCCGTGTCGGTCAGCCGGGCGGCGATCCGCTCACCCTCGATCAGGAGCTCGCTGATCGTCCAGCGGAAGTCCGGCATGGCGTCGACGGTGGCGAGAATCGGGCCGGCCCTCCACTCATCGCGAGTCATCGGGGCTCCGTTGTACCGGAGGGTCTCGTGGACGAACTGGTCCAGCTGGTCGACCCTCCTGGTGTTCAGGCACCAGAGGTAACGCCGGTAATGCTGGCCGAGCTCCGCTGCGTTCATCTCAATCTCCTGACTATGGGTACGGACCCGCCGGCCGCGTGCGGTCGGCTCTCCTTGACTCGTGCTCTGGCGGCAGGCGATGACAGCAACTGACATCGCGTGCTATGCTGATGACAGCGACTGACATATAGACTCCGCGATCGTACGTTCTCGGGACAGTCCATCATCTGGAGGTTTCCTCATGCAGGTATTCGTCACCGGCGCATCCGGCTGGATCGGCTCCGCCGTCGTACCCGAACTCCTCGGGGCCGGCCATCAGGTCACCGGGCTGGCCCGTTCGGACGCCTCGGCCGCCGCCCTGGCCGCGGCCGGCGCGCAGGTGCAGCGCGGCACCCTGGACGACCTCGACGGCCTGCACCGCGCCGCAGCCGCGTCGGACGGAGTGATCCACCTCGCGTTCAAGCACGACATCGCCTTCTCAGGCGACTTCGAGGGCGCGGCCAATGCGGATCGTCGCGCCGTGGAGACCCTCGGGGACGCGCTGGCGGGTACCGGCCGGCCGCTCGTGATCGCTTCCGGGACGCTCGGGCTCGCCCCCGGACGGGTGGCGACCGAGGAGGACGGGCGCGGTTCGGACGCGGCGGCGGCCGCCTGGGGCAGCGGCCCGTCCATCCGGCTGGCCACGGCCGAGCTGACGCTCTCGCTGGCGTCCCGCAACGTCCGCTCGTCGGTCATGCGGCTCCCCCCGACGAACCACGGCGACGGGGACAACGGCTTCATCGCGGCCCTGGTCGCCATCGCCCGCGACAAGGGCGTCTCCGGCTACATCGGCGACGGGTCCAACCGCTGGCCCGCCGTGCACCGCCTTGATTCCGCGCACCTGTTCCGTCTCGCGGTAGAGAGGGCCCCGGCGGGTTCGGTGCTGCACGCGGTCGCGGAGGAAGGCGTGCCGATCCGCGCCATCGCCGAGGTGATCGGGCGGCAGCTTGACGTGCCCGTGGTCTCCGTCTCCGCCGAGGACGCGGCCGGGCACTTCAGCTGGCTGGCCGGCTTCCTGGCGGCCGACAGCCCGGCCTCGAGCACGCTGACCCGCGAGCTCATGGACTGGCGGCCGACCCAGCCCGGACTCATCGACGACCTCGACAAGGGCCACTACTTCGACCGGCCGGCCGCCTAACCCGGTACTTCGACCAGCCGGCGCTAACCAGGCCGGCCCCTGGCGGAATCTGGATTCCGGTTTGCTAAGCTCCGTAACCGGAAGAACGATTCCGCTTCGGGGAGGTCCCATGGCCGAGGCAGGCCCTCGCGCGCATCATCAGGTGACGTTCGCGGTGCTGGCGCTGGGCGTCGCGGCGTACGCGCTGCTGCAGTCGCTGGTGATCCCGGTGCTGACCACGGTCCAGCACCAACTGCACACCACCCAGGGCACCGCCACGTGGGTGCTGACCGCCTACCTGCTGTCCGCGTCGATCATGACGCCGATCCTGGGGCGGATCGGCGACATGACGGGCAAGAAGCGCGTCTTCGTGGCCACGCTGATCGCGCTGGCGGCGGGCTCGCTGCTGGCCGCGCTCGCGCCGTCGATCGGCGTCCTGATCGTGGCCCGGGTCATCCAGGGCATCGCGGGCGGGATGATCCCGGTCGCGTTCGGCATCATCCGGGATGAGTTCCCGGCCGGCAAGGTGACCGGCGCGGTGGGGATCCTCGCCTCGCTGACCGCGGTCGGGGCCGGCCTCGGCATCGTCCTGGCCGGCCCGATCGTGAACCTGCTCGGCTACCACTGGCTGTTCTGGATCCCGATGATCCTCACCGTTATCGCCGCGGTGTCCGCGGTCCTGCTCGTGCCCGAGTCGGAGGTGCGGACTCCGGGCCGGATCAGCTGGCTGCCGGCCGTGCTGCTGTCCGCCTGGCTGGTCGCGGTGCTGGTCGCACTGAGCCAGGCCCCCAGCTGGGGCTGGGGCTCCGGTACGGTGATCGGCCTGCTGGCCGGGGCCGTCGTGCTGGCTGCGGCCTGGGTGCTCACCGAGCTGCGCGCGGCCACCCCGCTGATCGACATGCAGATGATGCGGCGGACGGCCGTGTGGACCAACAACCTGGTCGCGCTGCTGATCGGGGTGGGCATGTACGCGACGTTCGCCTTCCTGCCCGAGTTCGTCCAGACGCCGTCCGCGGCCGGTTACGGTTTCGGCGCCAGCATCACCCGGTCCGGGCTGATGCTGCTGCCCTCGGCGATCACCATGTTCTGCGTGGGCATGTTCGCGGGCCGGCTGGCCGCCAGGCTCGGCGGCAAGGTCCTGGTGGTGGCCGGCTGCCTGATCGGGTGCGTGGCCATGGCCATCCTCGCCTTCGCCCACCACGAGCAGTGGGAGATCTACCTGTCAAGCGCCATCATGGGCGTCGGGTTCGGGTTGGCCTTCGCGGCCATGTCCGCGCTGGTCGTGGCGGCGGTGCCGCCCTCGCAGACTGGCGTCGCGAGCGGCATGAACGCGAACATCCGCACGATCGGCGGCAGCATCGGCGCGGCCGTGATGGCCAGCATCGTCACCTCCCACCTCGGCCCGTCCGGGCTGCCGAAGGAGACCGGCTACACCATCGGCTTCGCGGCCATGGCCGGCGGCCTGGTGCTGGCCGCGCTGGCCGGCCTGCTGATCCCCGCGGCCCAGCGGCTCCGGCCCGCCGCGGCCGGCTCGGACCACAGCGAGATAGCGCTGGTCGCAGGGGGAGCCGTGGCGGGCGGGACTGGGGCGGGAGGAGCCGTGGCGGGAGGGACGGGGGCGGCCGCGACAGTGGTCGCGGACAGCAGCGAGTGACGGGACTGGCCGCGCGCAGGAGCGGCGCCGGCGGGAAGGCTCCGCAGCCGGGTATGCGCGGGCACCAGCCCACGGCCACCCGGCGCGACGCCGTGCGCAACTATCACCGCATCCTCGCCGCCGCTCGCGACGTGCTCGGCGAGTCCGGTGCTGACGCATCGATGGAGGAGATCGCCGCCCGGGCCGGGGTGGGCGTCGGCACCGTGTACCGCCGGTTCGCCAGCAAGGACGCCCTGATTGACGAGCTGCTGCAGCTGGCCCTGGAGGACGTCCTCATCGCCACCGATCGGGCGCTGGCGCGCACCGACGGACACGGCCTCGAAGAGCTACTGCGCGCCCTCGGCCAGTCTTTCGCCGAGCATGCCCGCTACGCGAACCTGCTCCTGCAGCGTCGTACCGATACCGCCACCGCGCGCCGGATGCAGGCGGCCATCGAACTGCTCACCGCCCGGGCCACCGTGGCCGGCACGGTGAATCCCGGTATCACGGCCGGCGACGTCATGGCCGTGATCTGGGCGATGCGCGGGCTGGTCCAGGCGGCTGGGGAGGTTGCACCCGAGTCCTGGCACCGCTTCCTCGACATCCACCTGGCCGGCCTGCGCGCGGTCGGCCCGCTCAGCAGTGAACCTTCGATCTCCGCCCGGCAGCTGTCGAAGCTACCGCCTAGGCGGCCGACCTGAGGTCGGTCGGCCGCGTCTCCGCGGAGCCGTTTGGCAAATGCCTGGAGCAATTGCACTGGGCGTTTCCGCGGAGACGGCCGCGGGCTCGCGGGACACCACGCGTCATCACCGCCTCATCCGCGTCCCCCGATCACTTCCGTTTCGGTCAGATGCGAACTTTCGCGGAAGATTCAGGCTTCACGGAAAGTTTAATGGATCATAGTACCCAAAATGTTCCGTAAAGCCGGGATCTTCCAAGATCTTTGTTCGATTAGCCAGGCGGCGCCAAGCCCCGGGTCCTGCGCTGCCCCGCCCGCCTCATCGCCCACGCCAGGCGCTGCGCCGGCCGCCCGTCCCGCGGATGCGGGGTCAAGTACGCCTGATCTTCATCGCCGCCACCAGCGAAGTCATCCCTATGAGAGCTTTCCCCAGCTCACAGGCCACAAAGCCGGGCTTACCCGACAGCGGGGGCGGGGCCGGTCGATGCGCCGTTCAGAGGGGGCGTTGCAGCCACAGGGAACTGATGTAGGCACCGTTTTTGGTGGCGTATTCCGCGAAGACGCCCACCTCGGTGAAACCGAATTTCCTGTGCAGGGCCACCGAGGCGTCGTTCGGGAGCGCGATCCCCGCCACGGCCAAGTGCAACGCCTCCGAGCGAAGCTCTTCGAAGAGGCGGCCGTAGAGGGCCGAGCCGACACCCGTCGAGCGGACCTCGGGGTCGAGGTAAATGCCGACTTCGACCGTCTGGGCGAAGGCCGGATGACTGCGGTACGGGCCGCTCGATGCGCAGCCCAGAACCTGCTCGCCTTCGGCGGCCACGAGCAACCGGTGCGGCCCGGCGCCGGAAAATGTCTCGAACCACGCCCGGCGACTGGCGACCGAGACCGGCTCGGTGTCGAAGGTGGCGGTCGAGTGCTGCACGTAATGGTTATAGATGGTCACGAGCCGGGCCAGATCAGCTGGCCGAGCGGGACGCACGGTCGGCATAACGTCAGTCCACTCGACTCGGTCACGGAAGGGGTGAGAGAAGCGAAGTTTATACTCGGCTCATGACGGACGACGCGGGCCCGGAACAGCTCGCGGCCATGGCCTCGGCCGCGATAGAGCGGCTCGGATCGGACACAGAAACCGCCGCGCTGCGGGGGCTCATCTTCGACCTCGTCGCGAACGGTCTCGGTCTGGCGCGGCGGCAGGACGACCTGGAAGCCATCATGCTCGGCGATGACCTCGGCCAGCTAGCCGGAGCGCTCATCCGGCGCCTGGGCCCCGCGCAGCTCACCGAGCTGGCCGTCCTGCTGCTGGCGGCCGGATCATGACCACATGCCCGTGCTGAGCCCGCCAGCGTCCGGTCGCCCCCGGCGGTGAAGCTCGCCATGCTCGCGCCGATCGCCTGGCGCACGCCGCCCGAGCACTACGGGCCGTGGGAGTCGATCGCCAGCCTGCTCACGGAGGGGCTGGTCGCCCGGGGCGTCGACGTCACGCTGTTCGCCACGCTCGACTCGGTGACGGCGGCCGCTCTCGACGGCGTCTGCCCGCACGGCTACGCCACCGATGCCCAGCTGGACGGCCGGGTCTGGGAGGCGCTGCACGTCTCGCACGCACTGGCCCGATCGGGCGAGTTCGAGCTGGTGCACAACCACCTCGACTGGCTGCCGCTCGCCTTCGGCGAGCATGCGCGGGCGCCGATGGTGACGACCATCCACGGCTTTTCCGGCGCCGGCATCCTGCCTGCCTACACGCGGTCGCGCTCGGCGTTCGTCGCGATCTCGGCGGCCGACCGCTACGCCGGGCTCGACTATGCCGCGACCATCCATCACGGCATCGACCTGGCGCTGCTCCCGTATCGTGCCGCCGGCGGAGATGACCTGGTCTCGTTCGGGCGCATCCATCCCGACAAGGGGACCGCCGACGCCATCGAGATCGCCCGCCGGGCGGGACGACGGCTGGTGATCTGCGGCATCGTGCAGGACGAACGGTATTTCGCCGACGCCGTGGAGCCGCATGTGGACGGGGACCAGGTCATCTTCCTCGGTTCGGTCGGCCCGCAGCGGCGCGCGGAGATCCTCGGCGGTGCGGCTGCGCTGCTGCACCCGATCTACTTCGACGAGCCGTTCGGGCTGTCCGTGGTGGAGGCCATGGCGTGCGGCACCCCGGTGGTGGCCTACCGGCGCGGCTCGATGCCCGAGGTGATCGACGAGGGCGTGACCGGGTACCTGGCCCACGACATCTCCTCGGCGGTCCACGCGGTCCGCGCGGCCGCTCAGCTGGACCGCGCGGTCGTCCATGCCCGGGCCGTGGCGCGGTTCGGCGTCGACCGCATGGTGGAGGACTACCTGCGCACCTACGAAACGCTGCTCATGTCGGCCAGCACCTCCTCCAGCGGTGCGTAAGCCACCCCGATACGGGAGTCATCGATGCCGTAGGGAATCCAGAGCAGGCCGTCGTGCAGGAAGGCTCCGCACGAGTACACCACGTTGGGGACGTAACCGTCCTGCTCGTCCCGGCCGGGGGACAGCAGCGGGGTCCTCGCGTAAGCCACGACGCGGGCCGGGTCATCGAGGTCGAGCAGGATCGCGCCGATAACGTAGACCCGCATCGGGCCGACGCCGTGGGTGAGCACCAGCCAGCCCCGGTCGGTCTCGATCGGTGGCCCGCAGTTGCCGACCTGCAGCAGCTCCCACGGCGCAGACGGTCCCCGCAGGAGCACGGGCTGGCCCCACACGTAACCGTCCGCCGAGCGGGCCAGGCTGGTGCTCTCGCCGTCCGAGCGGCACAGGGCGAGGTGCTGGCCGTGCACCTGGCGGGGGAACAGCGCCATGCCCTTGTTCCTGGCGGCCGGCCCGGCCAGCCGGTAAGCCCGGAAGAACCGCAGGTCCGGGCTGATGAGCAGGCGCGGGGCGATCCGTCGCCCGTCGTAGGCCGTGTACGTGGCGCGGTACTCGGCGGCACCGTCATCATCGACGAACCGGGTGAACCGCGCGTCCTCCATGCCGTTGCTCTCCTCCTCGGCGGACGGCGACAAGATCCGCTGGCCGAGGTCGGCGCCGGGCGCGAAGGTGGCGTGGTAGGCGGAGCCCACCACCTTGCGCAGCAGGTCGGCCGTGGCGGCGGAACCCGCCCGGGTCAGCAGGTCGCGGTGCACCTCCGCCAGCGCCGTTTCGAGCTCAGCGCAGTCCGGCTCGGCGGGCAGGGCGTGCAGGACGGCCTCGGCGAGCTCATCGAGAGGCCCCAGGTCAGTCAGCACGGCGTGCAGGTGCACCCGGTTCCAGCTGGCCGGGGCTATGTCCGCGACGGAGACCGGCCGCAGCCGTGGCTCGAAGGACCACTGCGCGCCCGGGCCGACGACCGCCGAGCAGAAGCCGATCGAGGAGATGTGCCCTTCACCGATGCCGCGGACACTGAGCGCTACCCGAGCCTGGCCGGGCCGCAGGCCGCCCTGGTCGGGGCCGAGCACGGCGCTCGGGTTGCACAGGGCGGCAGCCTCCGTGGCGTACTCCGCCGTGAAGGTCGCGCCCAGCAGCAGCGTGCGCGCCGCCGTCAGTTCGTGCGCCTCCGCCAGGTGCGCGGAGACGATCGACGCATGCCGGCGCAGGAGCGCCTGATAATTGTGGTGGCGACCGCCGAAGTCGCGGAGCAGGTCCGCCGCCAGCCGCTCGACCTCGTCTTCGGGCAGGCTCATCACGCGGCCGATGACCTGGCTGGCCCGCGAGGGGGCCCGGTGCACCTCCTCGCCCGGCAGGAACAGCTGCGCGATGACGCGAGCCGGGTCGGGGCGCAGCCCGGCCGCGACGCGGTGCGCGATCATTCCAGCTCGCTGATCCGGCGTGCCTGCTGCGCGGTCGCGAGCATCGCCAGGGTCGACTCGGCGCCCTGGTTGAGATTGCGGCCGTCACGTTCCAGGCCGTCATAGCCGCCACCGGTACGAGGGTCGAACATCGGCGTGGCGCTGTCGTTGTCCCCGCCGAACCAGTCCCAGGCCAGGTCGATGCCCGTCAGCCAGGACGACTGGTGCGTGATCCGGTACGCGCTGCCGCAGGCATCGGCGAGCGCGGACACCTCGATGGGCTGCTGGTCGTAGCCGGGACCTGCGTCGCCGGGGCCGCGGCCGCCCGCCGGGGTCACCGACAGGTGGCCATCGCGGGTTTCGGTTCGCAGCAGGAACTCCAGCAGGCACAGGCCACGGTTGAGGGCGGACGCATCGGGAAGGGCGTCACCCGCGACGATCAGCGCCTCGGCGACAGACGCGTTTCCGTAGCTCAGCCGTTCCTCCGGCCAGGGCCAGCCGGGATCATCGACCTGCGGCCGGCCGATCACGGCCAGCGTGTCCACCAGCAGCGCTCTGGCCGCCAGCTCGTCCGGCCGCTGGCCGAGCAGCTCAGCCGCGCCCAGCGCGGCAAACGCCATCGACCGCAGGTGCGGGGCACGACGCTGCGCCGCGATGCGGAACCCGCCGAGCGCCCGGGCCCGCATGCCCGGCGTCCGGGCACTCGCGGCGGCGACGCCCAGGCCCCAGAGCGCCCGCCCCCACCAGTCACCCACCGCCGCCTCGTCGCGCCACTGCCCGGTGGTGGCCATCCGGTTGTGACAGGCCCCGGTGGGATCGATGGCGTCCAGGACGAAGGCGAGGTAGCAGCGGGCCAGCCGGGCGGGTGCCCCGGGCTCCGGCTCATGGCACACGACGACCAGCCCGCGGGCGACGTCGTCGAGGCAATAGCCGTGCTCGCGCCGGGGAACCGCGTGCCGGGCGTGCTCGAAGAGCCCGCGGTCGTCGGTGAGCCGTTCGAGGTGATCGAACACTGGCGGCCGAACGTCGCTCGCGGGAGTCACGCTGCGGACGGTCATGCGGGCACCCTCGCCGTGATCAGCCGGCCGGCCAGCTCGCGGTACTGGTCCGCGATGACCGGCCACAGCAGCTGCGGCGCCGCCGCGGTGGCGGCGGCGGCTACCCTGGTCATCACGTCTGTTCGCATGATCAGCGAGCGGAGCGCCGCCGCGATCGCGGCCGGGTCGCGGTGCGGCACGAGCAGGCCCGCTCCCCCCGCGAGCATCTCTCTGGCGTGCGGGAACTGCGTCGCCACCACCGGCTTGCCTGCCGCCACCGCCTCGATGAGCACCCCCGAGGTGACCTGCTCGGTCGAGTCGTAGGGCAGCAGGACCACGTCGGCGGAGCGAACCAGGGACGCTAGTGCGCTGGTGTTCCTGTAGTGACCGTCGAAGGTGATCGAGGATCCCAGGTCGGCCTGCCGAACCTGCTCACGGAGGCGATCACGATAGGCGTCGCCTTCGTGCAGGAGCACCTTGGGGTGGGTCTGGCCGGCCACCATGTAGCGGGGCCTGGGCGCCAGATCGCGCAGCATCGCCATGGCCTCGATGCCCCACTCGATGCCCTTGCCCGGGCCGAGCAGACCCCAGGTCAAGACGGTGAACTCCCCCGTGCGGAACGTCGGCGGCGCCATCGTGGCCGGCGGGGCGGGCGCGCCGTGCGCGATGATGCAGACCTTCGTCATATCGACGGTGTACCCGGCCGCGAGCCTGCGACGCGCCGTCATCGTCATCGCGACCACGGCATCGGCCTTCGCGACCACCGCCTCGAGCACCTGACGCTGGTGGGACGTCGGCTCGGTCAGCACGGTGTGCAGGACCACGACGCACGGCACCACGACCTGGTCAAGCAGGTGCAGGATCTCGCTGCCGTCGGCGCCGCCGTAGACGCCGTACTCGTGCTGCATGATGGCGACGTCGCACAGGTTCAGCTGCGCGGCCGCGTGGCGGAGCGAGGCGGCGTCGTCGGTGACGAGCTGTGCCACCACCTCGGGCCCTGGCCGCGGCACGGACGCGTCGACCAGGCGGATGACCCAGCCCTCGTCACGGCCGGACTGCAGCAGGGCGCCGCGCAGGGCGGCGGTGAACGTGGCCAGCCCGCACTGGGTCGGCGGGAACGTGCTGACGAAACCGAATCGCGTGCTCATGGTTCAGGTGCCTTCCGATGGGACAGCCCCCGAAAGAACGGAGAAGGAAGCCTCACGCGACAAGATGTCAGGCTCGCGGACAGCGTGTATGCCCGGTCACCGCCCCTCGAGCCTAGCCGACGACGCGATGGCCGCTGGCGGCGCCCGGTCAGCTTGGATGAGCGCGATGGTAGTCGCGCAGCTCGATGATCCGCCTCCTGCGGCCCGAGACCAGCAGGTCAGGCGAGCCCAGGCGAACCTCGGGGTAGTCGAGGGCGGGCTGGATGCCGGCCGCGCGCATGACCTGGCGGCCGCGTTCGGCGACGCTCGCGTGCCCCAGGCCCAGGTAGCTGGTCACGTCCTTGACCCGCAGCTCACCTGGCCTGCGGCCGAAACGATCGTTGCCCTGGCCGATCACCCAGCACGCCGCGGCCGCGATCACCTCGGGCCTGGTGGCCTTGCGCAGCGGGCCGGACAGGCCCGGCAGGGCCCGGGCCAGCAGCCGGCGGCAGGCCGTCCGGTACTCGGCGCCGAACAGGTCGTCGCAGCAGCGGTCACAGGCGGCGAGCACGTCGGCGGCCCGGTCGCGGAGATCGGCCGGAATCCCGTCCCAGCCGAATTCCTCCGCCTCCGGCAGCGGCACCTCATCCAGCGAGTCGAGCGCGTCCGGTCCGCCCACCTCGGTGGCCAGCCGGGCCAGGAAGTCCAGGGGGTCCAGGGGGTCCAGGGGGTACGGCCCGGCTTCGAACGGCTCGTCCGGCCCGGGCCACCCGTCTCCGGCCACGCCCATGGCGGCGAGCAGCGCCATCGGCCCCTGCGGCCGGGGCGAGCGGATGACCCGCTGATACTCCCGCTCATGCTCGTCGACCGCGGCGAGCGTCTGGTCGGTCAGGGCCGGCCGGATCTTATGCTCAGCGTGGCAGAACCGGATGAACGCGCGCAGCAGCGCCGGCGCCTTACCCAGGTACCCCGGACTCGCCACGATCTTGCGTGGTATCCAGTCCGCCAGCAGGATCTCGACCGCGACCGGGCTCCAGCGCAGCGGGTCGCCCGGCCCGTAGTCGGTGCCGAACCACAGGAACTGATCGAGCAGGTCCCGATGGTCGGCGTCATCCAGCGGCAGGCCGAACTCCGAGGAGAAGAACCGCTTCGCGAGCCTGGACTTCGCGGCCCTGGTCCAGGTCGGCCGGCTGTAGCCGGTCCCGCCCTCGGGCAGCAGCCGCAGCAGCCACTCGGTCAGCGGCCGCGAGGCCGGCCAGGTGTCCGTCTCCAGCGGCGGGAACATCATCGCGCCTAGCTCGATCGCCGCGGCCACCCGCGCCCGCGCGTCGGCCAGGCTGATGGCGCGGAATCTCATGTCCGGATCGTCCGCCGACTGCCGCATGAACTCGGTCACCTCGCCGACCGGGCCCGGCACCGGGAAGGCGTCCTTTACCACCGTGCCCAGGTTATGGTCGATGTAGATGACCGCGGTCAGCTCATGGCCGCCCACGCGGGTGCCGAGCAGAACGCTGTCCCCGTCGCCGAGCACGTGCGTGCTTTCCACCGCGTGGTAGACCGAGGTTTCGCCGAGCGCCGCCAGCCAGTTCGCGGGGGCAGGCGACCGCGTCGCCAGCGCCCGCCGGGCCCGGGCCCGGGCCAGTTCGTCCGGGCCAAGCTCGGCCAGCACGGCGAGCAGCGCCGTGGTCTCCGTGAGCTCGACCTCGGCCAGGGACTCGAGCAGCTCGGCCAGCGTGGCGCGCTCCGGGCGGCCGGCCGGCTCGCACCCGAACAGGTTCTGCCCGCGCGGGTCGACGGCGGCGAGCAGGGTGCTGACATAGGCCAGAAAGTCCAGCGGCTCACCGGTGCTCAGCCGCCGGCGGACATCCGCCAGCAGGGCGTCCGGGCCGGGCTGGCGCGCGGGCGCGTGCCGCACCCGCCGCCTGTGCTTGTCCTGCCCACCCTGCCGCGGGCGATTATGAGAGCGTGGTCCGCGCTTGGCCATATACGGCAACCTATCGGAGCGGGCAGGTCAGGGCGGAGCGTTCGGGTCAGGGCGGAGCGGGCAGATCAGCCGGTGACCGCGCGGGGGCGGCGGCCAGGGCGGGTTCCGCGGCGGCGGGCGTCCAGCCGGGAGCACGGTCGGAACCGAACGTGGCGTCGAGCCAGCGAGCCAGCTGGCGCCCCGCGTGCTGCATCGGCCGTTCGACGAGCAGGTAAGTCAGCGAGCACATGGCGATCAAGATGACCAGGAACACCGCGTCCACGAGCAGCTGCGGCCACAGAGAATAGTGACGGCCCGTCAGGGACAGGTGACGGTAGACCTCGATGAGCAGCGGGTGCAGCAGGTACACCGAGTAGCTGATCAGTCCCAGCCAGGTCAGCGCACGCGGCCAGGCGACGTGCCGGAACGCCAGCCCCAGGCCGAACGTCAGGCCGGCCAGCGTGACCGTCAGGAACCAGCTTCGCTCCCAGGTGGACTCGGCGGACGCACCCGTGGCACGGTAGTGCCACAGCCCGGCCGCCACCGTCATGCCCAGCACGGCGATGGCGATCGCGATGGCGTAGCGCCACGGGTACTGTCCCCGTTCGGCGCGGTACAGCGTGGTCCCGGTGAACATGAGCGCCATGATCGACAGCGCCTCCCACGGGTGCAGCCAGGTCCCGTTGAAGGCGAGCAGCGCCAGCCCGACCGCCGCGGCCAGCACCGCTCCCGTCAGGCGCGGCAGGCCGCGCCTGACGACCACGAGGGCCAGCCCGGTGATCACCACGAGGTCGGCGACGCCGGCGATGAAGCGCGGAGAGGACAGCGCGCCGTTGAAGTACGCCTGCGGCAAGAGACCGCCGAGCGCGACCGCGGCGACGCCGAAGAGCAGGGCGCAGGAGCTGCTGCGACGGTGGATACGGGCCAGGAACAGGGCCGTCAGCAGCAGGTAGAAGATCATTTCGTAGGACAGCGACCACACCACGTTGGGCAGGTTCTTTCCGCCCAGCACATTCGACATCATCAGCAGCTGGGAGAAACCCGACGCCTCCGGGTCGGCGCCCTCCCCGCGCAGGTCGCCGCCGAAGTGAACCGCCCACAGCAGCACCGCGAGCCCGACCGCGAGCAGGTACAGCGGGTACAACCGGAACAGGCGGCTCACCCAGAACGACCGCACGCTGCCGTTGCGCTCAAGCGACGCGGGCACGATGTACCCGCTGATGATGAAGAAGACAAAAACGCCGTAATCGCCGGGGTTGATCCACTGGTAAACGGCTTCGTTCGCCCGCGGGGGCACGAAGAAGCCGAAATGATTGAAGACCACGCAGAGCGCCGCCAGCCCGCGCAGCACATCCAGCCACGCCAGCCGCTGTCCCGTCCCCGCCCCGGCTCTCGGGCCCGCCCCGGCCTCCGGGTCTGCCCTGGCCTCCGGACCCGGCTGCGACTCCGCGGGCGGGCTGGTCATGGAGGCCGACGGCACAGCGTTACTTTCGGTCATGTCCCCGTTACCGTTGCCTGCCTCAGTCGACGTGGTCAGCTCCGCCTCGCCGCCCGCGGACGAGAAGGTCTGTGGTCAGAGCTACCACGGACCGTTCGGAATAAGGATTTTTTCATCCTTTTCTTCCGAACGTCCCATCGGCCGCACAGCCTGAGGGAGCGGCGAGGGGGCCGGAGAAAAGATTGCGGTGGATCCGGGCTGCGTGGTGGAAAAGGTGTATCCCCGTGCACCGGATCCACCGCCAAGCCCGGATCCACCGCGCAAATCCCGGCCAGGGCGCCGGACACGGCCGCCGGGCGGGGCGGGCGGGACCATAGCGGCCAGCGGGACGCCAGGGAGCGTTAACCCCGCGGCATGATCACCATGCCGTCAGCTCAGCCATTACCACGACGGCCCGGCCTCCGCACCTGATACCCGGCTCCCCCAAAAGAGCCGGCTCAATCGTCCAGCGTGCCGGCGCACCACGGCCCGTTCGGATCGAATTTCTGCCGAACGAACCGTGGTGCTCCATCGCGACTAACCTGCGAGCCGCGGTGGGTCATCGGGCGGCGTCGCGGCCGCCTCCAGGGTGAGCAGGGTGCGCTTGGCCTCGGCCCCGCCGAGGTAGCCGCCCATGCCGCCGTCGGCGCGGACGACGCGGTGGCACGGGACAATGACCGGCAGCGGGCTGGTGGCGCAGGCGCTGCCGACGGCGCGGAAGGCTTTCGGGTGGCCGGCCAGCCGGGCGACGGCGACGTAACTGGCGGTGTGACCGTAGCCGATCTCGGGCAGGTAGTGCAGCACCGTGCGGCGGAACCCGGCCGCCAGCCGCCAGTCAAGCGGCACGTCGAAACTGCGCCGCCGCCCGTCGAAGTACTCGTCGAGCTCGCGGGCGACCGGGTCCAGTCGGGCCGGGGCGGCCAGGATGCGGGGACTGATCTGCTCGGCCAGGCGCTGCAGGACGGCGTCGTGGTTCTGGCTGGCGTAGGCGACGCAGACCAGGCCGAGTTCCGTGGCCGCGACCAGCAGGGCCCCGACGGGGCTGTCGACGACGCGGTAGGCGACGTCGAGGATGCCGTCGCGCTCCGCGGCGGCCGCGAGGCGCGCGCGCAGCCCGGCCAGCTGGCCGGGGGTGGCGTCGGTGCTCCGCGCCAGGTCGCGGAGCAGGTCGTTGCTATTCATCGGGTTTCTCCTTTCCCGGCGGCGACGCCCGGGTAGGTGCGTCGCAGCGCGGCGATGCCGTCGGCGGCGGCGCGGCGGGCGGCATCGGCGCTGCCGCCGAGGATGGCGGCCACCTGCGTGTACGGCAGGCCAGCCAGATAGTGGTAGGCGACGGCCTGCTTCTGCTTACCCGGCAGGCGCGCGAGTGCGTCGGCGAGGTCGTCGTCGCGTTCGGTCGCGGCAGAGTCCGGCGTTTCTGGCAGGTCATCGGTCGGGATCGCCCGGCGGCTTCGGGCGCGGGTCACGTCGACGGCCTTGCGATGCGCGATCGTGACGAGCCACGCTTCGACATTGGCGTCAGCCGGGAGGTCCGGGTAGGCCTTCATCGCCGACAGGAACGTCTCTGACCAGGCGTCGTCGGCATCGACGGGGCCGAGCACCGCGCGGCAAACGCGCAGCACAGCCGGGCCGTGGTCGGCGACGACCAGCTCAAAGGGCGGTTTGACTTTCACGTACCGTAGACGCCTCGCCACCGGCATTCGTGAGCTCGCTTGACGAAGATGATCTTCGAGCTGCCGTTCGACCTTATCGTGATGGCCAGGACCTACCCCCCGAGCAGGCACCCCAGCCGGAGCTGGCCCAGCCCGCCGACCCGCCGCTGGCCCTGGACGTGCCGGCCTGATGACCGCGGTCAGCTGGCCGGGGTGATGATCCCGTATTCGCGGATCTTGCGGTAGACCGTCGCCCGGGACATACCCAGTGATCCGGCCACCTTGGCCTTGCTGCCCTGGTGATCCAGCAGGCTCTGCACGATGGCATCGCATTCTATCGACTCCAGCGGGCTGAGCAGGCGGTGGCTCACACTCCAGCATTCCGGCGGAAGGTCGCCCGGATGGATTGTCCCGGTTCGACGGTGCCGGACAACCCGTCTGGCGACCTGCCAGAGCTGTTCGATGTTGCCCGGCCAGTTCGACCGCAGCAGCAGGTGCATCGCCTCGGGCGAGCAGACGGGCGGGCCGTGCGGGTTCAGCCTGGCCAGGAACAACGGCACAAGCTCATGCAGGTCCTCGATGTGGTGGCGCAGCGGGGGTAGTTCCACCGCGCCAGGAAAGAACTTCAGCAGCCCGGCCAGGTCGCCGTCGACCGGGCCCTGGCCGAGGGTGACCGCAACCCACAGGACGTCCTGCCTGCCTGCGGCCACCGCTTGCTCCAGCGCTAGCCACAGCGCCTGAAGCCGCAGGGTGCTGAGCCGGCCGACGTGCCGGATGACCAGGCTTCCCTCGCCTTCAAGCAGTTCGCCGAGGGTCCGCGCCATCCAGTCGTGATCACCGGCTTCGGCCGCGTCAAGCACATGGAACGCACCGGCCGGACTGCGGCGCCGGCAAACCGCCTCCAGCAGCGCCAGCTTGCCGACTCCCGGCTCGCCCTCCAGCGAGAGCCACTCGCCCGAGGCGCAGGCCGCCTCCACCTGACGGCACCCGCGCAGCCACAGCGGACCGGAGCCCACCAGGGCGGGCCCGAACCTTGCCGCCTGCGAGCCTGTCCCCGCCGCCACCGCGGCCTGGCTGGCCGGCTCGATCAGCTTCACCTGCACCACGCCGCCCACGAGCCGCCGTCGGCCCGTCCCGCGCAGGGGGTGGCAGTGCATCCGCGCCCTGACCCCGGTGGGCAGCTCGATCTCCACCACGGCGGGGTGGTCGCCGGCCAGCGCATCGGCGGCATGGCCGAGGAGCGCGGCCTGGTCACCGGGGTCGAGCGCGTCCCGGGCCTGATCGTTCATCAGCACCATGTCGTTGGTCTGCGCAAAAATGGACCCGCCGGTGTACCGGCAGGCTCGCAGATACTCCCGCAGCAGCTGGAATTCCTCCGCGCTGCTGTCGTCGAGCAGGCCCTGCATGACCTGGCCGGCCGTGCTCTGGGCGAGCGCGATCAGCAGCCGCCCGGCGTCCTTGCGCCAGCAGGTCAGGTTCACGGCGCCGACGACCTGGCCGGAGATCGGGTGGCGGATCGGCACCGCGGCGCAGGCGAGGTCCTCGAGGTGCTCGGCGTAGTGCTCGGGCCCGAACACGTGCGTCGCCTGGCCGCTCTCCAGCGCGGTACCGATCCCGTTGGTGCCGACGAACTCCTCGGCGTAGCTGAAGCCCGGTGCTAGCTGAATGCGGTCGAGGTGCCGCTCAAGATCGCGGTTGGCGGTCAGCCTGGACAGCGCCACCCCATGGGCATCGGTGAGGATGACGCTGACCGGCTCGCCCTGAAGATTCTCGTGCAGGTTCTGCAACACCGGCAGGGCGGTGCGGGTCAGCGGGGTATCGAGGTCGGGATCGCGGACGTAGGAAAGGCCGACGCGGTCGGCCGCGACATGCCACTGGAGGGAACGTCGCCACGACGCCAGGATCGTGTCGCGCACCTGGCCCGGCTCGATGGGCTCCCCGGTCAGGAACCGTTCCCTGGCCTGGGCCAGCCGGCTGTCATCGGTCACCTCCGGCCGCGAACCTGACATGCTGGTCCGAAGTCCGCACCTGCCATCACGGGGCGCGGGCGGCTCGCCGCTGGTCCGGCCATGACGCTGTTTCCCTTCGCGGGTAGGGACGTGCAAGCGGTGAATGCACAGCGTTACCCGCCGCCGGTGTGGGCGGATGTCAGCTGCAGGGACCTAGCCCAGCGGCTGCCAGGGCCACCGACACCCTCAGCCGGGTGTACGGCACTGCGACCGGCGTACCACGGCTATAGCCAGGCTGGCCGACGTGCACTTCTGCGGTAGCCCCGAGTAGTTAGCCGCCGTCGGCGCTGAGTTCCGGTGCCTGTGTTGCACGTTACGCTTACATTCGGTAACTAGCAACTTACCCGGAATCCAGTAAGACGTTGTCGGCTGGTGATCAGCGTGGTGTTCGCCGCTGGCTGAGCAGGACCGCTCGGCCGCTGGTGCGCCTCACCGGCAGCTCTTTCATCGCGCTGCTCCAGAACTGGCAGGCATGTTCGCTGACCCGCCACTGCGGGCATCGCCGGCGCCATGCCCGCAGTGGCGGGTCAGCTGGCGGGGTGCTGTGCTGGCGTGGGCGGGCGGTTTGCGCCTGGGGGTGGCAGGGTGGTGGTCAGACCGGTGAGCAGGATGTCCAGGCCGCGTTCGAGTTCGGCAGCGCCGTCGTAGCCGCCCAGGACCGGGGCCAGGCTGCGGAGCAGGGGGAACTCGCCGATTGGCAGCCGGTGCAGGCCCAGCCGGAGCAGGTCATCGGTCTCGTCGGGGTTCTGGACGAGTTCCCGGAGCTCATCCAGGACGTGGCCATGCAGGAACCCGAACAGGGCCCGGTAGATGTGCAGGGCGTCGGGTTCGCTGAACCCGGCCCGGGTGAGCAGGGCCAGGATGTCTTCCAGCGGGCGCAGCGTGCCGGCCGGGCGCAGGCCGAGTGGGGTGGCCAGCGGCCGGGTGACGATCAGCGGCACGACGTGCGGGTGGGCGAGCGCCAGCGCGCGGAAGCGGCGGGCGACGGCACGCAGCTGCCCGGCCCAGTCCGGGTCGGCGGAGTCGACGCGAAGCTGGGCCAGGACGGTCTCGGCGATGCCGTCGAGGAGGGCTGCCTTGTCCGGCGCGTGCCGGTACAGGGCCATCGGATTCCGGTCCAGGGCGCGGGCCAGGCGGCGCATGGAGAGCGCGTTGACGCCGTCGCGGTCGATGATCGCCAGCGCTGCCGCCTGCACCCTCTCCGGGGTGATCTCGCCGTTCCCGCTGACGGCGTCGCCGGCGGGGCGGCCGGCGGGCGGCGGGATCATGTCGATGCGCCTTCTCCCTGCGAGGTCGAGGTTACGTTGTATGTAATCAGTGTAGGTCTACGATGTTGACATTACCATGCAGGCCATGTTTCACTGTAGGTCTACAGC
>JBEKKH010000035.1:0-25167 GCA_050010815.1 Streptosporangiaceae bacterium | reverse complement strand
CAGGATTATCTGCGCGGCACCGGCATCGGCGACACGGCGTTCTTCGGCCCCGAGGCGGAGTTCTACATCTTCGACTCGGCCCGCTTTTCTACCTCCTCGAACGAGGGCTACTACCACATCGACTCGATCGAAGGCGCCTGGAACTCCGGCCTGGAGGAGGACGGCGGCAACCTGGCCTACAAGCCCAGGTACAAGGGTGGCTATTTCCCCGTCCCGCCGATGGACCACTTCGCGGACCTGCGCGCGGAAATGACGACTAACCTGCTCGCGGCCGGCATCCAGGTGGAGATGCAACACCACGAGGTCGGCACGGCCGGCCAGTCCGAGATCAACATGAGGTTCGGGTCCCTGCTGGAGGAAGCCGACAAGCTCATGCTGTTCAAGTACATCATCAAGTCCACCGCCCGGGCGGCGGGCAAGACGGTGACATTCATGCCCAAGCCGCTGTTCGGTGACAACGGCAACGGGATGCACTGCCACCAGTCGATCTGGAAGGACGGCTCGCCGCTCTTCTACGACGAGGTCGGCTACGCGGGGCTGTCCGATATCGGCCGGTACTATATCGGGGGCCTGCTCAAGCACGCGCCCTCGCTGCTGGCGTTCACCAACCCGACGGCGAACTCCTACCACCGGCTCGTCCCCGGCTTCGAGGCTCCGGTCAACCTGGTCTACTCGCAGCGCAACCGCTCGGCCTGCATCCGGATCCCGATCACCGGGACGAACCCGAAGGCCAAGCGCGTCGAGTTCCGCGTCCCCGACCCGTCGGCCAACCCCTACCTCGCGTTCGCCGCGATGCTGATGGCGGGCCTGGACGGGATCAAGAACAAGATCGAGCCGGCCGAACCGGTGGACAAGGACCTGTACGAGCTGCCGCCGGACGAGGCCTCCGCTATCGCGCAGGTTCCCGGCTCGCTGGAGGCGGTGCTCAACACCCTGGAGGCGGACCACGCCTACCTAACCGAGGGCGGCGTGTTCACCCCCGACCTCATCGAGACCTGGATTGACTACAAGCGGACCGTCGAGCTCGACGCGCTCAGGCTGCGGCCGCACCCGCACGAGTTCGAGCTCTACTTCGACTGCTGACGGGTTCCTGGCCGCTGAGCTGCTGATACGTCATAGCTCGGCGGCCACGGTCCGCAGGGAGTCCGCACGGGCCGAAAAAACCGCCTCGACAGCGGCCCGCGTGGACTCGTCGCGGTCCGGCCAGAGGTGGCCGTACGTGTCCAGCGTGGTCTTCGCCGAGGCGTGCCGCAGCCGCGCGGCACGGCCGTGATACCGCGGCACATGTGCCGCGTTGGCGCGGCACGCGCTGACCTGCGGAAACGTCGCGAGGCGCGGCACATCGGCGAGCGTGCCGCGGCCCGTGCCGCGCCCCGACCTGCGGTTTTGCCATACCGCGCCGCAAACGCCGATCTGGAGGAAGCCGGACCCCATGGGGTCGGCATCCCTCCCGATCAGCCGCCCGGCCGCTACCCGCTACCACGCAGGTCACGGCGCTGACGAGGTAGCGGCCGGGGCGCGAAAGGTAGCGGCTCGCGAATAACCGCAGGTCAGCGGGTAGTGTCGACGCTACCCTGTCCGCTACCCGATATGTAGCCGCGCCGGAACACTGTGTTCCGCTAGCGGAACACTCGCTGACCTGCACGTTTCCGGTTTTGCGGAACATGCGGAACACTCCGGCTACAGCCCTGGCCTGCGATGTTCCGCAGAATCGGCGTTCCGGCCGGATCGGCGCTCGCAGCACCCCCGGGAGGCGTGGGATGAGAGGGAGCGACGTTGCGGAACAGGCCGCGCCTCGCCATCGCCTGCGGGGGGCTACTACAGGTACTTCAGAAGGTCCTCGACGGTCAGGCCCGCGTCTTGGAGAACCGACCGGAGCGTACCTTGGGCACATCCCGGCCGCCATGCACCGGCACCGTGGTAGAGCGCCCGTCGGGATGCTTGAGCCGGTGGTGGCTGCCCTTCACCCTGGTGATGACGAAACCGGCGCGTTCAAGAGCCTTCACCAGCCGGTCCCCGCGTATTGCCGGTTGCCGGGACCGGCGGCATCAGGCGACGTCCAGCTCGAGCGAACGCTCGAGCTGGACCGGGATCCCGTCATCCTCGATGACCATGCGGACAGCCTCGCGCAGGTCTGCGATGGCATCTTCCGCCGTGGCGCCGTTGCCGTTGGCGCCACCGCTGGAGCCTAGCCACGCATGCGCGCACCACACGCCATCCTCGTCCTGCTCGACGGTGTAGGGAACATGCACTGTGGCCATGAGACCAATGTACCCAGATCGCCGCCCGGTGCCGCAACCCTGAGGAGTAAACCACGAGCACGACTGCCCACCGACCGACCTGGTCGGGAGATGCCGGACGTGGCGCCGCGCGGGCCCGGTCGCCAGCGTGGTTACGACCACCCGCCGCGCGGTTTCGGCGCCATGCGGAACCGTCGGCCAAAGTGGTCGGCGAGCGGCTCAGGATCCGCCAGCACCTGACGGATCCGGAGCCAGCTCCGGCCATCTTGGCCACCCCGGCCGACCTGGGAAAACAGCCCCGTGAGCGGCCACGTTGAAACCACGTTGGCCGGGCCCGGCGAAAATGGCCGGGCGGCGGCGGAACCGTGCGCGGATCACCCGCGGGCGGCGGCCAGCTCGGCCAGCAGCGCGTCCGCCCGGGCGGCGGTGGCGTCGTCGCTGGCGCGCATCTCGTCCAGCAGGCGGGCGCGCATTGCGTGCAGCTCGCGGAGCGTGGCGTCGATCGCGTCCATTGCGTCGTTCGCAGCCCGGCGGACTGCGGGCTCGGCCTTGGTGTCGTCGCGGCGGGCCCACCGGGCGAGCGCGATGTCCAGGACGCGATCGAGGTACTCGTCGCCGAGCCGCCCGGCAGCTTCCACGAGCACGTCACGGTCCTGCTGGACCTGGTCACAGGAAAGCAAGGGGAACCTCCGGTGTGTGCGGTTGAACTGTGTAGCTACACAGTATTAGGAACTCTGTAGCTACACGAGCCAGACGGCCTATGATCTCTGTAGCTACACAGACAGGAGCGCTCACATGGCCGACCCAACGCCGACCGTCCCCATCCGCGTCCCGCGCCCGATGTGGGACGCCTACGGCCGCGTGTGCGCGCGGCTCGGCACCGACCGGACCGGCGACCTGCTCGACCACATGCGGGAGCAGATCACCGCCCACGGCGACCAGGCCGACCGCGCCGCCCTGGCGGCCGCGGAGAAGGAACTGGCCGAGCGCCGGTCGCGGAAAGGCGGACGGCCGCCGGGCAGCACGGCCGCGCCAGTCCGCAGCTAGTCCGCAGTATCCTTTAAAGCGTGCTGCCACACCCTCACGCGAACAACGCCCACAACGGAGACGTTCGGGCACGTCAGAGGCTTGATCACCCGCCTGGCCTCGTACAACAGCGAGACCATGACGAGTTCGAGCTCTACTTCGACTGCTAGACATCCAGCGGGCGCCACGCAGCCCACCATCCGCGCGGCCGGGCGGGCGGACACCGAGGCGGTCGCGGCGATCTTCGCGCACTACGTGACGACGAGCGTCGCGACGTTCGAGGAGATCCCGCCGACCGCCGCGGACTGGTGGCGACGGCTCGGCGACCTGGAGCGTCATGGCTTGCCGTTCCTGGTCGCCGAGGTGGACGGAGACGCCGGGGACGCTGGGTACGTGTGCGGGTTCGCTTACGCCAGCCCGTGGCGGCCCAAGCCCGCCTACCGCCATACCGTCGAAGACACGGTCTACCTCTCCCCCTCCCATACCGGCCGCGGGCTGGGCAGCGCGCTGCTCGGCGGGCTGCTGGCCGGATGCACGGCGGCGGGCACGCGGCAGGTCATCGCGGTCATCGCCGATACCGGGAGCGATGCGTCCGCCGCGCTGCACCGCCGGTTCGGCTTCACCGAAGCCGGCTGCCTGACCGGGGTCGGACACAAGCACGGCCGGTGGATCGATACCGTCCTGATGCAGCGTGACCTGAACGGCGACCGGTGAGCACTGCGGTCACCGCGGCGAAAACGCCCGGCGGCCAGGCTAGAGCGAGCCGACGGGAACCAGGGTGAGGTAGGCCAGCCCCAGGACATCACGGTAGCCGTGCAGCCAGTGCGACCGGTGCCGGTCTAGCCGCTCGCGGAGGTCGGCGGCCCTCGGATGATCGCTGTGAGCAGCTAGCCACTCCTCCTCGCCGGAGGAGTAACCCGACTCGAAATCATCCCACTCCTGCAGGCTGGCTACCTCGATCCAGGCCGGGCGGAAGCCGGCATCGGTGGCGAGATCGACGAGGCGGGCTAGATCGTAGTACTCACCGGCCGACGCGTCGGGCCACATGGCGGCCAGTTCAGCGCCGGTCGGGGGCCGCTGCCAGAACCCCTCGCCGAGCAGGACGCGCCCGCCCGGGGTGACCAGGCGCCGGAGCGCCTGCAGCGCGGCCACGGTGTGCTCGGGGGGCTTGGCATCACTGAGGGCCTGGGTGGCGCCGACGCAGAGCACCAGGTCGGCAGGCCCGCGCGTGGTGCCGACACCGGATTCCCTGGCGAACGTGACCCGGTCTTCCAGGTCGCGGTCCCTGGCGTTGTCCCGACCCCGGGCCAGGTCTGGATCGTCGGTGTCGAGCCCGACGCCGGTCGCACCCGGTACCGCCGCAAGAACGCGGAGCATCAGCTCGCCCCAGCCGCAGCCGATATCCAGCACCGTAGCCGGGTGAGCCAGGGCTAGCCGGCCCACGAGCCGGCCGGCTCTGGCCTCGGACAAGGGCCCGTGGAAGGTGAGCCTGGTCAGGCCCGGCGGGAGATCAGCATCCGGTTTCGCAGCCGGGGCAGGTGTATCGATGTCAGCCATATGCGGCGTCACGTTAACCCAACCGCGCTGGCCCGTACAACGAATTTCTCTTGGACAAGCACGCCTGGGACCATAAGGTAAGTACTGCTGTGAGAGATTACGAGGTCATTGAGCGGATTGACGCCTTCTGCGACGCCGTTCCGCGACGCCGGGCCCGAGCAGTCAGGTGCGGGCCGCTCGTGCTGTTCGTTCCCGTCGGCCCCGGATGGCCTTATTACGCGCGGCCGTGGCGAGGCCCACGACCGCCGGTCACCGCGGCCGACGTCCGCGCGGTCCGGGCCAGGCAGCGCGAGCTGATCATTCCCGAGTCCTTCGAATGGATCGAGCAGATCGCGCCGGAGATGGCGGCCGCCGCCGTCGATGCGGGTCTTGAGGTCCAGTCGCATCCCCTGATGGAGCTCGCGGGTCCGGCCCAGGCGCCGCCGCTCCCGCCGGGAATCACCGTGCGCGTGGTGGCTCCCACCGATCCCGATCTCGACCGGATATCGGCGGTGCCTGCCGTTGCCTTCGGGCACCCCGGCACCGCGATCGGCGAGGCAGGGACGGCCGAGCGCGACAAGATCGCCGCGGACCACGATGGCGGGACGATCGCGATCCTGCGCGAGCGACTGCGATCGGGACAGTCAGTGCTGGTCGCGGCGTTCGGGTCGGACGGCCCGCTCGCGGCCGGCAGCTGCCAGGCCCTGGACGGCGTCGCGGAGATAACGGGCGTAGGCGTCCTGCCCGCGGACCGCCGCCGTAGTGTCGGCGCGGCCGTGACCGCGCTGCTGGCCAGGGACGCGCTGGAGCGCGGGGTGGAGACCGTCTTCCTGTCCGCCAGCGACGCCACGGTGGCCCGGGTCTACGCCAGGATCGGTTTCCACGAGATCGGCACCGCCATGATCGCCGAACCCGCCGACTGAGTAACCGCTCGAGCCGGATCGTGGATAGAAAACCATCCACGATCCGGCCTTAAGCGGTTATCAGGGATAGGCGACGACGTCACTCGGGCCGGGCGCGGCGGAAGTTACGGCCGCACCGGTGCCGTTGATCACGGAATCGATTCCGCCCGCCCCACTCAGGTAGCGAGTGAACACGTCCTGGAATTGAACGCCCGGGGTGTCGGGAGCCTGGAACGCGGTCGAGGCGTTGATCGTCACACCCTGGTTGAAGAAGGAATAGCTGCCCATGCCGTAGCCCTTGAACGTCTTGACGCTCGGGCTGACGACGAAAGCCGGATAGCCGTCCTGGCTCGGAGTGGCCATCCAGGCCGACTGGCTGGGCGGATCATAGGGCATCTCGTTCTGGAAGAAGATGTCCGTGCCACCCTGGCCACTCCAGATGACCTCGTCCTTCTGGTAGTGCTCGACCGCCAGGCCGTAGGCGGTCACATTGTCACCGGTGACGACAACCCCGGTGCTAGCGGTGTTGACGGTCCAGCCGACCGCGTTGCCGTGATCGGCGCGCCAGACCCAGGAGTTGTCGATGATCGAGTTCCCGGCATTGTCGAGCAGGCTGACGGTCGCCGAGACGGGCGTGGTCTCGGCGCCGCCGATGCGGAAGTACACGTCCTGAACCAGGTCCGGGTCGCTGGCCGAGCTAGCACCGGGGAGGCCCACCGAGAGCAGGACCGGCGAGTTGACCGGCCCGGCGTCGATGATGAGGCCGGACAGCTTGACCCCGCGGTTGGGCAGGACGAGCATGGCGGCGTTGCCGTGCTGGGGTACCAGGGTAGCCAGGCCCAGGCCCAAGACCACGGTGTCCGGACGGCTGACCACGATGGGCTCGTTCAGGTTGTAGACGCCGGGGGTGAGGATGAGGTCCTTACCCAGGGCCAGCGCGGCGGAGATCGCGAGGGTGGGGGTGGCCGGGCTGGCCACGAAGAACTTCGACAGGGGCACGGACGCGCCGGCTTCCTGCCCGCTGGCCCAGGACGGGCCCGACGAGCTTCGCTGCACCGCGGGGACGAACACGTTGTAGTTGCCGCCCGAATCGGTGTACAGGAAGGGCTCTTCCTCGGTCACCGGGCTGGCGGACAGCACCGTGTTCTGCTCGCACTGGCCGGTGAACACCGGCGACGGTGCGCCCTGGACCCCGGAGTAGACCATGTTCCACAGTCCCTGCGGGCATCCGTTGGCGCCGCCGATGGTGCTGTTGCGGACCATGTACTGCTGGTTGCCGTAGAAGTCGAGGTCCCCGGTGACCTGGCTATCGGCGATGAAGCCGCCGCTGGCGTAGTTGTTCGTCGCGCAGTAGTCCTGGAAGACGACGTTGCCGTTGACGATGGCGCGCCTGATCGGCGAGGCCTGCGACGCCGACCACATTTCCGCGCTGTTGGCGCAGCCCGCGCCATAGGCATCAAGCACCGGAGGCGCGTAGGCCGGCGGCGTGCTCGGCAGGTCCACGTTGAGGTCCAGGTTGGACAGGGACCGCCAGAAGTTGTCGTCGGAGTTGCAGTCACTGGTGCCGGCCGTGCACAGGTTGTTGAACACGTCGATGGCGCCGTTGATGACCGTGTCCTGCGGCATCGAGCCCAGCCCGGCCACCTCGGTGTAGTAGCCGACCTGGAACACCAGCGGGTCGGCCGCCGAACCGTAAGTCCCGGGCAGGAAGAAGATCGCGTAGCGCTGGCTGCTGAACTGGCTGGCCACAGGGACCTGCTGGGTGGCGATGCCGTCAAGGTCGGCCTGGATGGTGGCCTGGCTCATGGTGTCGCTGAAGACACAGACGTTGGAGCCGAAGGAGGCCACGCTCGCCCCGGGGCACAGGGAGGACGATGCCGGCGTGGCCTGGCCCGCGGTCGTCGCGCCCGTCGCAGCGGCGGCGGGCACCGCCGCGACTGCGGCTCCGGCGATCAGGGCCGCCCCGATGCACATGGCCGACCCGAAACGCCTGCGAGCCGCAAAGGCTCTGTGCGTGCCGCCCCGGAGGGCCGCTAGCTGCGGAAGTCTCATTACGTTACCCTGGTCCCTTCAGCTTTAGATATCGCCCTCTGGGATGCTTTCCAGCCGCTGGCCATTTCCCGGTGATCGCGTGAAAACACTGTCCCTGAAATAGCATCGGGCTTAACTTAACGGTAACGTTGTTAACGCGACATAAACATCATTGCCCAATCGTAAAAAATTCATGAACGCCGACGGCGACAATGGCTCAGAGCCGACCCGGCCTAAAGGGCCTGACGATACCTGGCAACAGGGCGTTCCGGCGGCGGCGTTGGGGGTGGCCTGGGAGGTTGCCGTGGCGGGGATGGCCGCACCGCCGGGATTGGTTCCGTTGCCGCCCGGCTCGCTGGCCGGAGCGGTGGCGATCCGGCCCGGCGCGACCGCGGCCGCGATCCAGCCGTAGATGCGATCGACGAGCTCGGAGCTGCAGGCGGCCTCGGCGTGGCCCATGTCCGGCAGCAGCCAGAGGTCCTTGGGCTCGCGGGCGGCCCGGTACAGCTGCCGGGCGTGCTCGGGCGGCAAGTAATGGTCCTTGGCACCGTGCACGATCAGCAGCGGGACCGGCGAGATCCGCGCCGCCGCCTCGGCCGGCGAGACGGGGACCAGCTTCCAGCCTTCCGGGCTGATCCTGGTCTTCAGCCACCGGCTGACCACGAACCGGCCGAGCCGGTGCTCGGCCGCGTAGTGCACCCGGCGCATCGCTTCGGTGCCGCGGTAATACCACCGGCCCGGGCCGCTGACCGACACCACCGCGTCCAGTCCCCCGATCAGGCCGGCGTGCCGGAGGACGATCGACGCGCCCATCGAGAAACCGACCGCGGCAATCCGCTGGTAGCCGAGCTGACGCGCCCAGGCCACCACCACCTCGAGGTCCTTGATCTCGCGGTCACCCAGCGTGGAAAGACCGCCGGAACGTCCGTGCCCGCGAAAATCGAAGGTGAACACGCCCGCCCTCCGGTTGAACCGGTTGGCAATGCGCCAGACGTTAGGCCGCTGCCAGGACAGCGTGAAACCATGCGCAACCACGATCGCGAGATCGCCCGCACCAGGAAGATGAATGGCCTCGATCGGAACGCCATCGTCGGTGACCAGCGTTGTGGCCGTGATGACAGGCTTGGTCATAGTTCACCCCGCCAGACAGGTTACCGCCGTGCTCCAGTGGGTTTGGCTCGAGGTAACCACCTGATCCCGCACAGCCGATCGCGCGCCCGGGCACCTGGAGAAGGGCCCGGACGCGCGTCCGGTTTACGCTGCGGCCGCACGCAGCGCAGGCTCAGGAGCGGGGCAAACTACACCTCGTCCGCTGTGCTCGCCGGCACCTTGCCTTCTGGCGACGTCGGGGAGGCTTCGTCGGCCCTGGAGGAATGCACGCTGACCAGGTCCTCGGACGGGTACGCCTCCTCGCCATGCACCGCCACGTCGCCGATCTCCAGCTGCTCGTCGGGTATCCGGAGCTTGACGAACAATCCGATGCCCTTGAGCAGGACGAACGTGACGGCGGCGTCCCAGATGATGATGGTGAGAGCGGCGCCGGCCTGGATGGCCAGCTGCTTGGGGTGCCCGTAGAACAGGCCGGCGCCCGAGATCGAGGGGTTCTTGCCGAGCCCGAGGTACTCGATCATCTTCGGATCCGCCAGCAAGCCGACCAGCAGGCCGCCGAGCAATCCGGCGATGCCGTGGGTGTACACCACGCCGAGCGCATCATCGACCTTGTTGAACGGCCACACGTACTTCGGCAAGTAGGCCCAGGCCACCCAGACGACCCCGGAGCAGACAAAGCCGATCACGATGGCACCCAGGCCGTTCACGTAGCCCGCCGCCGGGGTAATGCCGACCAGGCCGCAGATCAGGCCGTTCACGCCGCCGAGGAAGGTCGCCTTCTTCTCCTTGCTCAGCGCCATGTCCATGAAGATCCAGGTCATCATGGCGACAGCGGTCGCGAGGTTGGTGTTGATGACCGCAGCCCCGGCGTCCTGGCTGGCGAAGTAGGGGTCACCGCCGTTGAAGCCATTCCAGCCGAGCCACAAGATTCCGGCGCCGACGGCGACGAACAGCAGGTTGTTCGGCACGGCCCGCTCGCGGTCACGCTGGAGCCTGGGCCCGACCACCGCCGCCGCGACGAAGCCCGACACGCCTGCGGCCAGGTGGATGACATAGCCGCCGGAGAAGTCCAGCGCGCCCTTGCCGGCCCAGTAACCGCCGCCCCACAGCAGGAACGCGTTCACCGCGTAGGCGAACGTGATCCAGAGCGGTACGAAGATCATCCACGCCTTCAGGCTGATCCGGCCGAGCACGCTGCCGATGAACAGGATCGGGGTGATCGCCGCGAACACGAACTGGAAGTAGACCAGCGAGGATTCGGGGAACCTGAACTTCGGCATCAGGCCGTCGAGCAGCGGGATATTTGCCTGCCCCTGCTCGGCCGCAGCGCCGAGCACGGTCCGAGGGTCACCCACGAACGTGCTGATCAAGGGGGTGCCGAAGCCCATCTTGAAGGCCCAGAGCATCCAGGTGATCAAGGTCAGGGCGAAGGTGGAGAACACCATGATCACGGTGTTCATGGCCCACTTCTTCTGCACCAGGCCGCCGTACAGCACGGCCAGGGCCGGGATAGACATCAGCCCGACCAGCGTCGCCGCTGTCATCTGCCAGGAGTTATCCCCTGCGCTCAGCCAGCTGGGATATGGATTCACTACGCCTCCATGGGCAATTGGGCCTTCAGGGGTCCAACTTCTGCTGGCTATACCCCGGCCGCTCCGTATTCCTGCAAGGCATGTGTCCCATGCGCGAGTTTCGAGGGTATTTCTCGGTTGTTACGCGGAGGGTAACGAGTCGGCGTGAGGTTACTTCCACATGTCGCGGCAAGGGGCTTGATCAGCCACTTCGAGCCGAGCGGGGGCCGGGAAACCCTGCGGACAGGCGATCCGGCGCGTGTCACGTCCCCGTAACAGTCACGATACTTGCAGAACGATAAATCAGCGCAATAGCCCCACCCGTGCGCTATAGGAAGCCGGTCAGTGCTAACCGCCGACATCGGACGCGGGCGTATACAGTCTGATCAGGCTTTCAGCTGGATAGCGGCAGGCGGTGATGAGGTCACGGACGAGCAGCCCGACACCGTGTCGTTCGGGCCACAGCGGAGCGCTGACGGCCGGGACGGCGGACGCTGGGGCCCGGGACGCTGGAGCCGGGGACCGCGGAGCCGGGGACAGTGGAGCCGGGGACAGTGGGGCCGGGGCGCCTTGGCCGCGATCCTGGCGGTCGTCATCGTGCTGGGCGGTCTGGGCGCGGCTCTGGGGCTGGTGGTGGCGCACCAAGACGACACCATCCATAACCTGCGCACGGCGCTGCGGAACCAGCGGCGTCCGGCGCCGGCCACGGCGTTGCCGGCGCCGGCGTTGCCGGTCGAATCGGGCAGCGCCCTGTTTACGCTGCCTGCCGTCACCGGAGGATCGCTTTCCGTGGTGGCGGCGGCCGTCCGGCCCCGCCCGGGCTCGGCCGCGCTGACCTGGCTCTACATCTACGACAGGCACGCCGTCCCCGGCGCGCGCTACGGCCTGCTCGAAGGCACCTGCGGGGGTCAGTACGTCACCGCGTCCGACCTGGCGGACGGCACCGCGGACCGGGCCGGTGACCTCACCATCGTCGCGTCCAACCTCGCCATCAGCCCCGGGTCCGCCGCCGTCTGGGTCCTGGTGTACCGCTGGGAAGATGGCGTGACCCTCGGCGGGATCCAGGGGCCGCTGGTCGGCCCGGGCGCCAGGATCTTCCGCTCCGCGCCGCCCTGCTAGGTGAACTCGACCCGGCCGGACAGCGGGAGCAATGCCGATGAGGGACCGGCCGAGAGCACGAACGTGCCGGGCTCAAGTGTCCAGCCCTGGTCGGACCAGTGCCGGAAAACGCGTTCAGGGACGCTGATCTCGGCGCTGACCCTCTCTCCGGGGTCGGCGTCCACGGCCGCGAAACCGGCAAGCCACTTGGCCGGGCGCTCCACCGCTGAGCCCGGGCGGGACGCGTACACCTGGACGACCTCCCGGCCACGCCGCGGCCCGGTGTTGCGTACCTGCACGTGCACCGCCGCCCCCGCCCCAGGCTCGCCGCGAGCCCCCTCGCCGCGAGTTCCTGAGACGTCCACCGCGATGGAGTCGTAGGACCAGGTGGTGTAGCCAGTGCCGTGACCGAACGGGTACAGCGGCGGCCGGCCGTCGCGGTCATAGCCGCGGTAGCCGATGAACAGGCCCTCGGTGTAGGCCAGCACGCCGTCAGCCGGCCGGGTGGACAGCACGCCGGCCTCGCTGGCGGGCCACGTGGTGGGCAGCCGCCCGCCTGGTTCGGCGTTCCCGAGCAGCACGTCGGCGAGGGCGTGCCCGAACTCCTGGCCACCGAACCAGGTCAGCAGGACCGCAGCCACGTCATCGGCCCAGGGCAGCAGGACCGGCGCGCCGGAGTTCACCACGACCACGGTCCGCGGGTTAGCCGCGGCGACCTGGCGGACCAGGTCGTCCTGACGGCCGGGCAACGCCAGCGACGTCCGGTCGAAGCCTTCGCTCTCGACCTCCGCGGTGGTGCCGACCACGACCACGGCCACGTCGCTGGCCGCCGCCAGCGACACCGCGGCGGCGATCTCCTCATCGTCGGTTCCGTGCGGTGCCTTCAGGCTGAGCTCAAAAAACGTCCCTAGGTCCACCCTCGGCGAGGAGTGGACATCGTGCTCGAGCAGCACGGAGACCGACTGGCCCGCGGCCAGCTCGAGCGGGGCCAGTCGCTGCGGCGGCGTCATCAGCGCTTCCACCACATCCGCGTCATCGGGTAGCGACAGCATGGCATCGAAGGCCTCCGCGCCGTCCACGAGCAAGCGGTAGCGCCCGATCCCTGAGACACCGAGCTGATAGGTGCCGCCCTCGGTAGCGCGGATCACGCAGCTGATCTCCAACCGGGCGACCGACTCCGCAGACCCGATCGCCCCGAACCCGCTCATCCAGCGGAAGGCGGCGCCGTCGCGCTGCTGCGATCCGATCGGGTCGCCGGAGGGAGCGAAAAACCGGACCTCGGTGCCCGGGCCTGAGCCGTCCGGTCGCAGCAGCCAAGGCGCGCGCGCAGCCGGGGTGCGCAGGTGGGCGAGCGCGCCCGGTGCGTAGGCCACGTCGAGGCCGGCCGCCCGCAGGCCGTCCAGCGGGGAGATGGTGTAGGGCGGGAAGACGGTGGCGCTGCCGCCGCCGAGGGTCCTGGCGACCTGGGCGTTCGGCCCGATGACGGCGACCCGGCCCAGCCGGGAGCGGTCCAGCGGCAGCAGGCCGCGGTGCCCGGCCAGCACGAACGAGGCCGCCGCGGCGGCCCGCAGCTCGCGCGCGATCTCCGCCGGACCGTACCCGGCGGGAGCATCGACGGGGCCCGGATGGACATCGTCCAGGCCGCCCACCCGGGCGGCCAGCCGGAGAATCCGCAGCACCTTGTCGTCGAGGGTGGCCTCGTCGACCAGGCCGTCCGTCACGGCCACGACCAGAGCGTCACCCCACGGGCCGAACTGGGTGGCGGGTCCGGGCATGGCCAGGTCGAGTGCGGCCGTGGCGGCCGCCACGGTGGAACGGGTGGCCGTCCAGTCCGACATCACGACGCCGTCGAAGTCCCATTCGCCGTGCAAGATGTCGCGCAGCAGCGGGCTCTCGGTCATGGTGAACCCGTTGACCTCGTTGTAGGAGGCCATCACGGCCCATACGCCCGCCTCACGCACGATGGCTTCGAACGGCGCCAGGTAAAGCTCGCGCAGCGTGCGCTCGTCGATCTGGACGTCGACCGTCATCCGCTCGGTCTCGGAGTCGTTGCCGACGAAGTGCTTGACGCACCCCGCGACGCCGGCCCGCTGGAGGCCTCGCACGTAAGCGACCCCGATCTGCGCGGTGAGCAGCGGATCCTCGGAAAAGCACTCGAAGTGCCTGCCGCCGTACGGGCTGCGGTGCAGGTTCACGGTCGGGGCGAGCAGGACGTCCACGCCCTTGCGCCGGGCCTCATGGGCCAGCAGAGCGCCGATGCCCTCGACCCGGTCACAGTCCCAGGTAGCGGCCAGCGCCGTCGGCGACGGCACGTTCGCGGACGTGTCACGTTCGTCCCAGGTCTCGCCCCGCACCCCGGCCGGACCGTCCGAGGTCACCACCCGGCGCAACCCGGCGTCCGGCTCGGCAAAGAGCGCCCAGAAGTCCGCCCCGGTCAGCAGCCGGACCTTCTGCTCCACCGAGAGGCGGTTCACTCGCCGCCGCAGCTCGGGCTCGTCGACCGAGGCGACGGCGCCCGCGGCGCTGCTGATCACTGGGCCGGTCACCGGGCCGGTCACCGGGCCGGTCACCGGGCGGGCAGGTTGACGAGGGAGGCCAGCGCGGCGCGGTGCGCGTCGGCGGTGCCGTAGGCGATGGAGTCCGCCTTGGCGCGTTTGAGGTACAGATGGGCGGGATGTTCCCAGCTGAACCCGATACCGCCGTGCAGCTGCACGCATTCCTGGGCGGCCTGTACCGCGACGTCGGAGCAGTAGGCCTGGGCCAGCGCCACCGCGACCTTGGCGTCCGGGTCGCCGGTCGCCAGGCACGCCGCCGCGTACACCGATGCCGCGCGAGCCTGCGTGACCGCCACCCACAGATCGGCCAGCCGGTGCTTGAGTGCCTGGAAGGAGCCGACGGGCCGGGCGAACTGACGGCGTTCCTTGACGTAAGCGACCGTCATGTCCAGGCAGCGCTGGGCCAGCCCGACCTGCTCGGCGGCCAGTACGCCCGCGCCGGCGGCCAGCGCCGCGGCCAGCGCACGGGAGGCGACCGGCCCGGACGCGATCAGCGTGCCCGGCGCATCGTCGAACGACAGGTCACACAGTTGCCTGGTCATGTCCAGTGACACCACGGGTCGTTTGGCGACCCCGGCCGCGGCCACGTCGACCAGGTACAGCCCGTGGGGTACGCCGTCGGCCGGCACGAGCAGCACCCCGGCCGGCAGCGCGTCGGCCACGCCGGTGACCATGCCGCGCAGCCGGGCGACGCCCTGTGCCGCGTCACCGGGCCGGGTTCCCGACAGCCGGACCGAGGTCGGGTAGGCGGCACCCGGCGCGGTCGCGAACGGGACCGTCAGCGCCGCCGTCACCTCGCCTTCCGCCAGCCGGCCGAGCAGGTCCGCCACGGGCCGCGCCGAGGCCGTCGACTCACCGGCACCGGTCGCCACGCTCAGCAGGGCGGCGGTTGCGACCACGGCACTGCCGAGGAAGGGCACCGGGGCGACGAAGGCGGCCAGCGTCGCCGCGACGGCCGCGGCCTCCCGGTAGGAGGCACCGGCCCCGCCCTGGTCTTCGGGTATCAGCAGCCCCGCGCAGCCCAGGTCCGCGGCGATGCTGCGCCACAAGCCGTCGTCGTAGGTCTGACCGGACTCGGTGCGGGCCAGCGCCTTGTCCAGGCCGCCCCGGTCGGCAAGCAGAGAACTCAGGCTGTCAGCCAAGGCCCGTTCGGCATCGGAAGAAAGCAGATCGGGCAGGCCTTCCGCTACACCGCTCACTGTGTTTTTCCGTTCGCTCGCCTACGGGGCGCCTTAAGCCGGCGCCTTCCCTCGTCGCTCGTTCCTCGCTCCTCAGTCCAGGCGCCGGCGCGCCCCTGCGGCTCGCTCACTTGGGGAGGTCCTTCCAGGGGACGTCTTTGTCGACACGGGGCTCGCTGGGGAGGCCGAGGACGCGCTCGGCGATGATGTTGCGCAGGATCTCTGAGGTGCCGCCCTCGATCGAGTTGCCGCGGGCGCGCAGGTAGCGGTAGCCGGGGCCACGGCCGAAGAAGTTCGCGTGTTCGGGGCGGCGCATGGTCCAGTCGTCGTAGCGCAGGCCGTCGGCTCCGGCCAGCTCGACCTCGAAACCGGATATTTCCTGGTTGAGCCGGGCGAAGACCAGCTTGGAGGCGGAACCCTCCGGCCCGGGCTTGCCCGCCGCGAGCTGCTGGCGCAGCCGCTCCGACGCCAGCCGGGCCACCTCGGCCTCGGTCCACAGCCGCAGCAGCCGGTCGTGCAGGCCCGGCGTGCGCAGCTCGGGGCGCGAGCGCCAGGTCCGGACCGTCGGGGAGATCATGCCGCTCTCCCGCGGCGCGGCGCGGGAGGCGCCGATGCTGACCCGCTCGCTCATCAGCGTGGCGTTGGCCACCTTCCAGCCCTCGCCGACCTGACCGATCCGGTCCGCGTCCGGGATCCGCACGTCGGTCAGGAACACCTCGTTGAACTCGGCCTCGCCGGTGAGCTGGCGCAGCGGCCTGACGTCGACGCCCGGCGCGGTCATGTCCACCGAGAAGTAGGTCATGCCCTGGTGCTTGGGCACGTCCGGGTCGGTGCGGGTAACCAGCAGAGCGCGCCTGGCCTGGTGGGCCTGCGAGGTCCACACCTTCTGCCCGGAGACGATCCAGTCGCCCCCATCCCCCTCCGGCTGGACCGCGCGGGTAGCCAGGGCGGCCAGGTCGCTGCCCGCGCCGGGCTCGCTGAACAGCTGGCACCAGATTTCCTCGGCCGTCCAGAGCTTGCGCAGCCAGCGTTTCTGCTGTTCGTCGTTGCCGTACGCCAGGATGGTCGGGGCGGCCATGCCCAGGCCGATGCCGTTGCGCTCGGGATCGTTGGCCGGCGCGCCCGCGGCCGCGAACTCGGCGTCGACGACGGCCTGCAGCGTGCGGGAAAGACCGAGTCCGCCGAGGCCTTCGGGGTAGTGCACCCAGGCCAGCCCCGCGTCGAAGCGCGCGTTGAGGAAATCCTGCTTCGGCGCCTCCGCCGGGTCGTGCTCGGCCAGGAACGCGCGAACCCGTTCCCTGAGCGCCTCCGGACTCGCCTCGGTCAGCACAGTGTTCTCCTTCAACTTAGGGGGCCTCCGGCGACGTAAATGACCTGGCCGGAGACGAAGCCGGCCCCCTCGCTGACCAGGAACGAGATGGTATGGGCCACGTCGTCCGCCTGGCCTACCCGCCGGACCGGGATCCGCGCCGCGGCCCCCGCCTGGAAATCCTCGAACGACACGCCCGTGCGGGCCGCCGTGGCCGCGGTCATGTCGGTGGCGATGAAACCGGGAGCGACCGCGTTCGCGGTGACCCCGAACGGCCCGAGCTCGATGGCCAGGGTCTTGGTGAACCCCTGCATTCCGGCCTTGGCGGCGGAGTAGTTGACCTGCCCGCGGTTGCCGAGCGCGGAGGAGGAGGACAGGTTGACGATGCGCCCGTAACGGTGATTAACCATGTACTTCTGCACCGCCCGGCTCATCAGGAAGGCACCGCGCAGGTGTACCCCGAGCACCGTGTCCCAGTCATCGTCGGTCATCTTGAACAGCAGGTTGTCGCGGATCACGCCCGCGTTGTTGACCAGCACCGTCGGCTCGCCCAGCTCGGCGGCCACCCGCTCCACCGCCTGGGCGACCTGATCGCTCTTGCTCACGTCCGCGCCCACCGCGACCGCGCGGCCGCCCGCGCCGGCGATCTCCTTCACCGTCCCGGCGCACGCAGCCTCATCCAGGTCCAGGACGGCCACGGCCATCCCGTCCGCAGCCAGCCTGCGGGCCGTCGCGGCACCGATGCCGCGGGCTGAGCCGGTCACGATCGCGGTTCTTTCTGTCACTGAGTTCTCTCCTTTATCCGCCGGAACGGGCCGTGGTGCGTGCGCTGACGAGGTCGCGATGACTAGGTCGTGGCTTTCCTCAGTTCGCGGCGGGCCAGCGACCTCTTGTGCACCTCGTCCGGGCCGTCGGCGAACCTGAGCGTGCGCGCGGTGGCCCACAGGTGAGCCAGCGGGAAGTCCTGGCTGACCCCGCCGCCGCCGTGAGCCTGGATCGCCTTGTCGATGACCCACTCGGCCATCGCGGGGGTCACGATCTTGATCGCCTGGATCTCGGTGTGCGCTCCCTTATTGCCCACCGTGTCCATCAGCCACGCCGTCTTGAGCACGAGCAGCCTCGCCTGCTCGATCCTGACCCTGGATTCGGCAATCCAGTCCTGGATGACGCCCTGCTCGGCGAGCGGCTTGCCGAAGGCCGTGCGGCTGGTGGCTCGGCGGCACATGAGCTCAAGCGAGCGCTCGGCGGCACCGATCAGCCGCATGCAGTGGTGGATGCGGCCGGGACCGAGCCGGGCCTGAGCGATGGTGAACCCGTCGCCCTCCCCCGAGATCAGGTTCTCCCTTGGCACCGTGACGTTGTCGAACACGACCTCGGCGTGGCCGCCGTGCGTTCCGTCGGTGTAGCCGAAGACGGTCATCCCCCGCTTGACCGTGACCCCCGGCGTGTCGCGCGGCACCAGGATCATGGAGTGGCGGCCGTGGCCATCGGCGGCGGTGAGGTCGCTCACTCCCATCACGATGAGTATCTGGCAGTCCGGGTTCATCGCGCCGCTCGACCACCACTTGCGGCCGTTGATCACGTACCCGTCCCCGTCGCGGGTCTCCGGGATGATCGTGGTGGCGATGTTCGTCGCGTCGCTTGAGGCCACGTCGGGCTCGGTCATGCAGAACGCCGACCTGATCGTTCCGTCGAGCAGCGGGAGGAGCCAGCGCTCCTGCTGCTCAGGCGAGCCGAACTCGGCCAGCACTTCCATATTGCCGGTGTCGGGCGCGGCGCAGTTCAGCGCCTCAGGAGCCAGAGCCGGGCTCCAGCCGGTGATCTCGGCCAGCGGCGCGTACTGCAGGTTCGTCAGCGGATCCGGCAGGCGGGCCGGGCTGAGCCTGGTGACCGCCTGGGCCGACTTGCCGGTCAGGAAGAGGTTCCAGAGCCCGCGGCTGCGCGCCTCGGCCTTGAGTTCGGTGGTGACCGGGACCCGGTCCCACGGGTGCCCCCCCTGGACGGCGGCCTCGACCTGCTGCGAGAACACCGCCTCGGCGGGAAAGACCCGCTCGTCCATGAAGGCGAGTAGCCGCTTACGCGCGTCGAGCGTCTTGGCGTCATAGCCAAAGTCCATGGCGCAGAACCTCCCGTAGGGATGCGTCCACAGGGTCGGCTACCAGCCTATCTACCCGCTAGTACGGTGTCCGCTGCGGCTCCCATGGATCTTCCTGGGCTGGCTTGCCTCCGCGCGGGCCGACCCGGATCACGCGAGGTCAGCTGGTGCGCCGGAAGACGTAGACGTCGCCGGACTGGAAGATCTGGGTGTACTGGTGTTGCGGGTAGATCTGGGCGATGAAGGCGGGAACGTTGGTGATCGCCGGGGTGTAGCCGCTGTCCTGTCCGTCGAACACGATGTACTGGGTCACGGGGTTGCCGGCATTGCCGATCCAGAAGGTGTCGGTACGGGCGGCCAGCGACGCCAGGAGATCCAGCGTGGTCTGCACGGTGGCGCCATCGGGCACGGCGGCCATGGCTGCTTCGGCCGACGCGACGTGCGGGCTGATGCGGTAGGTCTGTGCGCTCCATAGGTTGCTGACCGGGAAATGAAAGCTCAGCGCGACGGCGATGGCGACCATCATGGCCGCGCCGTGGTGCCTCGCGCCGGCCAGCAGCGCGCGCCGCGAGCCCCGGCGCCCGCTCGCCCAGCTCTCGGGGCTCGCGGGTCCGGCCCGGTCATCGGTGTCCATGGCAACCCGGATTCTGGCCATCGCGTCCACCGCTGCGACGAACAAGATGGGCATCACGGTCGCGTTATAGTGCCAGAACGTTCCCCAGAAGCTGCTGTTCGTCGACATGAATCGCAGCAGCAGGCTCGGCACGGTGGTCAGCGCAAGCGGCGACCTCAGGGCGATGAACGCGGTCGGCAAGAGCAGCAGCACGATCGTCTGCAGCTTGTCGGGCCACGCCGCCAGGAGCTGCTTGACCAGGCCGAGCACGGTCAGGTGCCCACCCGGGGCCAGCACTCCGCCATCGCTCCAGTAGTCGTAGTGGTGGGCCGGGTTGAAGTGCGGGATAACCACGCCGATGACCAGGAACGACCAGGCAAAACCCCAGACAAGCAGCAGCAGGCCCGCCCGCATGCGACGGCGGCCATCGGAGTCCTCGGCGGTACCGTTCGATCGCAGGCCCGCGATGATCAGGTAAAGACCGATCGCGGCCACGGTAAAGCCCTGGTCTTCCTTGACGAAGACCAGCGGAAGGGCCCACCAGACCGCGGCCCGCAGGTGGCCCCGCACCAGCGCGGACAGCGCGAAGGCCAGCAGCGGAACCGCGAACGCGATCTCGTGGAAGTCGAACTCGACCAGCTGCTGCAAGCCCCAGGAGAGCCCGTAGGCGATCGCGATCGCCCGGCCGGGGCCGGTGCCGAGCTTCTCGCGCGCGAGCTGGGCGACCGGGAAGATGGACAGCGCCGCCAGCAGGGCCTGCGCGACGAGCAACGTCGCCGCTGAGGGGAAAAGGCGGAAGAACGGCGCGATGACCGCCACGATCGGCTGGAAATGATCGCCGAGCAGGTCGAAGCCCGCCCCCCTGATGTCCACGATCGGCGGCTTGAGATCGGCGTACTGCTTGACATACTCGGTGTAGATGCCCAGATCCCACGAAGTCGGGTTGAGCTGCAACAGCCGGAAGAGCGAGAGCGCGCCGTAGGCGGAGAAAACAGTGAGCGCGACCGCCCAGGTCACCGGATCGGCGTACGCGCTCCGGGGCACGCGGGAAACCAGGGCGGCATGCGACCGCGAGGCAGGTAGTGCCTCGGTCCCCGGCAGGACCGGTTCAGCACCAGACCGGCCCCTTTGCTCCTCCAGCATTTGGGCGCAGCCTACCTGTTCCGCCGCCGGGGATCACGGGTCAGATCAGCAGGAGTTTGCCGATCCGGCGGCCGGCCGCGTACAGGCCGGCCAGCCCGAGGACGGCGAGGTAGGCCGCCCGCCACAGCAAGCCCGGGCCGACCACCCCCAGGGTCAGGTCACGCAGCAGCACGACGCCCTGGTAAAGCGGCGTGCACTCGACGATCACCTGGATCGCCCTGGGGTAGACGCTGAGCGGGTAGAACGTCGCGGAAAACAGGAAAAGCGGCATGCTGGCCAGGATCACGTAGTCGAAGTCCTGCCAGCTCTTCATGTACGTCGTGCCGGTCATCCCGACGGCGGCGAACGCGAAGCCGATCAGCACCGCCACCGGGACGGCCATCAGGATCCACCAGGAGTGCACCAGGCCCAGCGCCAGCATGACCAGCGTGAATGCCACCGCGTAGATGGTGCCGCGGATCAACGCCCAGCCGATCTCACCGAGTGCGACCTGGGCCGGGCGCATCGGGGTGGCGAGGATGGCGTCATAGAGCTTGGCGTACTTCAGCCGGAAGAAGATGTTGAAGGTCGCGTCGTACATCGCGCCGTTCATCGAGGACACCGCGAGCAGGCCGGGGGCCACGAATTCGCGGTACGGGATCGGCTGGCCGCCGGGACCCGGCACCTTGCCGACCAGGACGCCCAGCCCCAGGCCCACGGACAGCAGGTAGAACAGCGGCTCGAACACCCCGGAGGCGAACACCAGCCAGGCGTGCCCGTAGGCGCGGGCGTGCCGTTCGATGAGGCGCAGGCTGCCCGCGTCGGTTCCGGCCCGCCGCAGCCGGGCCAGGCGGCCGGCCGGCGGCAGCATCCGCAGCGTCGCGCTAGACATAGAGCCGCCTGCGGTAGGTACGTGGCCCGGCCCATATCCCGATGGCGGCGAGCACGGCCAGGTAGGTGACATGACCGAGCATGCCGAGCAGGTCGGCGTGGACCCCAGAACCGAGGCTGAGCGCGCGGCACAGCGCGACGCCGTGCCACAGGGGCGTGGCGTAGGCCAGCGGGCGCAGCCACCCAGGAAGCTGGGACAGCGGGAAGAACGTGCCGGAGAACAGCATCAGCGGCATCATGCCGAACCTGAACAAGTAGGCGAACGAACTCTCCGACCTCACCGTGACCGCCCAGGCCGCGATCGGGGCGGCGAAGGCGAGCCCGGTCAGCACCGCGGCGGGCCAGGCCAGCACCACCCAGGCCGACCTGGCGGCCCCGAACGCGCAGATGAAGACGGTGACCAGGGCGGTGTTCATCGTGATCCGCATGGTCACGAACATCAGGTGGCCACGGAAGATGTCCGATGGCCGCAGCGGCGAGGCCTGGGCGGCGATATAGATCCGGTTCCACTTGACCGAGCCGAACACGGGGTAGCTTGACTCGCCCATCGCGGTGTTCATCGCGCCGGAGGCCAGGATGGCCGGGGCCACGAAGGCGAGGTAGCTCACCCCGCCCAGGCTCGCCGTGCCGTGCTTGTCCACCAGCGAGCCGAGCCCGAACCCCATCGCTCCCAGGTAAAACAGCGGACCGAGCACGCTGGACCAGATGCTGGACCGCCAGGTCCGCCGGTACACCGTAAGCCAGCATAGAAATGCCCGGAAGGACAGCGCCCGGACCAGCACCCCTTCCATCAATCCTCCAGGCGGCGGCCGGTGAGGCGGAGGAAGACGTCCTCCAGGGTGCCGCGGCGCACCAGGGAGGTGAGCGGCTCCAGTCCGCTGGCCCGGACGGCGGCCAGGGCCGCATCCCCGTCGCCGACGTAAAGGAGTATCCGGTCGGCAAGTACCTCGGTCCGTTCGGCGGAAAAATCTTGGAGCTTGTCCGCGGCTGAGTCGTGCAGCTCAGGGTCGAAGCGCAGCTCCACGACCTCGGGTGAGCAGTAGCGCCCGATCAGCTCCCGGGGCGAGCCCTCAGCCGCGAACGTGCCGTGGTCCATCACCACCAGCCGGTCACACAGCTGCTCGGCCTCGTCCATGTAGTGCGTGGTCAGGATCAGCGTGACGCCGCGCTGCTTGAGCCGGAACAACCGGTCCCAGACCACGTGCCTGGCCTGCGGATCCAGGCCGGTGGTCGGCTCGTCGAGGATGAGGATCTCGGGCTCGTTGATGAGCGAGCGGGCGATCGTCAGGCGCCGCTTCAGGCCGCCAGACAGCGCGTCCACCTTATCCTTGGCCCGGTCCGCGAGCTGGACGAAGTCGAGCAGCGCGGTCGTCCGTTCCTTGATCACGCGGCGGGGCAAGCCGAAATACCGGCCGTAGACCAGCAAGTTCTCCCTGACGGTCAGCTCGACGTCGAGGGTGTCCTCCTGCGGCACGACGCCGAGCCTGGCCCGGATCGCCGAGCCGTCCCGGACCGGGTCGCGGCCCAAGATCGTCAGCTCCCCGCTCGTCGGCGGCGACACGCAGCCGATCATCCGCATGGTGGAGGACTTGCCTGCGCCGTTCGGCCCCAGGAAGCCGAAGGCCTCCCCCCGGTACAGGTCGAAGTCGATCCCGTCCACTGCGGTAGAGCTCCCGAACTGCTTGGTCAGGCCGCGTGCGCGTACGAGTACTTCGACCCCATGACTTCCGGTCATCTGATGCAGGCTACCTGGGGGGTGCGACATTCTTCGAACGGTTTAGCCGCCGCCACCGACCCTCATATACCGAACACGGTAGGGTCTGGAACATCCGGGATGGACCGACTAAGGACAACGAGTGGATTTCATCCGCGATGGTTATACCCGATTCAGGGTCCTGATACACGAGGCCGCAAAGTTCGGCACCGTCGGCATCCTCGCGTTCCTTATCACCATCGGCGGCGCCAACGCGCTGAGGTCCGGGGCCGGACTCGACGAGCTCTCCGCGGTGACCGTCGCCACCGTCTTCTCCACCATCTTTGCCTACGCCGGCAACAAGCTGTGGGCGTTCCGGCACCGGACCGGCAGCCACCTGCGCCGGGAGTCAATCCTGTTCTTCGTCTTCAACGCCGTCGGCCTGCTCATCCAGCTCACGTTCGTGGCGGTGGCGCGGTACGGGTTCGGACTGAAGGGCACCTTCTCCTACAACGCGGCGAACATCCTCGGCGTCGCCGTGGCCACCGGGTTCCGGCTGTACACCTACCGGCGATGGGTCTTCCTGCTGGCCGACGCCGAACCGCTGGCCGAGCACCTGGAGCCGGAGATCTCCGGAGCCTGACCGGCGCTTAACGGCCGGTGCCTACTGGCAGCCGCGGACGGCCGGCAAGTCGAGTGACGCGTTGAGCGCGGCGGTTTCCTGCGACAGCGTCAGGTACCCGACGGCGGCCATCCGGCCGATCACGTGCACGAGCCGCGCCCGCGCCTGCGTCGGGTAGACCAGCGGGTCATCGTAGGTCGGCGCGTTCACCACGCCGGCCAGCATGGCTGCCTGCACCAGGGAAAGCTCAGCGGGCGTCCGGCCGAAGTATCCGCAGCTGGCGGCGCCCAGGCCATAATAGCCGTGACCGTAGTACGCGACCTCCGCGTACATCTGCAGGATCTGCGCCCGGCTGTACGTCGTGTTGAGCTTGACGGCCAGCGCCATCTGCTCGATCACCTGGGTGAAACCGCTGTGACCCGAGGTGTACAGGTTTTTCGCGAGCTGCTGGTCGATGGTGCTTCCGCCCTGATCCTGCTGGCCGGTGAGCCACGAGAACGCCGCCCGGGCCATCGCGAGCGGATCCACGCCCGGATCGCTGTAGAAACGGTGGTCCTCGGTAGCCACCAGGGCTTCCGCGAAGTACTGCGGGACCTGCGGGCCTGGGTAAGCGATGTGGTGTTCCTGGGCCTGGGCCTGGGTCAGCGTCATGGCCTGGCCGGCCGAGGGAGTCAGCACGAAGATAGCGCCGCCCGCCAGCACCAGGAGCACCACGACGGCCAGCACGATCTTCGCGAGCCTGGCGGCTATCCGCAGGCCCCTGCGCGGCTGGCTGGGCCGCGTTGCCCGCGACTCGCTGAAACCGTCGTCGTAGGAGCCTGAGCGGCGAGCTCCAAGTACTCTCAACGGCTAGCCTTTCCATCCGCGTGCGGCCCCAGCGTTCCGTAGCTACAACGAGCGCGGCGCTGCTGGAGATGCCCGGCTCATGGTAGCTTTCCCCGCGCACGGGAATCACGCATCGACGGCGGCGCGCCGGTGCGGCGGGCGACGAGAGCTCGCTTCGGCCGGGTTCGGTTCCGAGCGGCGTCGCGGTTGCGCTAAGCTGACTGTGCCTGCCTGGGCTTGGCAGGTGAGTATCACGAGAAGTGACCGTCGTGGTACGGCGGGACGTGGCCCAGCTTGGTTAAGGCGCCTGACTGGGGGTCAGGAGAGCAGGAGTTCAAATCTCCTCGTCCCGACGAATGTGTAGTTAGCGGCAATCAGAATGTCAGTGCCGATGATTATGGTTACTGGCATGTGGGGATTCACGGCAGGAACGTAAGTGGTCAGACGCTGAGCTACTCGACGCAGTGGCCATATCCAGGTCGTGGCGCGGGGTCATGCGTGAACTCGGGTTGTGCGTGACGTCAGCTGGATCCATTCGGGTGGTTAAGCGCCATGTCGCTCTGCTCGGACTCGACACCTCGCACTTCACCGGTCAGCGTATGTGGTCAGACGCAGCGCTTAAACGAGCCGCCGCTCAGGCACGCTCGTGGAATGAGCTACTCGCCATAATCGGGATCAAGTCGAATTCCGGAGATGAGCGGACCCGGCTAAAGGCCCACGCGCTACGCCTCGGGCTTGACTTGAGCAATC
>JBEKKH010000034.1:0-25333 GCA_050010815.1 Streptosporangiaceae bacterium | reverse complement strand
CGGCAGCCAGGGCGGTCCGGCTCAGGCCGGCCGGACCGCGGCCTCGTAGATCGATACGGGAAATCACCCGCTCAGTCTACGGAGAGTGCTCTCCTTCTGGTCCGCTTGTCCACATGCCGGACGCATCAGGGGACCGGCGGCCGCCGCTCTCGGCTATCAGGATCACGGCGCCGGTGAGCATCGGCCAGAACGCGAGCGCGCTCTTGGCCCCGAGCGCGAGCGAGGCGTGGAAGAAGGTACCGGTCTGGCTCGTCGCGAGCAGGTGGTTATAGGTTCCGAGCCCGATATTGTCCCCGATCCACAGCGCGAGCAAGGCGGCCGCCACCGCGCCCAGGACCAAGCCGGCCGCCGCGCTCCAGCCCGCGCGACGGACCAGGAAGCGGTAGCCGAGGATGCCGGTGACCAGTCCGCCCACCACGGTGATCGCGCAGAACCAGGCGTCGGCGACGATGTAGGCGCTGCTTTCCGCGTTCACGAGCTGGGCTTCACCGCGCAGCACCTCCTGCATCACGGCGCGCGGCGCCACCGCCGCCCAGATGAGACCGGCCACCGCGCCGAGAAGCGCGCTGCCCGCGAGTGCCGCCACGAACGCGACAAGCCGCTGCTTCGTCGGTCCTCCTTCATCGCCGGATCGCTCCCGCCTGATCGTACCGGTCGGAGCCGGGCGGCCTCGAGCGTATACACCCGCGGCCGGATCGATGCGGTGGCGTCCATGATGGCGCCACGTCCCGGCCCCGGCACGGCCCCGGCGCGCCGAGGCCGGGGCCAGTGCGTGATCGAGACCGAACGCGGCCAGTTCCCGCCGATCGCTGGGTTTCTGGTGCCTGTGTGACGAGACGTTAGGTGAGTATCTGTGGTGCGGCGACCCATGCCACAGATTGTGAAGGATCCGGGCTCCGCGCGGTCCCCCGCGTCATCCCCGCCCCGTCCGCACCGGCAGATCACTTTCGCTTCAGCTGACTAAGAATTTGCGTGGAGGATTCTGGCTTGGTGGAGACTTTTGTGCATCATAATACCCAAAATATCCCACTAAGCTGAAATACCCCACGATCTTGTTCGATTATGACGAGCGGAGCTAGAGATGGCTCCCGCGCCCGCCGCGTCGCCCACGCCAAACGTCGAGCCCGAAGCCCACGAGCCTAAGCCCAGCTCCACCACCGGCCGGGGTTAGGGGCCAGCGGGGCTAGCGGGACGTCAGGGATCGCTGGTGGCCTCTGGCTCGTCATTCCAGTCTGGCGGCGTGACCGTACCCGCTTGCCAGTCGGAGCGGAGGATGGCATAGCCGACGGCGTCGTGGGTCGTTCCGTCGGGGCAGGCCACGCCTGGCGGTAATGGGATTCCTTGACGTATCCGCATTTTCTGAACGTCCGCCGCATGGGCCAGTTGTCCTGGCGAGTGGTTCCCTCAATGCGGCGGATGCTTGGCAACTCGGTGAACAGGTAAGCCGTGAGCCAGCGCAGAGCGTGAGAACCCAGTCCTGCGCCCCGGTAGGCCGCGCCGATGCGCAAGTCGAACAGGGCCGTGTCGTCAGCCAGGTCCAGTAGCCGGACCAGGCCTGCCTCGGTGTCGGTGACGATCCAGAACGTCCGGACCTGGTCATTGTCATACTGCCCGGCTGCCACCTGGTCGCGGACCTGAGCGGGGTCGGGCGCGCCGGCCGCATGGTAGGGCAGTCCTGCGTGGTGAGGAATTCGGCGAGGAGGTCCGCCTCAGCCGGGACGAACCGCCGGTACTTGACCAGGTCACCTGCGGGCATGATCGAGAGTACTCACATTCGGGTACGGCAAGGCGGCGGGAGCGGGCGGCGGCTGGGAGAGCCGCTCGCTGCCCTGACGAGATCGTCGGCGTGATGGGGGTTATAGGCCGTTTAGGCCGACCTGACACGGGGAGTTGGAATAGCGGTTCCGACACCTCACGGAGGTCATCATGTCGACCGGAGCAATAATCGGCATCATCGTCGTCGTCATCGTTGTGGTGGCAGCTGTGGTGATCGCCTCGGGAGAACTAAGGCGCGCACGGATGCGCCGCCAGTTCGGTCCCGAACATGAGCGCCTAGCCCAGGAGCTAGGCAGCAAGAAGAAGGCGGACGCCGAGCTAGCCGCGCGGCAGCGGCGAGTCCAGGCGCTTAACATCCATGAGCTCTCTGCCGACCAGCAGGCCAGCTACAGCGGGGACTGGACCGCGGTGCAAGAGCGTTTCGTGGACACCCCGACCGAGGCGGTATCGGCCGCGAGCACGCTGATCTGGAACGTGATGCGAGACCGCGGGTACCCCGTTGACGACAGAAAAGCCAGCATCGAAGCCCTGTCCTACTACCACGCCCGCTCGCTGGACGGCTACCGGCGGACGCAGGCCCTTCAGATCGACACCGCCACCACGGAGGAACTCAGGGAAGCCATGATCCGTTTCCGGGCCATGTTCGAGGACCTGACCGGTTTGCAGGAAAGCCAGGGAAACCCCGAGCGCGACCGGGTCGCCGCGATCCGCGAACGCTCCATGGAGACCAGCGAAGTGACCACCGGGGACCGCGACCTCCTCGACGAGGACCCCGGCCTGTCCGCGCAGGACCAGACCGCGGAAACGCCGCGCTAGCGCTAGAAGAAAGGTGATTCCTATGACGCAGGATCAGTACGGCCAGGCGCAGGACGCCGGCTATGGCAACCGCGGCGATGTGGTCGAGGACGAGGACCAGGGTAAGCCCATGACCCGTTTCCAGAAGGTGGCCTCCGCCCTGCGCGGGGACCGGTCCGACCGGGACGAGGACGAGGTGGAGGCGGGCCCGGGTCCCGCCGAGGCCGCGGGAGCTGACCTGACCGGGAGGCCCGACCTAGCCACGAACTCGGACGTCGTGGCCGCCGGGGACCCCTCGTGGGTGACTCATCCGGACGAGACGGCCACGGCAGGTTCGCAGCGAGGCGACTACTGGGAGGTACCGAATGGACGCGAGGACCAGGTGGACGCTGTGACGAACCCGGACACGCCGGTCGCGGACGCGGACACCGATCCGCTGGGCCGCCAGGAGACGGTCGAGCAGACGCACCCGGATCTCTCTGACAACCAGGCTCCCCTCGCCACTCAAGCCGGCGAATACGAGACCCCGGGAGGCACGGCCGGGGACACCGTCGCCGGGGACACCGTCGCCGGGGACACCGTCGCCGGGGACACCGTCGCCGGGGACACCGTGCCCGGCGGCACGGCTCCCGCGGACCGGTCGGACACGGTCGATGAGGCCGGGGCCGCTACGATCGCGGATGCGCCGGTTACGCAGGCAGCGGATGGAACGGTGGGCACCGAGGCGGTTGGGCGGCATGCGGCCGCCGCGCCGGGTGAGGAACTTCGCCCGGGTGAGGCCACGGGGACGCTGGAAGACCTCGGTGACCTGGCCTACGGCGACCTGCTCCCCGACGCGACTCATTTCACCGAGCAGTGGCAGCAGATCCAGTTCAGGTTCGTCGATGATCCTCAGGCGTCGGTGACCGAGGCCGCGGAGGTCGTCGCGCAGGTGACCGCCAAGCTGGAAGCCGCTATCCAGGAGCGGCAGCGAGCGATCGAGGCCCGGCAGCAGGCCATTCAGGAGCGTCAGCGCTCGCTGCGCGACCGCTGGGGCGAGGGCGCGCACGCTGACACCGAGACCTTGCGCGAAACGCTGCGCATGTACCGTGCCTTCCTCGACCAGCTCATCGGTTCGAGGTCCTGAACCCGTCAAACCCAGTTAGCTCACGCAGGCAGGTCCGAGTAGCTGCTTCAGATCCCCGATCAGGGAGGGTGAGGTAGCTACTCGGAGCTTGTCGTCTAGGCGAACGACCGTCGTGCGCTCGTGGCCGCGCAGCTTCAGGTGCACCTCGGTCGGCCCGGGGTGAGTGATCAGCACCTCCCTGAGCCGCTCCACCACCGGCGGGACGCAGCGGGCCACCGGCATAGACACCACGAACGGGCCCGAATCGTCCATCGACAGGTCGGGGATGGCCAGATCCATCGCGATCAGCTTGGGCACATCGTCCCTGCGGTCCACCTTGCCCTTCACCACCACGACCGCGTCTTCGGCGATGGAGGTGGCGTAGAGCTGGTAGGTCTGCGGGAAGAACAGCACCTCGATGGCCCCGGCCAGGTCCTCGAGAGTGGCCGCGGCCCACTGGTTGCCCTGCTTGGTCACCTTGCGCTGCACGCCGGACAGGATGCCGCCGATCTTGACGATCTGCGTGTCGGACGCTCCGGGGTTTCCGGGACGGTCGCCGGCCCGGGGCCGCTCGGTGTCGTCGGCCATCAGTTCGGCTAGCGAGCAGTCGCTCTCCCTGGCGATGATGTGCTCGACGCCGAACAGCGGATGGTCCGAGACGTAGAGCCCGAGCATCTCCCGCTCGAAGTTCAGCCGGGTGGACTTGTCCCACTCCCCCGCCGGGACGGGCACGTCGAAGACCGCCTCCGCCTCCGCGTCGCCGCCGAACAGGGAGTCCTGCCCGATCGCCTCGTTGCGCTTGATGTCGATCACGGCATCGACGGCCTGCTCGTGGACCAGCACCAGACCCTTGCGGGCGTCGCCGAACGAGTCAAACGCGCCCGCCTTGACCAGCGACTCGATCACCCGCTTGTTGCACACCACCAGGGGCACCTTGCGGAGGAAATCGGCGAAGTGAGTGAACTCGCCCTTGGACTTACGCGCCGCGACGATCGCCTCGACGACGTTGGCGCCCACGTTGCGGATCGCGGCCAGGCCGAACCTGATGTCGTGCCCGACCGGCGCGAACGTCGCCACCGACTCGTTGACGTCGGGCGGCAGGACCTTGATGCCCATCCGGCGGCATTCGCTGAGGTACAGGGCCGACTTGTCCTTATCGTCGCCCACCGAGGTGAGCAGCGCGGCCATGTACTCGGCGGGATAGTTCGCCTTGAGGTAGGCCGTCCAGTAGGCGATCAGGCCGTAGGCCGCGGTGTGAGCCTTGTTGAAGGCGTACCCGGCGAACGGGACGAGGACATCCCAGACAGCCTGGATCGCCTGATCGGAGTACCCGCGTTCCCGGCACCCGCGCTGGAAGGGGCCGAACTCCTTGTCCAGGATCTCCTTCTTCTTCTTGCCCATCGCGCGCCGGAGCAGGTCCGCCTGGCCCAGGGTGTACCCGGCCAGGATCTGGGCGGCCTTTTGCACCTGCTCCTGGTAGACGATCAGGCCGTAGGTAGGCTCGAGCACCTCCCGCAGCGGCTCTTCGAGTTCCGGGTGGATGGGCTTGATCTCCTGCTGGCCGGTCTTGCGCAACGCGTAGTTGGTATGCGAGTTGACGCCCATCGGGCCGGGCCGGTAGAGCGCGATGACGGCGGAAATGTCCTCGAAGTTGTCCGCCTTCATCAGCCGCAGCAAGGCCCGCATGGGCCCGCCGTCCAGCTGGAACACGCCCAGCGTGTCGCCTCGCGCCAGCAGCTCGTAGCTGGGTTTGTCGTCCAGCGGCAGGCTCAGCAGGTCGATCGAGGTGTCCCGGTTCCGCTCGATCGCCGCCACCGCGTCGGCCATGATGGTCAGGTTGCGCAGCCCGAGGAAGTCCATCTTCAGCAGCCCGAGGCCCTCGCAGGTCGGGTAGTCGAACTGCGTGATCACCGCGCCGTCGGAGTGACGGGTCCAGACCGGAATGTGATCGGTTAGCGGCTCCGCCGACATGATCACGCCGGCCGCGTGCACGCCGGGCTGGCGGACCAGGCCCTCGATCCCCCGGGCGGTGTCGAGGATCTGCTTGATCTCCGCCTCGGACTCGTACAGCGAGCGGAGCTCGCCCGCCTCCTTGTACCGGGGATAGGCCTCGTCGAAGATCCCGGACAGCGGGATGTCCTTGCCCATCACGGCGGGCGGGAACGCCTTGGTGATCCTGTCGCCCAGCGCGTAGGGGAAGCCCAGGACCCGGCAGGAATCCTTGATGGCGGCCTTGGCCTTGATCGTGCCGTAGGTGACGATCTGGGCGACCCGGTCCGAGCCCCACTTCTGGGTCACGTACCTGATCACGTCGGCGCGGCCGCGCTCGTCGAAGTCGATGTCGATGTCGGGCATGGACACGCGCTCAGGATTGAGGAAGCGCTCGAAGATCAGGCCATGCGTCAGCGGGTCGAGGTCGGTGATGCCCATCGCGTAGGCGACGATCGAGCCCGCCGCGGAGCCGCGGCCCGGGCCCACCGCGACGCCGTTGTTCTTCGCCCACATGATGAAGTCCGCGACCACGAGGAAATACGCGGGAAACCCCATCTGGCAGATCATCTGGATCTCGTACTCGGCCTGATGGCGCCGCTGCTCGTCGTACCCGCCCGGGTAACGGCGCTCCATGCCCTTCCACACCTCGGCGCGGAACAGCTCAGCTTCTGACTCGAAGCCGTCCGGGATGGGGAACCGGGGCATCAGGTTCACGAAGTTGAACATGCCGGCGATGTCGACCCGGTCGGCGATCAGCAGCTGGCTGTTGCGGCAGCCCTCCTGCCAGTAGTCGCTGGTGTCCAGGCCGTACATCTGGGCCGCGGGCTTGATGTAGTAGCCGCCGCCCTCGAGCCGGAACCTGTCGGTGTCGGCCAGGGTCTTGCCGGTCTGGATGCACAGAAGGGTGTCGTGGCTGGTCGCGTCCTGCTCGCGGGTGTAATGCGAGTCGTTGGTCACCACGGGCGGGATGCCGAGCTTCTTGCCGATCTCGAGCAGGCCGTCGCGAACCCGGCGCTCGATGTCCAGGCCGTGCTCCATCAGCTCGAGGAAGTAATTCTCCTTGCCGAAAATGTCCCGCCACTCGGCCGCCCCCTTGAGCGCCTCGTCGAACTGACCGAGCCGCAGCCTGGTCTGCAGCTCACCCGACGGGCAGCCGGTGGAGGCCATCAGCCCGGCGGCGTGCGAGGCGATGATCTCCTTGTCCATCCGGGGCCACTTGACCAGCCAGCCCTCGGCGTAGGAGCGGGAGGAGAGCCGGAACAGGTTGTGCACGCCCTGGTTGTCCCTGGCCCAGATGGTCTTGTGCAGGTAAGCGCCGGAGGCGGAGACGTCGTCCTTCTTCTGGTGCGGCTGGCCCCACAGGATGCGGTTGGTGTTGGTTCTGGATTCCGGCGCGACGTAGGCCTCGATCCCGATCACCGGCGTGATGCCGGCCTCCTTCGCCTGCCGGTGGAACTCCGCGGCGGCGAACATGTTGCCGTGGTCGGTCATCGCCACGTGCGTCATGCCCTGCTTCTTGACCTCGACGAAGAGATCCTTCAGCCGGGCCGCACCGTCCAGCATGGAGTACTCGGTGTGCACGTGCAGGTGAGCGAACGGGGTCTGGGACGCCGGGACCGTCATGGACGAGCCGCCTCCTCCGGGCACGCGAACGCCGCCCCTCGCACTGGCGGCCTTCACCAGGTCACGACGCACGCGGGGCGCGTGATCTTCTTCCGAAGCCGGGGATTCCCGGTGTCCTCCACCTTAACGCCTGACGGCCCCGCGGCGGAGGTGGCTCGCCGGCAGTGCCCGACCCCGGCATTTCACCCCCGACCGGGCACGCCGGCCGGGCCGCCGGCCGGAGGGAATCAGCCCCAGCGCACCCGGACGCTGGCTTGCCACGAGGTGAGCCCGTCCCGGTCACCGCCGATCGTGACGTTCGCCGGAGCAGGGCCTGAGCGGTTCCACAGGAACAGGTACACGGCGGAGGCCGGACCGCGCACCGTGCAGCCGACCCCGCCCGTACCGTCCGTACCGTCCGTACTGGCCGCGGCGGCCCGATCGGAGGCGCGCTGCGGCTGCAGGCGGCCCTCGCGCGGCTCGATGGACCAGCCGTCGCCCGTATCGGTGGCGGCCACGTACAGTCGGCCGCCGGCCGCCGGAGCGTACTTACGGCGCCGGCCGAAGCCCATGATCAGCTCGTCGATGCCGTCAGCGGCGAAGTCCGCCGGGTACTCGGGCGTGGACCCCGACGCGAGCTCCGCGTCGGCCCGGTGGATCGCGGTCTCGTGAGCCTGCCGCCTGGCCCAGAAGGCCAGCGGCGACGGCGCCGCCATGAAGGTGCCGCACGACACATCCGGATCGGCCGTGGCCAGCGTCTGCACGAGGGCAGCGTGACCGGCCAGGAACCACTCGATCAGGTCCTCATCGGACCCGCCGCCGCGCAAGATCTCCGCTTCGTCCGGCCCGTCCAGAACGCTGACCGGACGTTCGGTGATGTGCCTGGCCGCCCACCGGTGGATGTACCCGGTGTGCCGCAACAGGTCCTTGACCAGCCATGGTGAGCATGTCGGGACGGTCGCGTCCAGTCCGGCCCGCCCGGCCGCCTGGGCCAGGGCGGCACCCTGGCCGCGCAGCACGTCGATGTACTCGGCGATCTCCATGTGCCCATTCTGCCCGGCCGGAGGCGAGCGGGTATCTGAGTATTCTCACGAGCCGATTAAGGCTCTACCGATGGGCGCTGATGACGGCCCATCTCTCGCGGCAGCGATGGAACTCGGAGGCGGGCTTCGCTGCACGGGCGTTTGCGCGACTTCGACACGCTAGGAAAACTAGGGGCCCACCACCTGGCGGACGTCTTGGCCTGTCTGCATTGGTGTCGCGACTGCGAGATGCTACGGTTTAGATGTGGGCTCCGCCCTTCTCGGTAGGATAAGCGCCACCTCAGCGTCGCTGATCCTTATATCAAAGCTTTGCCCGGAGTTCTCGCGTAGCAGCCGAGCTATGCGGAGCATGCCTGTTCCTGCACGGGTCGCTAGCTGGGCAGCGGCTGTCCGGGAATAGATGTGCGGATTGCGTGGGACATGCACTCCCGCACGCATGGCATCGGCGTCAACGCTATTTGGCGGTCTACCTGGTGACCTGACCTCGACACGATCAGCGAGGACAAAGATCCGGACAGGACCAGGGATGGTGTAATCGCGGTGCACCAGGGCGTTCACCGCCGCCTCTCGCAGGGCCGCAAGCGGTATCTCCTCTCGTCTCTCCGGCTCGAACCCTACAATCTCGTGCCCGGTGCGCCAAGATCTAGCTCCTGAGCGTCGGCCAAGTGCCTTGATACTGCGTCAAGGTCCAGATCGCTGATATGTAGTCTCGGAAGCGGTTGCTCGTCGTAAAACAGCGAGTCGCTAGCTTGAAACATGCGCAGCATCTGATCGCGGCTGGCATGGCGGCAGCGAACCCCCGAGCGTACGTAGTAACGGCCGTCCGATGTCGCATATGGGCGCTGATCCCCCTTGGGGACGTTCAGGACTACCACCGCCTTGTCGTCGAGCATGACGACTTCTGGCGTCACTATCAGTGCTGGCGAGCAGCGGTTGAACGCGACATCGTCCGCCCGGAGCATCAGGGCGTCCGTATCGGTAACGCCAACGACATTGCGGCGATCATCCACGCCGATGATAATCTGGCCGCCGTCCCCGTTGGCAAAGCAGACCAGGTCCTTCGCCAGTTCATCGTTGTGACTCACTTCGCGCTTGAAATCAGTATGCGGGTTCTCCCAACTGAGGATTCGTTCGCGCAGCTCATCAGGTGTCATCGAGGCCACCGTACTTCTGCGCGCGACGTCGGAACGCCTCAGCGCCTCCTTCAAGCACGTTCCGGATCTCTTCGCGGACCGCCGCGTCATCGATGGAGTCCCGGGTCCGCACCTGGCACCGGCCGCCTTCGTCGGCCAGGCTGAGTACCAACTCAGCGTCGCCATTGACCGGAATGTTCGCGTTGTGCGTTGCGGCGATGATCTGCCGTCGACGAGCCGGATCTGTAACTCCCTTCTCAGCCCGCAGCAACGTCACCACATCGTCATAGATGAACCGGTTGTCGAGATCGTCCTCTGGCTGATCGAGTATGAGCGGACGGTCCCCCTGGGCGAAAAGGAGAAGCAGCAGTGCTGTTGCCTTCTGGCCACTGGAGAGCTCAGCAAGGTCGCGTGGGACTCCGTCGACGACGAGCGCGATGGCCACCCGGTCATCCGGCGCGAGCACTTCGATCTGCCGCATCCGCTCCGGTTCGTCGACCAGCCAGTTCACCAGGCGGTGAGCCATGGTCTCACTGATCTGGAAGCGGTTAGAAACTGCGGCCTCGCCCTGCCGTACGGCGCTTGCGAGCTCGAAGCCGTCGGCGCCTGGCGCGCTTGCGATGCTGCCCACTGCGTCTGCTGTGACCCTTGAGCCCCTGAGGACCGCTGACAAGCTCCTGTCGAACTCTGCCGTGTCACCGAGGTAGGTGACGTCCATGCGCAGCTTTCCGTCGAGCACTGCGTTCACTGCGTCGGCAGTCCGCCGTCGCAGCGTGAACCTGTGCCGCCGCTCATCCTGCAGGCGGCGCAGGAGCGTGTCGCGCGCTTGCCGTAGACGCTTCCGTTCTTCGTCAAGGCGGGTCATGCTATCCACGATGGGCTGTAGCGCGGTTCGCTCGCTTACAGCATCCAAGTACCGCTTTGCGTCAACCGGACCCGATCCCAGTTCCTGCTGGATGCGCCTCAAATCGTCTTCCAGGCCAGCGAGCAGTTCCGGCCATCTGGTCAGCGCCGAGGCAACGTGGCCCCGCAGTTCCGCCAGTTGCACCCCCACAGTATCGAGTGTCGTCCTTGCTCGGTCGCGGGCAGCTTCGACGCGCTCAGCCAGTTCCCTGAGCATGCCAGCGTGCTCACTCTCGGCTGCGGTGAGTTCGCTCGCTGCGGCTGCAAGGCTGTCTACGACGGTTGCCACCTCACTCCGGTTGGCGTCCAGTGCATCATCGACTCTCCGCGCCGCCGTCTCCAGCCGTGCTCCGTCAGATCCGAGCCTGGAATGGCGGTCGAGCTTTTCCGTTATACCCTGCCGCTGGTAATAGGCGATGTCGGCGTTGAGCCGGTTTAGCCGTTCCATGTACTCTTCGCGCCTGGATACCTGACGCTCCAGCTCATCGATGTCCCTGGCGTTGCGGCGAAGTTCCTCCAGCGTGCGTTGCACGGCCGCAACGGCCTGCCCGGCATCATCCCAGACGATCTCGTCGAGCAACCGCAACCTGAGGCCATCATCACGGGCAACCGCCTGGATCTCCCGCTGCAGCAAGATTACCGGCGACCCACGTGGGCCAAAGAGCTCGAGCGGTGGCACATTCACATTGGTGCCGATGGACAGCGAGGTGGCTCTCGGCTGCTGGCCGAAGACGCGGGTCACTTCGTAACGCTGCTGCTCAGGCCCTGGGCGCTCGATCACGAGGCGCACTCGGCCGCCGCTCCCAAGAGCATGCCCGACGAGGGACATCCGTTCCGACTGATCGGAATAGGGCTCACCGCCCAGCCCGTATCGCAAGGTTTCGAGAATCGCTGACTTGCCAGCGCCACGCCCCCCAATGAGGGTAGTCAGGTCATCGCTGAACCTCAGCGACAGACCATCGAGAAAACCACCTTCCACTTCCATGGCGCGGATACGCGGGTGGCGCACCGGTTCGGGCAGACGGGTGAGCACCCGCGTTTGTGGATCGTGGAGCGCCAACTTGAGAGCATCAGCGTTAACAACACTCAGCTTGATCCAGGTAAGGCTTCTGCGACCATCCGGCAATGTCCTAGCGCCGACCTCGCCAAGAGAGTGCGGATCACTGCTCAGAGTGCAGGCGAGTGAGTCCAGCTGCTCGCTGGTGAACTGGCCTGTGCCCTGGAGCTTCTCCATAGTGGAATCACACTGGTCGACCGCGTCGATCAGACCCAACCGGATCAGTTCCGCCGCAACCGGCACGGTGAGGGCTTTGAAGAGCCCCTTCGTACTAGACGCATGGGCTGCGATGACAACGCAACCAAGCCGTTCCCTGATATCGGCCAGCGTGTCCCGGAGCAATTCGCGAAGCATCAGATCCTCGTGTCCGCCTCGTACCGAGTCAGGGTAGAGGGGATCAGGGCTCCTCCCGTGGTAACGGATCGCCTCGGCAATGCGCATCGGATCCATGTCTGGACTGCACACCAGCAGCAGGTGCAAGCCCTTGCCTTCAGCGATTGACATCTCTGCACCCGGGAGGACTGCAATCCCCGCCGCCTCTGCGCGCTCACGTATGAGCGAAAACCACGGTTGCCGTACGCCCTGGTAATCCGTGATAGCGGCTATCTGAATGTCAGCATCAACGAGTTTTTGTACGTACTCGTTGGCGAGGCGCTCACGATCGCTGGCGTTCTGAACGTCTATACCAGGCGGCAACTCAAAACTACGCACGCCGGGAGTGTGCAGGTGCAGGTCGGCACAGCGCCACGTCGCGCCGACCGCTACGTCAGGCAAATCTGTCACGGCACCATCTTCCCGCTTACATGGGGCCCGCGCGAGGAAGCCACTCCCTCCCGAGCAATAGATCAGCTAGCTTTCTGCGTGCAGGACGTCCAGGGCGTGGGCCAGGTCATCGGGGTAGGTGCTGGTGAACGAGACCTTGCGGTCATCGGCGGGGTGCTCGAAGGACAGGCTGACCGCGTGCAGCCACTGGCGGGTCAGGCCGAGCCGGGCCGCCAGCACCGGGTCGGCGCCATAAAGCAGGTCGCCGACGCAGACGTGCCTGATGGCGGCCATGTGCACCCTGATCTGATGGGTCCGGCCCGTTTCCAGGTGCACCGAGACCAGGCTGGCGCCCCGGAACGCCTCCAGCGTGTCATAGTGCGTGATGCTCGGCCGGCCGTCGCTGACCACCGCGAACCGCCCGTCCCCCGACGACGGGTGCCTGCCGATCGGCGCGTCCACGGTGCCGCGGAGCGGATCTGGATGGCCCTGCACGAGCGCGTGGTACCGCTTGTCCACGGTGCGCTCGCGGAAGGCCTGCTTCAGCGCGCTGTAGGCCCGCTCGCTCTTGGCCACGACCATCACGCCGGTGGTGTTCGCGTCCAGGCGGTGCACGATGCCCTGGCGTTCGGCGGCACCGCTGGTGGCGACCGTATGCCCGGCCGCGACCAGACCGCCGATGACGGTCGGGCCCGACCAGCCGGGCGTCGGGTGCGCGGCCACCCCGCGCGGCTTGTCCACCACCACGATGTCGTCGTCCTCGTACAGGACGACGAGGCCCTCGACTCGCCGCGGCGGTTCGGCTGGCCGCGGCGCGGGCAGCGTGACCTGCAGCGGAGCACCGGCCAGCACCCGGTCCGACTTGACCGCGGGCCGGCCGTCGAGGAGCACCAGGCCGTCACCGATCAGCTCCGCGGCCCGGGACCTGGACAAGCCGAACATCCTGGCCAGCGCGGCATCGAGCCGCTCGCCGTCCAGACCGTCGGGAACGGCCAGCTGCCGCATCTCCGGCGTGGTCATCGCTGGTCACCGGCCGGGGCTGGCTCGCCCGTGGTCCCGTCCAGGCGGGTCCCGCGCAGGGCGAGCAGCACGACAAGCACGGCCGCGCAGCAGATGGAGGAGTCGGCCAGGTTGAAGACCGGCCAGTGCGGCAGCTCGATCCAGTCGACCACATGACCCTGGAACGGCCCGGGCGCGCGGAAGATCCGGTCAAGCAGGTTGCCGGTGGCCCCGCCGAGCAGCAGCCCGAGCGCCACGGCCCAGCCGACGCTGCGTAGCTTGCGCGCGGCGCGCAGGACGTAGATGATCACCCCGGCGGCGATCGCGGTGAACACGACCGTCATCGACGTGCCGACGCTGAACGCCGCCCCGCCGTTACGGGTCAGCGTGATCGTCAGCAGCCCGCCGAGCAGGCGGATCGGCGGATGACCGGCCATCTTCGCCACCACGATGGACTTGGAGATGACGTCGGCGGCGACGACGAACGCGGCGACCCCGAGCAACAGCCCTATCCGCCGGGGGGCGGACCCGTTACCCCCGACGGCCGCGCTCAGCGGCGTTCCTGGCGCTGTTTGCACTCCACGCACAGGGTCGCGCGGGGAAACGCCAGCAGACGGGCCTTCCCTATCGGCTTGCCGCAGGATTCGCATACTCCATATGTTCCCGCATCAATCCGGTGCTGGGCACGCTCGCCCTGATCGAGCAGATCCTGGGCGTTCTGGGACATGGCCAGATCATGCTCGCGCTCGAACGCCTTGGCCCCGATGTCGGCCTCGTCATCGCCGGCGTCCTTGGCCGAGTCGGTGAGCCGGTCGGCCATGTCGGCGGCGGCCTTGGCCAGATCCGCGTGCAGCCTGGCGGCCTCGGACTCTAGCTCAGCGCGGACCCCGGCCAGTTCTTCTGCGGTCCAGGGTTCCTCTCCCGGCCGGACCGGAAGACCAGCGGCGTCATACCGCGAAGCAGCGGGCATATGGCTCCTGTTCAGGAAGAAAAGTGGTCACCGGAGGATAAGTCCCACCGCTACGGGTGGCAAACCAGGGACCGGCACTACCGGCCGGCCGGGCTGGGTTACTCTGTGCCGATGCAGGGATTCCAGCCGCTTGGGGTGCCGGTCGACCTGCCCGCGGTCGAGCGAGAAGTACTGTCCCGGTGGCAGGACACGAGAGTCTTCGAGCGGTCGCTGGAGCAGAGCGAGGGCAGTCCCAGCTGGATTTTCTACGAGGGACCGCCGACCGCCAACGGGATGCCCGGCGTGCACCATGTGGAGGCGCGCACCTTCAAGGACCTGTTCGGCCGGTTCAAGACCATGCAGGGGTTCCACGTCCCGCGCAAGGGGGGCTGGGATTGCCACGGGCTGCCGGTTGAGGTGGCGGTGGAAAAGGAACTCGGATTCACCGGCAAGCGGGACATCGAGGCCTACGGGGTGGCCGAGTTCAACGCGCGGTGCCGCGAGTCGGTGCTCAGGCACGTCGACGCGTGGCTCGAGATGTCCCGGCGGATGGGTTACTGGACCGATACCTCCGGTGCCTACCGGACCATGGACCCCAGCTACATCGAGTCGGTCTGGTGGTCGCTCAAGGTCATCCACGACGCCGGGCTGCTGATCCGTGACTTCCGGATCAGCCCGTACTGCCCGCGCTGCGGCACGCCGCTGTCCGACGCCGAGCTGGGCCAGCCCGACGTGTACCAGGTCGTCTCCGACCCCGCCATAACGGTCAGGTTCGGCCTGCGCGCGGTACCCGAGGGGGCACCGCGCGAGCTCGAGGGCGCCGACCTGCTCGTCTGGACCACGACGCCGTGGACCCTGGTCGCCAATACCGCGGTGGCGGTCCACCCGGAAGCGACCTACGTGGTCGCGCGCCGGGACGGCGACTCTGTCGTGGTCGCCGACGACCTGTTCACCCAGGTGCTCGGGAACGGCTGGCACGTCACGGCCAGGTTCAGCGGCCAGGCGCTGATCGGGGCGAGTTACCACCGTCCGTTCGGCCTCATTGACATTCCTGACGCTCATGTCGTGGTTCCAGGGTCGTTCGTGACCACAGAAGATGGCACCGGGCTGGTTCACCTGGCGCCCGCCTTCGGCGCCGACGACATGGAAGCCTCCCGCGCGCACGGCCTGCCGGTGGTCAACCCGGTCCGGCCCGACGGGCGGTTCTCCGACGACGTGCCGCTGGTCGGCGGGATGTTCTTCAAGGACGCCGACCAGCGGCTGATCGAGGACCTGGACGACCGCGGACTGCTGTTCGCCCGGCACTCGCACCAGCACAGCTACCCGCACTGCTGGCGCTGCGGCACCTTGCTGATGTACTACGCGCTGCCCTCGTGGTACATCAAGACGACCGCGGTCAAGGACAAGCTGCTCGAGCAGAACGAACGGACGAACTGGTACCCGAGCACGGTCAAGGAAGGCCGCTACGGCGAGTGGCTGCGCAACAACGTGGACTGGGCGCTGTCCCGGACCAGGTACTGGGGGACGCCGCTGCCGCTGTGGGTATGCGGGCAGTCCCACGTGACCTGCGTCGGCTCGCTGGCCGAGCTGTCGGAGCGGGCCGGCCGGGACCTGACCGGGCTCGATCCGCACCGGCCGTTCGTGGACGGGGTCACGTTCAACTGCCCGTCGTGCGGCGAACTGGCGCGGCGGGTACCCGAGGTCCTCGACGTCTGGTACGACTCGGGTTCGATGCCATTCGCCCAGTTTGGCGCGCCGCAGCATAACCTGGCTGAGTTCGAGGCCAGCTACCCGGCGCAGTTCATCTGCGAGGCGCTGGATCAGACCCGGGGCTGGTTCTACTCGCTGATGGCCGTGGGGACAATGGTGTTCGGCCGGTCGGCGTACGAGAACGTCGTGTGCGTGGGGCTGCTCGTGGACTCCACGGGCCGCAAGATGAGCAAGCACCTGGGCAACGTGCTCCAGCCCCTGCCGCTGATGGAGACGCACGGCGCCGACGCGCTGCGCTGGTTCTTCGCCGCGTCCGGATCGCCGTGGGGTGCGCGCCGGGTGGGCCACGACATGCTCGCGGAAATCGTCAGGAAGGTCCTGCTCACCTACTGGAACACGGTGTCCTTCCTGGTCCTTTACGCGAACGCGGGCCGCTGGACAGCCTCGGACCTGGCGTCGGCCCCGCCCCCCGCGCAGCGTCCGCTGATCGACCGGTGGATGCTCAGCGAGGTGCACGCCGCGATCGGGGATGTCACGGGATCGCTGGAAGACTTCGATACCGCAGCGGCCGGACGGCGGCTCGCGACGCTCGTCGACGACCTGTCCAACTGGTACGTGCGCCGGTCCAGACGGCGGTTCTGGGACGGTCCCGCGTCGGCGCAGGGCGCGGCGGCGTTCGCCACCCTGTACGAATGCGCGAGGTCGCTGGCGCTGCTGATGGCCCCGATCGCGCCGTTCCTCACCGATTACCTGTGGAACGTGCTGCGGGGCTCAGCCGGCGAACCGGAGTCGGTGCACCTGGCGCCCTGGCCGAGTGCCGATCCCGCCCTCATCAACCCGGTGCTGTCCGCGCAGATGGCGCTGGTGCGGCGGCTGGTCGAACTCGGCCGTTCGGCTCGTTCCGGCGCGTCGGTCCGGACCAGGCAGCCGCTGAGCCGGGCCCTGGTCGGGGCGCCGGGTTTCACCGAGCTGCCCGGGGAACTGCGCGGGCAGATCACGGCCGAGCTCAACGTGGCGTCGCTGGACGTCCTGGGCGGGGAGCCGGTCGACTACACGGTCAAGCCTAACTTCCGTGCCCTGGGCCGCCGGTTCGGCGCGCGGACGCCCGCCGTGGCGGCGGCCATCACGGCCGTGCCCGCTCCGGACCTGGCCCCCGCTGTGCTGGCGGGTGCCACGGTCACGGTGACAGTCGACGGTTCGGCGGTGCCGGTCGGCCCGGACGACGTGATCGTGACCCAGACGCCACGGGCCGGCTGGGCGGTGGCCACCGACGCCGGAGAAACCGTCGCCCTCGACATCTCCATCACCCCGGAACTGCGCCGCGAAGGGCTGGCCCGGGAAGTGGTCAGGCTCGTCCAGGAGGCACGCAAGACCGAGGGCCTCGACGTCACCGACCGGATCTCGCTGCGCTGGTCGGCGGAGGACCCCGACGTGGCCGCGGCGCTGACCGCGCACGCCCGGCTGATCTCCAGCGAGGTGCTGGCCGTCGAGTTCGGGCCGGGCACCGGTGAATCCGGCTCGGAGCACGTGGAGGCCGACCTCGGATTGCGGTTCTGGCTGAGCCGTGCCTGAACCCGGGATGGCCGACGGGATTAACTCGGCGGGCTTCTGTAGCTGATCGGGCAGGCAGGCCCGGCACGGCGTGCAGCCAGCGTCCCTGGCCGCGGCGATGGTCGTCTTGTCCAGGTCGCTCTCACCCATGAAGCGGATGAGGATGCAACTGGCGTTGTGATACCTCGGGACGCCGGGCACCACGGTCACGATCGTCTGCGGGTCAGGACCGGGATCGTCCCCAGCCTCCGGGACGGCAGGGGCGGCTTCCGCGTCGGGATCCGCTTCCGCTTCGGGGACGGGTTCCGCTTCCGCTTCGGGGACGGGTTCCGCTTCGGGATCCGCTTCCGCTTCGGGGACGGGTTCCGCTTCGGGGACGGGTTCCGCTTCGGGGACGGGTTCCGCTTCGGGGACGGGTTCTGGGACGACGGCGGCGGGCTCGGCGGGGGCAGGTACCTCGGGCGGGGCGACGGCGGCGGGGACCGGCCGGTCCGGCCTGGTCAGGGACTCCTTCGCGGGCGGCTGGCCGGGACCGCTGCGCCGGTCGGTGACGATGGGCAGGTCGATGGCGGTGGCGTGGTCGACGGGTTCGGAGGCCGGGGGCGGCACCTGGCGGGCGGGCGGGGCCTGCTGAACCGAGTCCTCGGGCCACTCCCAGGCAGAGGGGGCCGGGGCTTCAGCCTGGGGACGTTCGGACGCGGCCGGGACAACCGGCACCCCAGCCGGGGACTCCTCCGGGGGGCCCACGGGTGCCGGGACGGCCGGGCGGACCACCGGGAACATCCCCGTGGGGGGCACCGCGCTTTCCCAGACCGAGCCCGGACGAGCCGCGGCGGCCGATGGCCTGCCCGGTCCGGCGGGCGCGCCCACGGGCACGGGGCGCGGATGGCCCTGGCGCTCCGGCTCTGTTTGCGAGCTTTGGGCTTGCGCGCCTTGGGCTTGCGAGCTTTGGGCTTGCGCGCCTTGGGCCTGCGCGAGTACCGGGCGCGGGTCGGCAATGTCAGATGCGGCCGTCCGCGGCGGGTCGGACAACCCACGCCGCTTGACGGCCGCATCTATGCCCAGCGCCAGCAGCGCTAGGCCGCTGACGCCGATCGCGAGGTAAACCAGCACGAGCTTGCTGGTAACCACACCGGCAAGCAGCAACCCGAACGCCACAACCACAAGAAACGCTCTGAAACGGATCACACGCGCTTCTCCCCGCGGTCCCTGCAGCCGTGCCTACCGGTTTATCTACCTGCGCTCACGGGTGGGAGTCCCGTCACCCGTGCGGAAGCCACCAGAGTGCTGGACTACCTCGGGAACGCCGTACTGGCTCGGACCGCCGCTACGTACGCCTGTCTGGGCGAGCGTGGCCGGCATCGTCGCTGGGGAGCCCGACCCCACCGTGGGGAAGGTCCCGCTGTCGGTGACACCCGCTTCCAGGTCACGCAGCTGGCCCTCCAGGTATGCCTTCAGCCTGCTGCGGTACTCGCGCTCGAACGCACGCAGGTCATCAACCCTGCGCTCGAGCTCCTCACGCGTCTGGACCAGCGAGCCCATCGCCTGACGGTGGCGCTCCTGCGCGTCGCGCTCCAGGCTTTCCGCCCGTGCCCGTGCGTCGCCGGTGATCTGCTCGGCCTGGCGCCGGGCCTTGGTGAGCACCTCGTCCGCCTCGCGCCGGGCACGGCCCAGGGTCTCGTCGGCTTCCCGGCGGGCATCCGCGATCGCCTGGTCCGCGGTCTGCTGGGCCAGCGAGAGCACGCGCGCGGCCGTGTCCATGTTGTCCTCGATGTGCGGCATGCCGCCCATCATGACCGGCTCGGGCTGCCTGCGCTCAGGCTCCACACGCGGTTCTGGGGCCATCATGTCAGACTTCGGATCGGATAGCGGAGAGCTCAACGCAGGCACGGCCGACTTACCGCCACGCAGGAGTTCCGCCAGCTTGGCGCGGAGTTCTTCGTTCTCCTGAATCAGCCGGTCGAGCTCGCCCTCGACCTCGTCGAGGAAGGCGTCAACCTCTTCCTCGTCGTAGCCGGGTCGTAGCCTGGTCGTACTAAATTGCTTATTCCGCACATCCGCGGGCGTCAGCGGCATCTCGTCTCCTCGGCGCACTTGGACCGTGTTCTTCACGACGGTACCCGAATCAAAGGTGCGGCACGACCACTTCAAGCAGGATCAGAACCACGATGAACAGAACCATGAAGCTGAGGTCCATGGCCACCATACCGAGCCGGAGCGGCGGAATGAAGCGCCGCAGGAATTTCAGCGGTGGATCTGTGGCCGTGAAGATACCCTCCGCAACCACGAGCAGGATGCCTGACGGGCGCCACTCACGGGCGAAAACCTGCACCCACCCGAAGATCATCCTGCCGATCAGGACGACAAGGTAAATCGTCAGGAGGTAAGTGAGGACTTCCCTCAGGTACTGCACGGGTCCATCCGGTCCTTAGTCCGATCCGGCCGGTAAGGGCACTGATCGGCGTCACGTCGCCACTGCCTGTCGGCTAGCTCTGGTTGAAGAAGCCGCGCTCTGCTATACGAGCTTTGTCCTCCGCCGTCACCTCGACGTTCGCGGGAGACAGCAGGAACACTTTGTTAGTCACACGCTCGATGCTCCCACGCAAGCCGAAGATCAGGCCAGCCGCGAAGTCGACGAGACGTTTTGCGTCACTGTCGACCATCTCGGTCAGGTTCATGATCACCGGAGTGCCGTCGCGGAAGTGTTCACCTATGGTACGCGCTTCATTGTAGGTGCGAGGATGCAGTGTCGTAATACGAGCGAGATCGGTCGTCTGAGGTGGGTGCTCGGCGCGCCACTCGGCGGCCTGGTAACCGGTGTAGTCGTCCCGGCCAGGGCGCACATCGGGCTCATCCGGCACCTCAGGCCGATCCGTAAGGTCGTCGTAGTCCTCGTACTCGCCGTAGGAGTCGTACTTGTCTCCGAAGCGGTGGTCGTCCTCCACGAGGCCGAGGTAGACCGCCATCTTTCGCATGGCACTGGCCATCCTTCAGTCCTCCCACCCTGTACCCGATGTCGCCAGCCATTTCGGCTTCACGCGTGGGACATTACCTGACACGAGGCCCGCGATCGCCGAGCAACGCCGTACCAATTCGCAGGTGTGTCGCGCCGGCCTCGACGGCGGCCTCGAAATCCCCGCTCATGCCGGCGGATATCACGGTGGCGGACGGCCGCACCGCTCGCACCGCCGCCGCGCTGTCCAGCAGTCTGGCGAAGGCCTCGGCGGGCACCATGCCGAGCGGAGCGATGGCCATCACGCCGCCGAGCACCAACCCGGGCTCGGCGGCAAGCGCCTCGGCCAGAGCGGGAACCTGCCCGGCCGGGGTCCCGCCCCGGGCCGGGTCACCGTCCAGGCTGACCTCGATCAGGCCGTCGATGACGCGGTCGGCCCGGCGGGCGGCCTGGCCCAGGGCACGGACCAGCCGCGGCCGGTCCACGGAGTGCACGACCCTGGCGTAGCGGACCACACTGGCGCACTTGTTGGTCTGCAACTGGCCGATGAAATGCCACGTGAGATTCAGGTCGGAACACTGGGCCGCCTTCGGCGCGGCCTCGGCGTCACGGTTTTCGCCGACGTCAGCCAGCCCGAGTTCGCTCAGCAGCCGCACGTCGGACGCGGGCCGGGTCTTGGTCACCGCGATCAGCGTGATGTCGCCGATGTCCCGGCCGACCGCCTCGCACGCCTTGGCGATGCGGTGGCGCACGTCGGCCAGCCGCGCGGTGAGTTCATCCCGCCTGGAGGAACTCCTCACTTGAGGAAGTCGGGGACATCCAGGTCGTCGTCTTCTTCGAACACGACAGGGCGGCGCCGGGTGGTAGGGACGTCGAAGGTCTTCGTCGCGGCCTCGGCATGCGACGGCCGGAACGCGGACGCCTCGGAAGCGTCCCCCGCCGCGGGAACCCGCTCCGGCCTCGGCGCTTCCGGCTTGGGCGTCTCCAGGGCGACCGCATCAGCCGAGCCGGTGCTGGTGTGGTCGCTGAGGTCCGGAGCGGCAGCGGAGGCCGTAGCGTCCATCACCGGCGCGGCGAGCATGGCGCCATGACCGTAGGCGTCCGCCGCGGGTGGGCCCGAGGAGAAGGTTCCGTTGCCGTTGACCGCAGCCGGGTCGACGGCGAGCCCGTCACCGCCCGGACGGCTGAACTCAGCGGAGGCGGAGTCCGACCGCCCGTGGCGCGGTGCACCCGTCGCGTCGCCCTCGGCGTGGCCATGGCTCGCGGCGGTGCCCGTGGACGGGGCGCCGAACGAGGGCCGGTCCGACGAGGCCCGGTCCGAGGAGGAGGGGCTGCTCGATGCGTGGATGGTGTAGGAGGATCGGTCAGACTCCAGGGCGCTGGCGGCGCTCGCGCTCAACGGGCTCCGGCCTTCGTCGAGGCCGGCCGCGATCACGGTCACCCGCACCTCGTCCCCGAGGGCGTCGTCGATGACCGCGCCGAAGATGATGTTCGCGTCCACGGCGGCGGAGTTGGAAACGAGCTGGGCGGCCTCGTTGATCTCGAACAGCCCGAGATCGGAACCGCCCTGAATGGACAGCAGCACGCCGTGCGCGCCGTCGATGCTCGCCTCGAGCAGCGGGCTGGAGATCGCCATCTCGGCCGCCGCGACCGCCCGGTCGTCGCCGCGCGACGAGCCGGTGCCCATCAGGGCCGAGCCCGCGCCCGACATCACGGACTTGACGTCGGCGAAGTCGAGGTTGATCAGGCCGGGCGTGGTGATGAGGTCCGTAATGCCCTGAACACCAGAGAGCAGCACCTGGTCGGCCGCCTTGAACGCATCCAGGACGCTCACGTGCCGGTCCGAGATCGACAGCAGGCGATCGTTCGGGATGACGATCAGCGTGTCGACCTCGCTGCGCAGCTTCTCGATGCCGATCTCGGCCTGTACCACGCGGCGTTTACCCTCGAATCCGAACGGCCTGGTCACCACGCCGATCGTCAGCGCGCCCAGCGACCGCGCCACGTTCGCGACCACCGGAGCGCCTCCGGTGCCGGTCCCGCCGCCCTCGCCGGCCGTGACGAAGACCATGTCGGCCCCCTTGAGGACCTCCTCGATCTCCTCCCGGTGATCTTGGGCTGCTCTCCCGCCGACGTCGGGGTTGGCCCCGGCGCCCAGCCCTCTGGTGAGCTCGCGGCCGACATCGAGCTTGACGTCAGCGTCGCTCATGAGCAGCGCCTGCGCGTCAGTGTTGATCGCGATGAACTCGACGCCCTTGAGTCCCTCTTCGATCATGCGATTGACGGCGTTGACGCCGCCACCGCCGATTCCGACGACCTTGATAACCGCCAGATAGTTCTGCGGTGCTGCCACGAGGAGGGTACCTTTCCGCTCGTTACTCTGCCATTTTACTGGCTGCCATTTTGCTGGCTGCCATGATCGGCGGGATCCCGCCGATCATGGCCCTGGGCTTGGGAAACCTTCGCCCTGCTGGGTGACGCGGAATTTCACCGCCACAGGTCCGATCCGTCACCATCAGGCTTCACCTTCAGGTTAAGATTTAGAGTTTTTACCATCCGCACGATTGATACGGACAGTAGGGTCGGACGGCACCCGGGTCAACTAACCACGCACGAACCGGTCAGCGTGTCGCGGATCGGCGGGTCTTGGGGCATCGGTGCGCATCAGTTGGTGGTCAACGTTCCCGGTGCGCTCACATCGTAATAATGCGAGTGAGTTTGCTCCGCAACGGTGAGTTCTCGCGCTTTCCTCGACGCATCGCTGGCATCGCCCCAGATGACGGTGATCCTGCCGGACAGGTACAGCGTCACCTGATCCGGGCTCGGCGCCGTCACCGATTCCACCGCGTGCCGCAGCTGGACAGGCAATCCGCCGAGCACGGCCGCCGCCGCGGCCAGGTCCGGGTCGCCGCGCAGCAAGGTCACCGCGGTACCCGGGTCGGGATAGAGCGGAAGGGCCCCGGGCCGACGAACGGCCCACCGCACGATCACGCCGTCGGCGTCGACCAGGTCGAAGCCGCCGCCCGGGGCCGTGACCGCGAGCGCGGGCGATCGCTCCCGGATCACGATCATCACCCGGTCCGGCCAGTCCCTGGTGACCCGCGCGCTCTGCACCTGCCTGATGGTCTCGATGCGGGTCGCGACCTGGCCGGGGTTCACCCGGATCAGCGGCGTGCCTAGTTCGATGCCGGCCGAGGCGAGGATCTCGGAACTCGGCACCAGGTGCGTGCCTGTGACCACGACCGACCGGACCACCAGCAGCTGGGAGCCGAGAAGGGCCCAGGCCACGGTCGCGGCCAGACCGGCCAGGGCGAGGGCAGCGAAGGCCGCTCGCCAGGGACGGCGGCGCCTTCGCCGGGGAACCACGTGGCGGTCATCGACCGTATTAACGGCAAAAGTCACACCGGAACCAGCGGCCTCATCTGGGTCCTCCCCCGATGCGCCGCTGGCTCGCCTCACTCGCGCCGTCCCCTGAGGGTTTCGACCAGCAGCGGCCCGAGCTTGGTCACGTCGCCAGCCCCCATGGTCAGCACCACGTCGCCCGGCTTGGCGATCTCCGCGATCACCCCGGTCACGCGCTCGCGGTCGGGCACGAAGCGCGCCTGGCCGCCTGGGACCGCGTCGGCCACGAGCCGGCCGGTCACGCCGGGCTCGGGGTCCTCCCGGGCGGCGTACACATCGAGGACCACGGCCTCGTCCGCCAGTCCGAGCGCCGTACCGAAGTCAGTCGCGAAGATCCTGGTCCGGCTGAACAGGTGCGGCTGGAAGATGGCGATGACCCGCCCGCCTTCCGCGATGTCCCTGGCCGCCCGCAGGTCAGCGGCTAGTTCGGTCGGATGATGCGCATAACTGTCGAGCACCCGCACCCCATCGGCCTCGCCCTTGAACTCCATCCGGCGCCGTGCCCCCTGGTAACCCGCGATGGCCGCCGCGACCCGCGGCGGCGCAAAGCCGAGCTCGACCGCCGCGGCGAAGGCGGCCGCCGCGTTCAGCGCGTTGTGGTGGCCGGGAGCGCCCACGGTCATCTGGGACAAAATTTCACCGAACGGACTATGCTCAGCCGCCACCACGAAGCTGACCGCCATCCCGTGGGGACGCACGTCGCTGAGCCGGTAATCGGCATGCCGCGATTCGCCGTAACGACGGATCCGCGCCGGGTCCAGGCGGGTCGCCACGGCCTCCGCTCCCGGATCATCCGCGCAGGTCAGGGTCATGTCGCTAACCCGCGTGCCGAACGTGACGAAGGCCGCCTCGATGTCGGCGAGGGTAGCGTAGTTGTCCAGGTGGTCCGCTTCCACGTTGGTGATGACCGCGACATCGGGACGGAGCAAGAGAAACGATCCGTCGCTCTCGTCCGCCTCGGCGACGAAGTCGGCCCCGGTGCCGTCCTCCGCGCCGAGCCCGGTCTGGGTGAGGATCCCGCCGATGACGTAGCCGGGATCGGCCCCGCACTCGCGCAGCACCGTGGTGAGCATGGAGGTCGTGGTGGTCTTGCCGTGGGTGCCCGCGACCGCGATGACCCGCCGTCCGGCCATGACCGAGGCCAGCGCGGCGGCCCGGTGCAGGACCCGCATCCCGCGCCTGGTCGCCTCGCCGAGCTCCGGGTTGTCCGGGCGGATAGCGCTCGACACCACGAGCGTGTCACCGGCGCCCAGGCGGCCAAGATGACCGGAGGAGTGCCCGACGTACACGCTGGCCCCGAGCGCGGCCAGCTCATCGAGCAGCGCCGAGGGCACGGCGTCGCTGCCCGACACCGCGATGCCCCGGGCCAGCATGATCCGGGCGATGCCCGACATGCCCGCCCCGCCGATGCCAGCGAAGTGCACCCGCCCCAGGCGGCTGGCCGGTACCGGCTCAGCCGCCATGGTCAGCTGGCTGAGCTTTATGTGGGTGCCCACCCGTGCCCTCCACAATCTCGATGACCGCCTCGGCCAGCCAGCGGTCCGCGTCGCCGCGACCGAGCGAGGCCGCCGCTTCCGACATGTCCGCCACCTGGTCGATGT
>JBEKKH010000033.1:0-25404 GCA_050010815.1 Streptosporangiaceae bacterium | reverse complement strand
CACTGACCACCTCCGGCGACATCTGCCCCGGTCACGGCGAACTGCTCATCCGGCTCGACCCGCTCACCGCGCCCCGGCGCACGAAGGCCCTGGCGGCGCTCTGCGACCAGCTCACCGCCGCCGGCGCCTGCTATCCCGGCACCGATCTCGTCCTGCGCTACGAGGTCAAATCCCACCCGAACCCTGCATAAAAGATCTCCCTATGTCAGGAGCCCTGAGTTCGGCGACGTTGCGCGAGATCAGTTCCTCGCGCTTGGCGTTGTTGAGCGCGGCGCGCAGCGTGTTCCGTGCACCTTCGATCACGCGGCGGCTTGGGTAATCCTCACAGCACGCGCCAGCCGCGCAGCATCGCGGTTGCTTGCGCTTGGCGTCTTTCCGCTGCGCGCAGCACTGGCAGTTTCCAGGGATCTTGTTGAGCCATGCCTGCGTTTCGCGGACGGTGAGCTTGTCTATCCGCTTCCTGCCGATACCGGGAATGATATGCAAGCGAGACGACAGCTCATAGGCCGAATGGGTGGCGTCCTCACGGTTCGGCTTGATCACTTCCGCCATCCAGTAAGCCAGGTAGTCGGCGACGGTGGGCGTGCTGGTTGGAATCGGCACCTTGGCAGCGGCGGCCTTGAGCTGTACCCACTTGTCGTAGACCTCTTCGCGGGTCTTCCCGTAGACGTACTTCCGCTTTTTCACGCCGGTCGGGGTGGTCACCCATGCATAGGCGGCGTAGCCGTTCCTGTGCGGGTAGATCGAACCTTCGCCGTTGGCGCGCCCGCGCCCGTTGCCGTTCGCGCTCATGCGGCGTTCCTCTCGGCTTCCTCGCGCTCTAGGAGCGCGATGTACTCGGCGATGGCTCCCGCCGTCGCGGGCGCAACGAAGGATCGATCTACAAGGACGAAGCCAAGGGCCGCTGGTACGGCGCAGTGTCTTTTGGCTACGGCCCTGATGGCAAGACGTGGCGGCGGCACAAGGTCTCCGGCCGTACCAGGGCTGAGGTGGTCAGGAAGCTCAAGGAACTCCAGGCCGAGAAGGACTCCGGCGTCCAGCCCGAGCATGCCTACACGGTCTAGCGGGCCGCCGACGACTGGCTCGCCGAGGGCCTGGACGGCCGGTCGGCGAGGACGGTCAGGCTCAACCATGACCATCCAGCGGCCCGGCAGGTTCCTTCGGCTCCAGCACTCGTACTACAGATCGGCCCCTTCTGGCGTGGGACTGTCTGGATCGGAGCTCGTGATCCGCGCAGCCGGGAAGCCCGACCGGCGGCTGGCTGCCCGCCGGCAACCTCGGCGGCGGCGAAGCCGAACCGAAAGCATCGGTGGACGCTCGCGGATGGTGCCCCCGCCGCGAAGCGGAACGCGACGGCAGCCGTGCTCGCTGGTGCCGGCCGGGGGGTTCGCGGTCACGGGAGGAGGTCTTGTGGCGGCTGCACTTCGCGGTGGAGGATCTTGCCGGTGGGGCCCTTGGGCAGTGCGCGCACGAGCCAGACATGGCGCGGGTACTTGTATGCCGCCACCCGTTCCCTGGCGAATGCGCGCAATTCCGCCGGAGTGGCTGTCGCGCCGGGTTTTAGCACCACGGCGGCGCCGACTTCCTCGCCAAGATCGGCATGCTGGATTCCGATCACGGCCACCTCAGCCACCGCCTGGTGCTCGTGCAGGACTTCCTCTATCTCGCGCGGGTACACGTTGTACCCGCCGCGGATGATCAGGTCCTTCGCACGGCCCACGATGTGGAAGTATCCGTCTGCATCGGCCTTGGCCAGGTCGCCGGTACGGAACCAGCCGTCCGGGATCGCCTTGGCCGTGGCCTTGGGCTTGCCCCAGTAGCCTTTCATGACGTTGTGGCCCCGGATGGCGATCTCGCCGACCTCGCCGACGGGGAGGCTAGTTCCTTCGCCGTCCACGACGCGCATCTCGACTCCCTGCATCGGCGTGCCGATCGACCCGGGTTTGCGCACCCGGTCGGGGTGGTTGAAGGACGCGACGGGGGAGGTCTCCGACAGCCCGTAGGCTTCCAGGATCATGCATCCGAAGGTCTGCTCGAATCCTCGCATGATCTCCAGCGGCATCGCGGCGCCGCCGGAGATGCAGGTCCGCAGAGACGAGGTATCGGCGCTGGCGTGGGCCCGGTGGTGCAGCATCGCGGCGTACATCGTCGGAACCCCCTCGAAGATCGTCACCTGATCGCGCCCGATGATCTCCAGGGCTTTGCCGGCATCGAACCGGGGCAGCAGGGTAAGCGTGCCCCCGCCGACGATCGTCGCGTTCAGCCCGCAGGTCAGGCCGAAGACGTGGAACAGCGGCAAGCAGCCCATGGTCACGTCGCCGGGGTGGACGTTCAGCATGGTGGCAGCCGAGAGCTCGGCGTTGCGGGTCAGGTTCGCGTGGGTGAGCTCGGCGCCCTTGGGCGTGCCGGTGGTGCCCGAGGTATACAGGATCACGGCGTCGTCGTCATCGCCGGCCTGGTCTGCCGTCGAGGGCGCCGGGGCGAGCCCGGCGAGCATCGTGTGCAGATCGGGCTCGTCAACCTCCAGAACCTGCGCGCCCGTCCCGGCGGCGCCCTTGGCTGCTTCCACCGCCGCCTGGTGCCAGGCGAACACGACTTTCGCCCCGGAGTCCCCGACGTAGTGGGCGACCTCGCGGTTCTTGAGCAGCGGGTTCATCGGCACGACGATGGCCCCGGCGGCGAGCGCACCGTAGAAAACGATCGGGAAGGCGGGCACGTTCGGCAGCATGACGCCGACCCGGTCACCCGGCGCCACCCCGAGAGACGACAGCAGGGCCGCCGCGCGGCCTGCGGCGTCCTGTAGCTGCGAGTAGCTCAGTACCAGGTCGTCCAGGCGCACAGCCGGACGCTCGCCATGGTCAGCCGCCGCTTGGGCGAGCACGGAACTCAGGTTCGCCATCATGTCCTCCAGCAGGAGGCACCGGGTCAGACGGCACCCCAGTTTGCATCATCCCCCCGGCAGGCGGGAAATGGCACCAGCCGATGTCCTCTCATATCAGGACCTTCGTCCCTACCATCCGCAGACGTGCCCGGCGCAAGCTTGAGGGGGGCGTTGGACCGCCCGGGAGTTCGCGTAAGAGCAAGCTCCAGGCTGATGCCGCCGAACCCTAGTTGCGGGGATGACTGGCCTGAGCCGTTTCGCCCGGCCCCCTGACGCATCTGATGCCTCGAATTGTGCCGAGCGTTTGTAGTGGCCAGGGCCGGAGACCAAGGACCCGGCCAGGCCGGGCTGGAATCCCTGCCGGAGGCGCCGCGCACGTCCGTGCTCGATGACCGGAACACGAAGGCCAGGGAGACCCCGTCATGGACCTGCACTACAGCATCGGTGAGGCGCTGGCAACCGACTACTTCGGGCTGCGTGAGCCGTTCACCGCTCAGCAGGAGAGCTATCTCGTCAGGACCCGTGAGTTTGTCGATGCCAAGATCCTCCCGGTGATCAACGGTTACTGGGAACGGGCGGAGTTCCCCTGGCCGCTGATCGAGAAGATGTCCGCGCTCGGCATCGTCGGCGACGGGATCGAAGGCTACGGCTGCCCGCCGATGGATCCGCTGTCAGCCGGCCTGATCCACATGGAGATCAACCGGGGCGATGGCAGCCTGGGCACTTTCATGGCGGTGCAGGCCGGGCTGGCGATGAAGGCGATCGCGAAGTGCGGGTCGGAGGAGCAGAAGGAGCGCTGGCTGGGACCGATGGCCCGGCTGGAGAAGATCGGCGCGTTCGCGCTGACCGAGCCTGAGCACGGGTCCGACTCGGTCTCGCTGGAGACCACAGCCAGCCCCGACGGGGAGTCCTACGTCATCAGCGGGCACAAGAAGTGGATCGGCAACGGCAGCATCGCCGACGTCGTGGTCGTGTGGGCTCGTGACACCTCGGACGGCGCGGTGAAGGGGTTCCTGGTAGAGAAAGGCACCCCCGGCTACAACGCCAGGGTCATGGAGGGCAAGGCATCGCTTCGGGCGGTCTGGCAGGCGGAGATCGAGCTCGACGCGGTACGAGTCCCCGCGGAGAACCGACTGCCGGGCGCGAATTCGTTCAAGGACTGCGCCGGGGTCCTGACCGGGACCCGCAGCGCCTGCGCGTGGATGGCCCTCGGCCACGCGGTCTCGGGTTTCGACACCGCGCTGACCTACGCCAAGCGCCGCAAGCAGTTCGGCAAGCCGCTGGCCAGCTTCCAGATCATCCAGCAGCGGCTGGTCCGGATGCTCGCCGACGTCACCGCGATGCAGCTGTACTGCGTGCAGATCGCGAAGCTGGAAGCGGCCGGGAGGCTGGCCCCGACGCTGGCTGGGCTGGCGAAGCTGCACAACACCAGCAAGGCCCGGGTGGTGCTAGCCGATGCCCGCGACCTGCTCGGCGGCAACGGCATCCTGCTGGACTTCCACGTCATCCGGCACATGGCCGACATCGAGTCGATCCACACCTTCGAGGGCACCGAAACCATCCAGACCCTCATCGTCGGCCGCGACATCACCGGTATCGGCGCGTTCAGCTGACCGCCTTGTCAACAGCGGTCCGCCCGGATAGGCCCAGGAGGGACAGCATGCGGATCCCGGCGGAATCTTTGTCCGGAACGTCGGTCAGGGACAAGGTCGTCACCGCCGCCGAGGCGGTGCGGCTTATCCGTGACGGCGACTGGATCGCGGTCGAGGGGTTTATGGGGCAGTGCTTCGCCGAGGAGCTGACGCTGGCGCTGGAGCAGCGTTTCCTGCTGACGGGCGTCCCCCGCGACCTCGGGCTGGTCTTTACCGTGGCCCAGGGGGACCGGCAGGGTCGCGGGCTGGACCGGCTATGCCACGAGGGCCTGCTCGGGCGGGCCGTGGGCGGTCACTGGGGCATGTCGGCCGAGCTGGGGAAGATGGCCGTGGGCAACAAGATCGAGGCGCATAACCTGCCGCAGGGTGTGGTGTCGCAGCTGTTCCGGGACACCGCCGCGGGCAAGCCCGGCCTGCTGACCCGGGTGGGACTGGGTACCTTCGTCGACCCGCGGCACGGCGGCGGGAAGATCAACGAACGGACCACCGAGGACCGCGTCGAGCTGATCACCCTCGCCGGCGCGGAGTACCTGTTCTACAAGGCGCTGCCGCTCGACGTGGCGTTCCTGCGCGGCACCACCGCGGATCCCGAAGGGAACATCACCATGGAGCGCGAGGCGCTGACCATGGAGGCGCTCGCCGTGGCCACCGCGGTGCACAACGCCGGCGGCCTGGTGATCGTGCAGGTGGAGCGGGTCGCCGAGAGCGGCAGCCTGAGCCCGTGAGAGGTGAAGATCCCAGGAATCCTGGTCGACTGCGTCGTCGTCTCGCAGCCCGAGCATCACTGGCAGACCTTCGGCACGTCGTACTCGGCGGCGTTGAGCGGGGAACTGCGGCGGGTCCGCAACACCGTCCCGCCGCTGGAGCTGACCGAGCGGAAGGTCATCGCCCGCCGGGCGGCGATGGAGCTGCAGCCCGACAGCGTGGTGAATCTCGGCATCGGCATACCCGAAGGCGTGGCCAATGTGGCGGCCGAGGAGCACCTCCTGGACTACCTCACGCTGACCGCTGAACCCGGTGCGATGGGCGGCATGCCGGCCGGCGGGCTAGATTTCGGCTCGGCGCTGAACGCGCAGGCCATCTTGGACCAGCCGTCCCAGTTCGACTTCTACGATGGGGGCGGTCTGGACGCCGCGTTCCTCGGCATGGCTCAGGCGGACCGCCTGGGCAACGTCAACGTCAGCCGGTTCGGGCCGAAGCTGGCCGGCTCGGGCGGGTTCATCAACATCAGCCAGAACGCCAAGCGGCTGGTGTTCACCGGGACCTTCACCGTCCCCAGCCGCTGTTGCGTGCAGGACGGCCGGCTCGTCATCGCCGACGGTCCCGTAGCGCCCAAGTTCCTCGCCGACGTCGAGCAGCGGACCTTCAGCGGCCAGTACGCGGCCGCCGCCGGCCAGGGCATGTCCCTGGTCAGCGAGGACGACGTCGAGGCGATCGGGACCGAGGTCGGCAAGCGCCTGGCCGTCGCCGGCCAGAAAGTGCAGATGGTCATCAACTACGACAACTTCTACCTGGACCCGGCCCTGGCCGACCACTACAAGGCCCTGATCCGCTCGCTGGCCGAACGCTACTACGCCAGCGCCACCAGATACACCACCAGCTCCTTCATGCGGCTCAAGCTCAGCGAGCACCTCTCCGACCGGGGCCTGGCCCCGCACATATACGAAAGCCGCCAGGAAGCCATGAACTGGCTCGGGAAACAGACACCGAACTCGTTACTCCAGAACCGGCCCGCCCGTCCCGGTACCAGCACCCAACGGAGCCATCCCGGCGGCATAGGGCGACGAGCCCGACGGCCCGTGAGCTTGTGCCGGACTGGCCAATGCCGTTAACTGGAACTGCGGCCTGACCGGCCCGGACCCTGCCTCTCGCCGCCGCTCGTCTAGGTGACCGCGGAGAGGCTATGAGCACTCGATTCGATATTCCTGCGGATCCCGTCCGGACAGATGGACCCCGTTCACCGTCGGCTGCCGTAATACAGGGTGGCGCACGCGCCGCCGCCGCGGTAAGCGGACTGGGTGTCCCTGACATACCGCGGCTGGAACTGGATCAGCTGCTGGTGCAGCTGATAGACCGCGCCGATGACGTGCTGGCCACCCAAGGGCGGCTGCGCGGGCTGGTGCGCGCCAATGCCCTGGTCGCCGGCGAGCTGAGCTTGCCGGTGGTGCTGCGGCAGATCGTGGGGGCGGCCCGGGACCTTGTCGGTGCACGGTACGCGGCGCTCGGCGTGCTGGGCCGTGACGGCGAGCTGGAACAGTTCGTGCACGCAGGGATGGACGAGGAGCTGGTCGGAAGGATCGGTGAGCTGCCCAGGGGGCGGGGAGTTCTCGGGCTGCTGATTTCCAAGCCGGTGCCGCTGCGGCTCGCTGATCTGTCCGGTCATCCGGCGTCGGCGGGGTTCCCGCCGGGGCATCCGCCGATGACCGGCTTCCTCGGTGTCCCGGTCCGCATCGGGGAGGAGGTCTTCGGCAACCTGTATCTCACCGAGCGGTTCCGGGGCGGGGAGTTCACCGCGGAAGATGAACAGCTGGCGATCGCGCTGGCCGCGGCGGCCGGCCCGGCGATCGCCAACGCGCGCAGGTTCGCCGAATCCGAGCAGCGCCTCCGCTGGCTGGACGCCTCCGCCGAGCTGACACCTTTGCTGTTGTCCGGTCCGGCGGTGCCGCCGCACACGCTGATCACCCAGCTCGCCGCGGCCGCCGCGGACGCGGACTTCGCCACGCTGGCCGTGCCCCACGGCGCAGGCCAGGTCATTGTCGCCGCCGTCACCGGTGAGCTCGCCGCCGGGATGATGAACCAGGTAGAGCCGCTGGCGGACTCACTGGCCGGGCAGGCGATCCGCACCGGCAAGCCCAGCCTAGTAACCGGACAGGGCCGGCAACCGGCCGCCGCTGCGCTGAGCGCCGGTACCGGCCCGCTGATCGTCGTGCCGCTAGCGGCCGGCGAGGAGATCCGCGGCGCGCTGCTGCTTGGCCGGCTGGCGACACGCCCAGGATTCACCGAGACCGACCTGGGCATGGCCGCCTCCTTCGCCGGCCACGTCGCGGTGGCGATGGAACTCACTCGGGCCCGCGCCGACCAGATCACCCTGGCTAAGGCCGAAGACCGTGACCGGATCGCGGGCGACCTGCACGACCACGTCATCCAGGAGCTGTTCGCCCTCGGCATGAGGATGCAGGGCCACGCCGCCCGCTGCGACCCGGCCGCCGCGGAACTGGTCAACAGTTACGTTGACACCCTGGATGAGATCATCAAGAAGATCCGCACCAGCATCTTCGGGCTCCACCATCCCGGCGCGGCCCCGGACGGCCTACCCGCCCGGATCATGGAGATCATCGACGAGCACACCACGCAGCTCGGCTTCACCGCCGGCATCCGCTTCGCCGGCCCGCTCGATCCCGGTCCGGACGAAGTGCTGGCTCATGACATTCTCGCCGTCACCCGCGAAGCCCTGTCCAACTGCGCACGCCACGCCCACGCCACCGCCGTGACCATCTCCCTGGTGCTCCAGGACGGGCTGATTACTCTCGACATCACCGACAACGGCCGCGGCCTCGGTACGCCCGCCCGCTTCAGCGGACTGTCCAGCATGCGCCGCCGCGCCGAACGTAACGGCGGTACCTTCCAGCTGACCACCCCCGCAACTGGCGGCACACACCTGGCCTGGACCGCCCGCCCGCACTAGTTGCCCCAGCCCGGCTCATGCCCGCCAGGCGGAAGTCCGCGCTAACCGGGGGCCGAGGTGGCTTCGCTCGACCCGGCGGAGGGGTGGCGGTGCACGACGAGCCCGGCCGTCGCAAGCGCGACGGCGACCAGCCCGAGGGCGATAAACGGGAAGGTGCTGTAGGGCGACGGCTGACCAGGCTCGCACAGCTCGATGAACGGGACCACCAAGACGGCCGATCCCAGCGCCGGAACGACCACGTGGCGGACGGGAGAGAACATCGAGCGGTGGCGACGCCACATGAACACGGGGAGGGAAAGGTTGGTCAGGAGATAAACAACCAGGATCACGATCGTGCCCATGGTCGAGGACTCGGCGTAGAGGCCGACCGGATTCATCGATCCGGTATGCCCGGTGATCAGGTGAACGATCCACCAGACGCCGATGACGCCGAGACCGGCCACGGCCATGACGATAAGCGCGTTGACCGGCGTCTCGCTCGGCTGGCGCAGGCGCCCGAGCCGGGCGGGCAGCAGACCCGAGCGTCCGCCGTCGAAGAGCATGCGCGCCTGGGAACTCGAACCGGCCACCAGCGCGGCTAGCACGGACAAGATCCCCGCGACCCAGGCCAGCACGGCCGCTCCGCCCAGCTCGTGGTCGGCCACGACCAGGAAGGGCACCGAGGACCGGCCGATGGAGGACACGTTGTCATCGAAGCCGGTGATCGTCGCGTAGGCGAACAGCACGAAGAGCACAGCGCCGATCGCGATCGAAATGTAGAGGGCTCTGGGGACGGTCCGTTCGGGGTCACGGCATTCCTCCGCGAGCGCCGGCCCGTTCTCCCACCCGATAAACATGTAGAGCGCCAACGGGAAGCCCCTGGACAGGCCGGTCAGGCCGCCATCCAGATGCGCCCACTGGAACGGCACCGCCGAGAGGCGGCCGCGGGCCAGGGCGGCCACGCAGACGGCCAGCATGACCGCGACCTGCGCGACGAGGGCCACGCCGACCGCGGAGGTGGACAGCTTGACACCCCGGGCCGTCACCCAGATGGCGGCGATGGTCAGCGCCAGGCTCATTGGCCCCCAGGGCACGTTCACCGAGGTGTAATGGGCGAGGGTCATCGCCAGCAATCCGCCCGACATCGTGAACACGCCGGTCATGGCGACCGTGTAGCCGACGGTGACCAGCAGCGCCGTAACCACGCCCGCCCTAGGCCCCAGACCGGTCTCCACATAGGTGATGAAGCTCCCCGCCGACGGCTCGGCCCGGGTGAACTCGGCCACCGTCGTCGCCAGGAAGGCCACGGCGAGACCGGCGGCGATGATCGTCAGCGGCGCGGCGACGCCCGCTGTCACCGCGATCACCCCGAACGCGAAGTAGAAATCGATTCCCGGCCCGATATTCGCCACCGTCGAGACGGTCAGGTCCCACGTGCCGAGCTGGCCGGACTTAAGCCGTCCCCGGCTTGGCCGAGGGCCACCCGCGGCTGACGGCGGCCGACCGCGTGAAGCCATGACCATGACTGTAATGGACCAGGCCGCGAGAGCCACATCTGAAACAAGGATGCACTGGTGTTGGGCGACAAGGCCGGAGGTCCGGAGTTTTCTGTCTAAACATACGCTCATAACAGTAAATTATGACCATTGATATGGCGGGCACGGGCAGGTTAAAAGTAATGCTTGCGCCCGCCGGCCCGCCTTCGGCCGGCTATTCCGAAGAGACTGACGCGTCGGCGGGGGCATCGGGCGTGAGGACAGGCGGGGCGACAGGACCGCTGGCGGCCGGGCCGTTATCCGGCGTGCTGGCGGTGTAGGCGCGGGCGGTCTCGCGCTGGTCGAGCAGGCCGTCGCGGTCGTGGCTGACGGCCGCGGTCTCGCGGCGGGACAGGGTGAGTCCGCGGCGGGCGTCGCGGCCGCGGCGGGAGGTACGACGCGCGCCGGCCAGCAGCAGGCTCAGCCCGAGCAGGCCCACTGCCCCGACCACGATGCCGTAGAGGAAGAGCGTGCCGGTGGAGCCGGTCACGTGATAGCCGAGGACCGCGAAGTGGGTGAGCGGATGCCCGCTGCCGCTATTGGACAGAACGCCGGCCGCCCCGGCGACCACGGCCGCGATCAGGATGACGAGCCCGACGATGATGATCATGACGTACTCCGATGACCTGGGTTAGCGGGAACGGGCGAACATGCGGGACCGGCTGGACCGGCGCGAACGGGTAGACCGGCGGGAACCGCTGGACCGTTCGCTGACCAGGTGGAAGATGAGCAGCAGGACGGCCGCGCCGACGATCGCCGTGAGCCAGGTGGACAGGTTGAAGAAGCCGTGCAGGGTGTGGACGTGAAACACGCGGGTGGCGATCCAGCCGCCGGCCAGTGCCCCGAGAATGCCGATCACGCAGGTCAGGATGAGGCCCTGCGATCTTCTGCCGGGGATTAGCATATTGGCGATCAGACCTGCGACTAGGCCGAGAACGATCCATGCGATGATGCCCATAACCGACTCCTTAAGTCAGTGCCGAGGTGTTGTATGCGGAGGTCGTGTACGAGCAAAAAAAACTCCGGTCCTGCTGCTGCGTCCGCAGAAATCGCGGATGCAGCTGCCGGGGTCCGGAGCAACGATTCTTATTGTACTCCATTTCAGTGCAATACGACATACGACATACGGCGTTGGAGGGGTTACCGTGGTGAGAACAGCGCTGCGCCGCTCCGGACCCCGGCGGTACATCACCAGCCCGACTGCGATGTGCCCTCCAGGAGTTCCGTGATGCCATTCTCCGAACCAGACCGGGTCCGCCGCGCCAAGGCCGTTGCGGCCGTAGCCGTCAACGTCGAGGTCAGCCGGGCGACGCGCCGGATGCCCAGGCTGGCGCGGTGGCTGACCGGGCGGAATACGCTCCGGCGGCCGGTAGACAGGATCGAGGGCGCGGTCCTGGTGACGGTGATCGTCGCCTTCGCCGTGGCGGTGGCCGTGGCGTCCGTCTTCGGCGCGCGCACGTACCAGGCGCAGCGGGTGGCCGCGGCAGGTCTGCGTCCGGCGGCGGCCTGGCTGATTCAGGCCGGACCGGCCGGCGGCGGCATGGGCCGCGTCGGGCAGGCGCAGGCGCGCTGGTCCAGCCCGGCGGGCGGCGAGCACACCGGCATGCTGACCACCGCGACGGCCCCGGACATCTCCGGTGCGCCCGCGGGCACGCGGATCCCCATCTGGCTGAATCCCGCGGGTGAGCCGGTCCCCTCGCCCGGCGACCAGAGCGTCATGATCATTTACGCGCTGGTCGCGGGCGCGGCGGCGGCCATGGTGGCCGGGATGGGGCTGCTGATCTTCTACGGGCTGTGCCGCCTGGCCCTGGACCGGCGGCGGCTGGCCGCGTGGGGGGCTGCGTGGGACCAGACCGGGCCCAGCTGGACGACCCGTCGCTGACCCAGGTATCAATAGAAAGAAAAGAGGAGCAGCAGATGCCAGCACAGGAACTGTCAGCAGAGGAATACGGCACCGGGCCCCGCATCGTGGCGGGCGTCGACGGTTCGGATTCGTCCCTGAGCGCCCTGCGCTGGGCCATCCGGCAGGCCCGGCTCACCGGCGCGACCGTCGATGCCGTCGCCGCGTGGCACTACCCGGCCGCGGGCGGCGGCTTCGGATACGTGCCGATGGGCACCGGCGAGAATTTCGACTTCCAGGAGATCACCAAGAAGGTTCTCGCCGGTGCGATCGGCAGCACCCTCGAGGAGGGCAGCGAGGTCCGCGTGCGCGGCCACGTCGTCGAGGGCAACGCCGCCCAGGTGCTGATCGACGCCTCGGCCGGCGCCGACCTGCTCGTGCTGGGCAGTCGCGGGCATGGCGGATTCACCGAAGCGCTGCTCGGCTCGGTCAGCCAGCACTGCGTGCATCACGCGCGCTGCCCCGTTCTTATTATCCGCGGTCAGTAGCCGTTTCCGGTGGCGGACGAGGGCGAGGAACTCGCGCCGGGGGTAGCGCCCGAGACGGTCATCTCGTACCACAGGCCGCCCGAGGCGTTCAGCCTGTTCCCCTTGGCCTGCCCGGCAGCGGTGTCCCCGGCGTAGGTGTACAGCGGATGCCCGTCGTAGGTGGCCTGTTTCGTGCCGTCTGACCTGGTGATGGTGCCCAGCGTGCCGGTGACGCCGGAACCCGCGGTGGCGGGGCCCGCCACCGGCGGCCAGTAGGTGGCGCAGGATCCGGTGCACTTGGAGGTGGTTGAGGTGTCCGGCGCGAACCAGTACAAGACGAAGCCCTTGTCATTGGTCAGGACCATGGTCCCGCTGACGGTCGTGGCCCGCAGGGCGGTCCCGCTGACGGCCGCGGCCGAGGCCGGGGTGCTGCTCTGGCCCGCGGTGCTGGCCGCAGCGGCCGGCGTGCTGCCCGCGGCGGCCGAGCTGCCCGAACTGCCGCAGGCGCTGAGGGCAAGGGCGGCGGCCGCTAGTCCGGCGGCACCCCATAGGTTGATCTTTCGCATGTGAACGTCTCCCCTTCACGGTGTCGGTGACTCCCCTAGGGATCACGTACGGTAAGGGCTTTGCGTTCAGCGGCGGGCTCAGGCCACGTGGCCGGCGCCGATAAGGCTGCCCACGGCGAAGGTCACCGCGACGGCGACCCCGCCCAGCAGGAGCTGGCGCAGGCCCGAGCGCAGCATCGGGCGCCCGGTGAGCCTGCCGACCACCATGCCGCCGGTCAGCAGCGCGACCGCGGCGATGCCCAGGGCCGCCGCCAGCAGGGACAGGCCCGCCAGGTACGGCAGCAGCGGGATCAGCGCCCCGGCGGAGAAGGCCACCAGCGAGGACAGGCCGGCAAAGACCGGCGAGGGCAGCTCGAAGGGGTCAACGCCGAGCTCCTCGCGGGTGTGCACGCGGAGCGCGGTGTCCGGATCTCGCGAGACCGCGGCAGCCATCCGAGCCGCGGTCTCCTCGTCGGCTCCGTAGCCGGCAAAGGTGTCGGCGAGTTCGGCTTCCTCCGCGGCGGGGAAGCGGGCGTGCATGGTGCGTTCGGTCGCGACCTCGGCGTGCACCAGCTCGTTCTGGTTGGTCACCGACACGTACTCCCCGGTGCCCATCGAGAACGCGCCGGCCACCAGCGCGGCGACCCCGGTCAAGATGACGACGTGCGGCGGCGCGTCGCCGCCGCCCAGTCCGGCGATCAGCGACGCGTTGGTCACCAGCCCGTCCACCGCGCCGAACACGGTCGGCCGCAGCCATCCGCCCGACACATCACGATGCCGGTGCGACCACCCCGCCGCGAGCGCCTCCTGGCGCACCGCGCGGCCCTGTTCATGCATCTGTTCGCCCACCCGGTGGAGAGTATCCGGTACCGCCGCCGTCGACGCCCGTCGCGCCCGGTTTGGGGCCTCTCAGGGAGTGTGGCGGGGGCAGCGAGTAGCGGCTGATGGGGCCGAGGTGTCGTGGAAGGCCTGACCGCAGCGCGGGGCGGCGCAGGACTTCAGGCGCAGCCAGGTGCCGGAGGCGGCGGATCCGGCGACGGCGATGGCGATGGCGGCCACCAGGTTGGGGTAGCTGGCGCGGGCGGCGGTGGCCAGCTGGACCGTGCCCGCCGGATCGACGGTGACGACGAGACGGCCATCGGCGAGCGCCTTGGTCAGGCGGGCAGCGGCGGCGCCGGCCGCGCGGCCGGCGGTGTGGGCAGCCAGGACATCCCTGATCGAGGTGCGCAGGCGGAGCAGGGCGGCGTGCTCGGAGTTGGACAGGCCGGCTTCGGCCGGCAGCAGGGCCGCCGAGCGAAGCCAGGCGGCCGCCTCCTCGCGGGTAGCCAGGCGGTCCGCGTCCGGATCGGAGCTCAGCGTGTTGGCGAACGACTGGATCAGGTGCAGCGGTCCAGCAGCGGGATCGGTGCTGTGGGCGGGGACAGCGGAAGGATGAGAGCCGGTCACCATCTGATGGTAACGTCACGCCACGGATTGCGACATGACCCGCAATTCCGCGATTAGGGCGCGAACTGGCCGATGACCAGGGAGGCGGGGCTGTGCTCTGGCCTGAGCGCCACAATAGCCAGCCGGCTGGCCCCTGGACGCCACGTGGCTAGCTGCACCTTGGTCGTGAAGTTGAGCTCAGCCACCAGGCTGTCGCGGTCGGCGGGCCAGCCGAAACCGGCCAGGGCATCGCTGCTGACCCAGGTCTGCGGCACGATGGACAGGTGACCGCTGGCCACGGACACCAGTTCCAGCTGGACCGCCTCTGTGCCGGCGTCGGAATTGTCACCGAAGCTCACCTGGACGGCCAGGAAGCTGCCGTCCGGGCTGAAGGCGGCATTGGCCACCAAACTCGTCGCGGCCAGCTCGACCGACACCTGCCTGCCGGTGGCCAGAGTCAGCACCTCCAGACGACAACGCGCGACACACGGCGGCGCCCAGGCGATCTCGGTAGCGCTCGCCGCGATCACCTCGGCAAAGGTGCGACTGGTCCGCGGAGCGGCCGGATCCCACAACTTGTCGGCCGTTACCGAAGCTCCCCGGACCACCGGGGCCAGCAGCAGGCCACGGTCGGTCCCCTGCTCGATCAGGTACCCGGCCGGCAGCCTGAGCTGCGGGCCGAGCGGCCGGCCTGCGGTGCTGACCTCCGTGGCCAGGCCTGCGGCGGTGCGCGGATCGGCGGCGGCCGGGTAGCGGGTCAGCCACAGCGTGCCCGTCGTGCCCGGGGCGACCGCGTCGGCCAGCCCCAGCGGCGTCACCGACCGTCCGCTATCGGCCAGGAAGTAGGCAGCCCGCGGCGGCCCGGCGCAGTTGCCGCAGGCGGCCTGAGCCTGCGCTACGGCCTGTACCGCCCAGCCGCCGGCCGAGCGAATGAACTGGTAACCAGACTGCTGCCTGGGCAAGCCGCCGATCGGCGCCACCTGGCCGGTGCCCGGCCAGAACCACACCGGCTGCGCTCCGGCCGCCGGCAGCCGCAGGCCGCCGGGCCACGACGAGGTCTGACCGGTGATCCCGTCGGGATCCACCACCACCCCGGCGTCACCAGAAACCGCACCGGATACCGCCGGCGGCGGGGTCGACGGGGTCGACGGGGTCGACGGGGTCACGACGATGGCCGCCCGGACCGGACGCACTGGGCCGGGCCGGGAGCGCGGCAGGTAGTGCACGATCGTCACGGCCACCAGCACGAGCACGGCGGCGGCCGCCACGCGCCGCGGCCACGGGCCGGACCCGCGGCCCTCGCCCTGGCTCAGGATGTCAGGCAAGCCGTCACCGCCAAGAGCTCTAGCTTTGCCTACGACGATACGCCTGCCCACCACCACAGGGGCTGGGGGCGGCGCGGACCGGCAAGTTCGTTCGGCGTCATGAGCGTCGGGGAATGACGATGGCGGTGACGATCAGACCGTCGCTGACCAGCCAGCGGCCTTCGAAACCGGACAGCACGGCCCCGTTGACCACCGGGCCCTCCACCAGCAGCCGGGCGGTGAACGTCTGGCCGTCGGGATCGATATCGACGCGGGCGTCCTCGAAGCCAAGCCAGCGGAGGGTCAGCGGGAACCAGGCCTTGTAGACGGACTCCTTGACGCAGAACAGCATGCGATCCCAGTACACGCCGGGCCGGGCGGCGGCCAGCGCGGCCAGCCGGGCCTGCTCCTCGTCGCTGGCCACGGCGCCGAGCACGCCGGCCGGCAAGGCGTCGTGCGGTTCGGCGTCCAGGCCGATCGTGACGACGTCACCGTCACGTGCTACCGCGGCGGCCCGGTAACCGGCGCAGTGCGTCATGCTTCCCACCACGTTCGGCGGCCACTGCGGCGCGCCGCGCAATCCGGGCACGATCGGCGCGGGCGGCAGGCCGAGCCGGGCCAGCGCGGCCCGCGCGCACCCGCGGACGGTCGTGAATTCGTTGCGCCGCTTGTCAACGGCGCGGGCGACGACGGCTTCCTCGTCAGGAAACAGCGTGACGTCGGGCAGGTCCCCGAAGGCCTCCTCCGCTACCACCTCGGACGGCAAGATGGCCCTGATCACCAGGGCGTGCTCTCGTCGTGGGGCGCGGGGAGGATCTGCCGCGGGACGCCGGGGGGGCGGGCGCGGCGCTGCCACTCCCGCGGGTAGCCGACCGAGACCTCGTCGAACCGGACGCCGTCGTACCAGGTCACCCTCGGAATATGCAGGTGCCCGTAGACCATCGCGGCGGCGTTGAACCTGGTGTGCCAGTCATGGGTACGGGTCGTTCCGCACCATTGGGCGAACTCCGGGTACCGCAGCACGCGGGTGGGTTCCCTGACGAGCGGATAGTGATTCACCAGGACGACGGGGAGCGCCGGGTCCAGCGCCGCGAGGCGGCGCTCGGTCGCCTCCACCCTGGCCCAGCACCACGCCTCCCGGCTCGGGTAGGGATCGGGATGCAGCAGCGCTTCGTCGCTGCAGACGATGCCGGTCCCGTAGGCCACGGCCAGGCCCTGTTCCTTAGTTACCGCGCCGTCTGGCCGGAAGCTGTAGTCGTAGAGCAGGAACAGGGGCGCGACCGTGGCCGGGCCGCCCGGCCCGGTCCAGACCGGGTAAGGATCCTCCGGCGTGATGACGCCCAGGCCCCGGCACAGTTCCACCAGGAACAGGTACCGTTCCTCGCCGCGCAGCCGGACCGGATCGTCGCGGTGCGTCCACAGGTCATGATTGCCCGGGGTCCATACCACCGTGGCGAACCGTTCGCGCAGCGTGCGCAGCGCCCATTCGATGTCCGTGGACAGCTCCCCTACGTCCCCGGCCAGCAAGAGCCAGTCCTGGCCGGATCCGGGGCGAAGATCCTCGACGATCTTGCGATTCTCGGGGTAGGCCACGTGCAGGTCGCTGAGCGCGAGCAGCCGCGGATGGGTGGGGGCGTCCAGGTAACCTTCGCTCACGCTTCCCATGCTCTCCGGAGGCCGACAGGGGGAAATTCACCTCTTGATCATCGCTCCTGTCCGCCGGAAAGTTCAACTTCTCCGTGGCGGTGGTTGAACGCGGGACACGACCTTGATGTCATCTTATTCACGGTACGCCCGGACCGTTCCTGCAACGTTATCGTGCGGCGCCCCGGCCGTATCCTGACCTCATGAAAGGCTCCGTGACCGTCCATTTCGCCGCGCCGCCCGCCCAGGTCTGGGACCTGGTCAGCGACGTCACCCGGATCGGCGAGTTCAGCCCCGAGACCTTCGAGGCGCGCTGGCTGGCCGGGGCGACCGGGCCCCGGGCCGGGGCGCGCTTCCGCGGCCACGTCCGGCGCAATGGCCGGGGACCCGTGTACTGGACGACCTGCACGGTGGTCGCGAGCGACCCGGGCCGCGAATTCGCTTTCGCGGTCCACGGGCCGGGAGAGTCCGTCGTCAATACCTCTGGCCGGGCGGGCCCGGATGCGCACCAACCTGACCGGCATGCGCGTCACCTTGGAGAAGATGAAAGCGATCGTCGAGAACGATCCGGCCGGATTCCGATGAGCAGCGGGCCACTGTTCGGATCGGTCACGGGACCGGAGAACAGGCGCCGTTCAGCTGACCGCTTCCAGTTTGGCGCCGAGCCGCTCGGAGAACTGCCGCCATTCCTCGCTCATTTCGGCGGCGATCCGGCTGACCGCAGGCCGCCAGTGCGGCGGGATCGCGTCGATGAACTCCCGCCAGTCATCTGTCTGCAAGCAATGCCCGGTCATCCAGCGCAGGAAGGCACGGCCGCCTTCGGTGTACCGCAGGGACGGATCACCAGCCAGCTTGGCGGAAATCATCGGCCAGGCGAGCCGCTGGCCGTGGACCGTCGCGGTACCCCTCTCCGCAGGCGGGGTGATGATCGGCACCGGCGAATCCACCAGAGCGATTGGCCTCGGCATGGCGGCGATCTGTTCGGCAGGCCGTTCAGGTGCCCCAGGGGTGGGCGCTGCGCCGCAGCGGATCTTTTCCCTGACGTCGTGGACTGTCCCGAGCGATACGTCGGTTTCCCTGGCGACTTGCCGCAGTGATGCCTCCGGATGAGCCTTAATGTATTCGACGGCCCGCAGCCTGCCCTCAGTAGGCATGACTGGATGCCGCTTCCCGTCACGGCCCAGTCGCTTGCCGAAGAATTGCGCATCGCCAGTCGAGCTGTTCCTGAGCGAGACAATTGACTTCGCGCTCAGCCCGGTGATCCCCGCCACCGCGCGATCCGACCAGTCAGGATGGGCGGCGAGGACGCGCTTCGCGCCAGATATACGGTCGGCCCGCGATAGCGGCAGTCCGTGCAGCGTGTTGGACTTGATCGCGAGCACGAGCGCTTCGGAATCCGTGCAGTCGACAATGCGCGCACTGATCGTCCACTCACCGCGAAGCTTCGCGACCTCAAGACGGTGCAGTCCGTCGATAATGCGCGAACCGCTTTTCTGGACCAGGATGGCCGGGAGCTTCACCGATCCTGCCGCGTCAGCCAGCAGCCGGACATGAGCGGGATCCGTTCCCTCCTGGCGTAGGTGGAACCCAGGCACCAGCATGCTTATCGGGACGGTGACCTCGGGCAGCTGCTCGATCATGGTCATAGGATCGGAATTACTGCTATTGGCGGCGGCGCCATCGACCATTTCAGCCAGCTCAGAATCCACATTCGATGTCATCAAAACCGTCATCGCAGCCTCACCAGGATCGTTTCGCGATAGCAAGCTTGCTATCGCCAGCAGGAGTTGTCATCATAATGCTGGTTACCGGTCTTCCTGGTTTCAGGTTATCCTGGACCGGCCGCCAGGCAATTGGATTTCGCCTAAAGTTATCCGGGACTCAGTCGATATACTCGCACCTGCACACTAAGTGGTAGCCGCCACGTATCTTTCGATACTCCCGCGCAGGCCGAGGGCGGCGGCACTCAGGAGGAAGACCAGGGGCCTGGACGCGGGTACCACGGTGTCCGTGATGGCCTGCTGTTCCGGCGTCGACACGAGCGCGATGCCCATGCCGGTGCCGAAAAAGGCCCGGCGCCGACCCAGGTAGCTGCCGATCAGGGCATGGCCGGGGTGCCTGCGGTCATGCGCAGGATCAGCGTGTCGGCCAGGTGCCCCGTCGACACCCGGTGAGGTGAGATAACTGCGAGCCGGGTCGCTTAATTCAACCTCGCAAGCTCGGGCGCGTGCTCTAGTACCTGGTGCACCTTGCGGGTGATACCGAGAAAATTGACAAGAATGCCACCCAAGGTGAAGGCGGAACTGGGCCGTATCTGGATCTTAGTGCTGTTCCCGCCCTGGAGGATCTCGACTTTTGTCCGCTCGTGCAAACTCGACTTGACAAATAGACCGTTTTTATCACCCGGCACGGGCGTGATCTGGTAACGGGAACCCATCCCTTTGCGAAGCACCGCGCTTACCTCTTCAACGGTGACGTTTGAACGGGGAACTGTGACAGTGGACATGCGGAACCGTACCTTCTTTTAAGTGTACAGAATGATAGCCAAAGGGTCCCTGTTCAGCTGGGAGGTGGCCTCGGCTGAACGCGGGCAATTGCCTGATCCGGAGTTGCCCACTTCAGGGTCGACATCACGCACATCATCACAGCTGCGGGTTACCATGTCCAGCGCGGTCGTTCTCCCGGCCGCCGGGCAGCGGCGTCAAAGAAGGAACCGGCGTCCGCAACGGCATCAGTTGGCACGCGTGAGCCGCAGATCCAGCGGTAGAGCCTGGCCGGGGCCTTATCGGCAACCGTCAAATCCGGTAGCGACGCGGCGGAAGGAACCTCGGTTTTCGCCGCCGCCTTCGCCGTGATCTGCTCATCCGGCCGGATGGCCAAGTCCGCCACGCTGGCGGCGTGGGCCACATCGGACGTGATGACACGGACGGCGAGATCCGGCAGGACGACTGCGGGGACCTGGACCTTATGCTCCGCGGCCACGGCCGCGCGACTTGTCCCGGCTACCTCGCCCGCATCGACGTCACCGGCCTGCCGGGTGATCTCATGCGCGATCATTAGCCGCTCTTGGTCCCCGCTCGCCAGGGAGAATGCCGCGGCACGGCCCAGGACGAAGCCGAGATCGCCGGTGCGCAGGAACGCCCCCGCTGACGTGCCGGCCCGCCGGACCGAGAAGGTTCTCCTGGTTCCGGCCGGCCGGCGCCGGTACGACGGCGCAACGCAGGGCAGGCCATAGGTAACGATAAGCGTTGCCTCAGCGAGTCCGTAGCACGGATGAAAAGCTTCATGGCTGAATCCGGCCGACTCGAAGGCCCGCGTCAAATTTTCTATAGTTTCCGCGCGAATCAGTTCCGAGCCATTGGACGCAACCCGCCAGCTGCTCAAGTCGCGCTGCGCGCGCTGCGCCGCGGTCGTCTTCCGGACGCACAGCTCGTGGGCGAAATCCGGGCCGCCGCTGGCAGCGGCCCGGATCCTTGATATTTCCTGGAGCCAGCTGAGCGGCCGGCGGATGAAGTCGGCGGGCGTCATCAACATTACCGGGAATTTGCCATAAAGCGGCTGTATAATGCCGCCGATCAGGCTCATATCATAAGAGAGCGGGAGCCAGCTCACGCCCCGGCTTTCCTCGGAGTGCCCGAAGAAAGGAAAGAGGAGCTCTGAGTTGCACGTCAGATTCCGGTGGGTCAGGGCCACTCCCTTCGGGGCGGTGGTGGAGCCGAAGATGTATTGAAGCAGTGCTACCGGCTCGGCGTCGACTGGGCCTGGCGGCCAGGCGCAGGGCAGGTCCGTGGTTACATCGCTCGTCGTCGTCATGAGCAGCCTGGGTAGCTCGGGCAAGATTCCAAAATGAAAGTGAGCTTGCAGGCGATCACCGCGGCCTGCCGGTCAAGTTCGGAGTAGAGCAGCGAGACGACGGCCGGATAGCCGATATCCCTTTTGCGCTCAACGGATTTTTTCATCGCAGCGTCCTCCTCCTGTCCGCGCCATGCGCGATGGTGTGCTCCCAAAAGAACGCCACAGTTAGCCGAGGCTCCCCGGCTGAGCTTCCATAGTTCCGAAATAGGTCGAGTACGAATGGGGGGCCACAGTGAGCTGCACCTGAAAAGTCGTGGATTCGTTCTGCATCCTGAAGATGACCACCACCTCCGGATAAGCGGTGGTCGCGCCTAGCCCGGAAAAGTAGCTATCACTGTCGAACACAATGCGGTAGAGGCCGCGCTCAAAATGCCAGTTATCCCAGTCCTCGATGCATCCATAGCCGTTGGTCTCAGCCATAGCGACCGTAATCCAGCCACCGCCGTTGGCGCGCGCAAGGCAAGCACCGACTCCGACGGCCGACTTACCGTACGTGCCGTCGAGCACCTGTGCGGATATCATCATTAAGAACACCCTGACTGTACGTTAACTGGTGCAGTAAATCGCGAACAGAACTGCGCTCGTTTACCCAACGCAGACATGCATCTCAGCCGCGATCACCGGCCTCGCGGAGGCGGCCCAGTGCCGCTGTTCCTACAGCTTCCCTGAGCACGCTATCGGTAGGCCTTCGTAGACCGATAATGGGCCGAAGGCAGCCTGACATACGTTGATGAGCGAGCAGAAAATATACGCGAGCCAGACACGACGAGAGGTCGAGAGAAAATAATGAACAGCCACATCGCCGCCCGTGGTACCAGGCCCCTCATCGCTACCGCCATCGCCGCCGTTTGCTGCGGGGCGGCGGCTGTCCCTGGCCTGGCGGCGCTGGCCGTGACCGCGCCGGTGGCCAGCCGGGCTGGTCCCGACGGCACGCCCTGGGGCTGACCCGCTGCCGTCTGGCCGCATCGCCGCGGTCGGCTCGGTGTACCCGGGTAACGGGACAGGATGCGGAGCTCGCCGCGTCATCAGCAGACCTGTGCTGGCAGCTCAGGAAATTGCCGTTCAGAAACCCGCGCTTCACCAACCAGCTTCCTGGTCAGGGTGGCCGCCTCGGCCATAGCCTCGTTGGCGGCTTCGGTCGCGCCGAGCGCGGAATGGGCGGCACTGAGCATGGTGAACGCCCGGGCGGCGTCGAGCAGCGCGCCCATGCCACGGAAAATGTCCACCGCCCCTTCTCCGCAGACGACGGCCTGGACCGGATCGCCACTGGCCAGGTACAGTTCGCTCAATCCGAGCAGCGCCCGTGCCTCAGCCAGCCGTTCGCCCGCGGTGCCTGCGAGTTCCAGGGCGCGCTGCAACACCTCGCCGCCCGCTCCGAACTCACCCCGGCGCGCCTCCGCGACGCCCACACCCATCAGGGCATACGCCTCTCCGATGGGATCATTTAGGCCACGGGTTGTCGCCAGGGCCAATTTGAACGCGGCGACGGCCTCGGCCAGATCTCCTGCCCGCAGGTTAGCCTCGCCCATCCGGTGCAGCACCTGCGCCTCGACCCTTCCGCAGGGCGCCATCCGGCTCAGCTGCAGCGCGTCCGCGAGCAGTTCCTTCGCGCGGTCAACCTCGTTGAGCTCCAGTTTGACCTGGGCCAGGCCATGCAGCACATGGGCCGCGGAGATCTTGTCGCCCGTCCGCCGGAATACGGCCAGGGCCTGCTCATAGCGTTGCGTGGCATCGTCGAGCCGCCCGCCCAGGCGGTCTATGAACGCGATATGGCGGGTTACCAGGGCTATGCCCTGATCGTCACCCGCATCTTCGAACAGCTGCGCGGCCTCGCTAAATACCTGCCGGGCCTGGTCGAACCGCTGCTGGGCGATATTGAGTTCCCCGATCGAGTAAAGCATCGCCGCCTGGCCGCGAATATGATGCGCCTTCCGGGCGGTCTCCAGAGCGATATCGTGTGTTTCCTGCCAGTCGTCCAGGTAGATCCGGGACTCGAAAAGCGTGACCGCGCTGAAGGCCAGGCTCCAGCACAGGTCGACGAACCCCGCCTGGGCGGCCTGCCTTACGGCCGCGACCAGGACGGTACGTTCGTGGTCGTACCAAGACAGCGGATCGCTGACCAGCTCTTCCACCAGCCGGGCCGGCAGAGGCCAGCGCAGCGCATCGCTACGCAGCCCTACGTAGTCACCCCCGTAGTGGCGGCGATTGGCTTGCTCGGCGAGATGGAGCAAGGCACCGAGCGCGCGCTCAAGCGCCGCCTTCCGCTCAGCCGCCGGCTCCTCGGCCACCAGTCGCTCGCGCGCGAACACACGGATGAGGTCATGAAAGCGGTACTGGCTGTGCACGCCCGAGCCGGAGCCTGTGGTCTCGATCAGCTGGGCATTGACCAGATCGTCCAGCAGGTCCTCGGCCTGAGTGACCGGCAGATCGAGAAGCGCGGCGCTCAGCCAGCCGGAGAAGAACGGCAGATCGAGGAGGGCCAGCCGGCGGAACAACTGCTTCGCCTGCTCCCCGGTGCCCTCATAGGTGAGCGAGATACTCGTCCGGATGCCCATGTCGCCATGCCTGAGCTCGTCCAGCCGGCGCGTCTCATCGGTCAGGCGCTCGACCAGCTGCTGGATGTCCCAGTGAGGCCGCGCGGATAGCCGCGCGCCAGCGATGCGCAGCGCCAGCGGGAGATAGCCGCAATGCTCGGCGACCGCGATCGCCGCTTGGGCCTGGGTCTGGACACGCACGTCACCGACGATGCGGGCCAGCAGGTCAAGCGACTTCTCCGCATCGAAAACATCCACTTCGATGTGGGTGGCGCCCGCGAGTCCGGCGAGCCTGCGCCGACTGGTGATGATGACCCCCGCCGCGCCGCTTCCCGGTAGCAGCGGCAGGACCTGGCTCTCGCTTGCCGCGTCATCGAGCACCACCAGGATTTTCCGGTCGGCGACAAGGTTGCGGTACACCTCCGCCCGCTCATCGAGGCCATCCGGGATGTGCGAACCCGGCAGGCCGAGCACCCTGAGGAAACGCTCAAGCACCCGCATCGGGGCGACCGGACGCGAAGCCCCGCCATGCAGGTCGGCGAATAGCTGGCCGCCGGGAAACTGGTCAGCCAGACCGTGCGAGGCGTGTATGGCAGTGCTGGTCTTGCCCACTCCCCCCTTACCCATGAGCACCACGATGGGCACCGCCAGCCTGGCGTCCTGCCAGGTCGGAATCAGGTGCCGATGGATCGTGCTGATCTCCTCCGTCCGGCCGGTGAAGTCGGCCATGTCGGTGGGGAGCAGACTCGGAACCTGCTGTTTCAGCGACTTAAGCCGGACTGGCGCGACGGGCGGATCAAGGGCCGAATCGGAGGTCAGGATGGAGCGCTCAAGCTGCTGCAGCCGTTCGCCTGGCTCAATTCCCAGCTCGTCGATCATGGTGCGCCGAGTTTGCCGGTAGACCTGCAGCGCCTCGGCGGTACGGTCGCAGCGGTACAGGGCGAGCATCAGCTGGCCGCGCAGTTGCTCGCGGAGCGGAAACTCCTCGGTGAGCTCGGTGAGCTCGCCCACCAGTTCGCGATGCCTGCCCAGCTCAAGTTCGAGGTTGACGCGGTCTTCGTTGGTGGCGATACGCTGCTCGTCTAGCCGGGTGGCGGCCACCCGGATCAGCTGACTGTCGATACCGTCAAACGCCGGTCCCCGCCAGAGCCGGAGCGCATCACGGTAGCACGCTACGGCCTCGTCAAGGTGATTCGCCTCGCGAGCCTCTCGAGCAGCGACAACTTGCTCCCCGAACTGCTGGGAATCAAGCCGCCCGCTGTCGACCCGAATGACGTAGCCCTGCGCGCGAGTCACGATGATCGCGTCATAGTTGCGCGAAGCGAACAGGCGCCGGAGTGAAGAAATGCTGATCTGGGCCTGAGAACGGGAGGTCAGCGGTAGGTCTTCGCCGTAGATGGCCTCCAGCAGCCGGTCCATCGTGACGACCCTGTTGGCGCTGAGAAGGAGCGTGGCCGCGACGACCTGCTGTCGGCTGCCGCCTAGGTCGAGTCGTTCCGAACCGACCATAACCTCAAGAGGCCCCAGAACCCTAAACTTCATCCGGAGCTCCCGTACAGGGACTTAACGATGGTTTTCAGCGAGTCAGTATGGCTACGATGAGATATTCGCCAGCATTAAAACAACAGAAAACGACGAGGCCAAACCCCAGGTCAATGTTCAGATTACACCCGTTGAAGTCAGTATGGCCGACTAGATAGATTGTGTCAACAATATCACGGAGCCGAGGCTACTTGGCGGCGGAGATCCTGTCGATCAGCCAGACATTCCCGTGGCAGGCGAGGATGGATTTGCTGTGGCCGACAAGCTTGCTTCAACAGGTCACCAGGTGGCAGCCTTAAGTAGCCAAACTAATCTCGCTGGGTTAATGGGCTAATCTCGCTGAGTAATAGGCTAATCTCGCTGAATAATAACCGCAGTCCTTTTTCGTCGAGGTGCGGTTCGCTTACACATCGCAGGTCACTGCGATGTAAAACGGCAGAAACGCTCCGACCTGCG
>JBEKKH010000032.1:0-25465 GCA_050010815.1 Streptosporangiaceae bacterium | reverse complement strand
TCAGCGGCTCCGCCGCGGCGAGTCCCCGCAACCAAGGCAGGACCGCTTCATGCCGCCCCGCCGCCGTGGCCGCTTGCGCGTACCTGATAACGAGGTCCGACCGACGCTGGCGCAGCGCGACCACGGCCGGATGCGCATGCAGAATCTCGACGTCGGCGAGCGGTTCAGCCCGCCAGGTGTCGAGTGCGCGGGCGTAGGCTTCGCACGCCGGGCCAAGCTCGCCTGCCGCGTGGGCTCGCGCCGCACGGCTCGCGTGGGCCTCGAACACCATCAGGTCGAGTTGGCCGTCGGCCGCCGCCAATTCGTAGCTGGTCCCGGCCGACGTGAGCAGAGCGCCAGGATCGAGCAGGCGACGGAGCCTGTTCACGTAGACCTGGATCAGGTGCACGGCGGTCGCCGGGACGCCATCACCCCATAGCGCGTCGATGATCGTCTTCCTGGGCACAGGAACGTTAGGCGTGAGCGCCAGCAAGCCGAGCACCGCCCGCTGCCTGGACGGGCCGAGGCCAATCCGCGCCCCGTCGCGCCACGCGGTCACCGGCCCGAGTACCGCGAGCCTGAGTCCTCGGCCCATGCTCGGGTCGGGTTGCTCGGCCGCCGGGCCCCCGGCGGCCCGGGCGAACTCAAGCGCGCTCCCCTGGTCCAGGCCAAGCGCGTCGGCTAGGCGCCGGACAGATTCGGCGCGCAACCGCGAGCTGCGGCGCTGCTCGAGATCCCGCACGACTCCGATGCTCACCTGAGCCAGTTCGGCCAGCCGCCGCTGGCTCAGCCCCGCCGCCCGGCGATACTGCCGGACCAGTGCGGCCACCCGCGCGTCGTCGTCCTGCGTCGATCGCTGCCTCACCGGCTCGCGGACCCTTCTTCCCGAGGCACGTTCAGCGGCCGGTCTTGGTTCATGGCCGTGGTCGCGTCCTCCCCGCCGGTCCGCGATTCCTGTAGCCGGGCCTGGCTGGAGTACCGCCCGCCGTCATGAGGGCCGTCGGTGGGCAGTTCAGCGGTCATCGACACCCTGCGCGGTCTACAGGAATGGGTGAGACCAGGAATTGATCGTGCTGGCCTCGGGCGCTGAGATGCTGGCCGCACGGACAACTGAAGGCTGGCGCCGGGATGAGTCGCGTAGGAATGGATGCCGTGAAGGAGAAGGATCTCGACGTCTGCGAGATGGCAGTCAGCCATACCGCTATTCAAGTGGATGGCATTCCGTCCACGCAAGATGGCCGGGTCCTTACCTTCGTCGGGCCCGACTTGATCGTCAGGTACGGCGCCCCGAGCCGGGATTGGGGAGCTATTCCGGCTGGCGATCGATGAGGAGTTCTCACATCGGGACGCACGCTGTTCGCCCTGTGCACGGGCGCGTCCGTTATCGCCACGAATCAAGGAGAGAATATGCACCGAAGCCGGGTAATAATTGCCGCGGCCGTTGCTGCCGTGTTCGTTATGGCGATCCTTGTCGCTCCGGCGGCTGCGGGTGCGGCCAGCGTGCGGCCGGTGACATCGGCACCTGACGGCAGCTTCATCAGTCAGCTAAAACACCTGCCCGGGGTGACATATCTGGGGGAGAACGCCTATCCGCCAGCTGGCTATCAGGTGTATGAGCTGGAGATACGCCAGCCAGTCAACCATAACCAGCCGCACGGCGCGACCTTCGAGCAGCACCTGGAGCTGTACCAGCGCGACCTGGCCGCGCCGATGGTGATGTTCCTATCCGGCTACTTCAATTACACCTTCATCAGTCCGCAGGACACTTACCTGTCCGACCCTGCCGCCATCGTCGGGGGAAACCAAATCAGCGTGGAAACCCGGTTCTACGGCGACTCGGTGCCGCAGCCGACAGTGTGGAAATATCTCACCATCTGGCAAGAAGCTGCCGACGAACACCACGTCGTGCAGGTGTTCAAACAGCTCTACCACGCGCCGTGGCTGCTCAGCGGCGTCAGCAAAGGCGGCGAAGCAGCGATCTTCCACGACTACTACTATCCTGATGATTTCGCCGGCACCTTCGCCTGGAGCGCGCCGATCATCACCGATTCGTACAGCCACAGCTACGATCAATTCCTCGCCAACGTAGGCACCGCCGCTTGTCGCGCGGCGTTGTTGCAGGCGCAGGTCCGCGCGCTGGCTAACCGGGCCACCTTCGAGGCCAAACTGGCCGCAGAGGCCAAGGCCGCCGGCGGGACCTTCAACGACTGGGTCGGTGGTCTCGACGAAAACTTCGAAGTCACCGTCCTTGAAACGCCATTCATATTCTGGCAATACGGCGGCGACTGCTCGACCATTCCCGGCGCCACGGCCACACTGCAGCAGCTTTACAACTGGTACGACGATGTCGACACCTGGCTCGCCAGCGATGACCAAGAAAGCGCGCCCTTCTTTCCGTACAACTACCAAGCCGCCGCCCAGCTCGGCTATCCGATAATCGACGAACGCGCCCAACTCGGATCACTATTGCACTACCCGCTGTCCGCGCAGGCACCACAACAGGACCTGCCGCCGAATATCCCGGTGCCATCATTCGACCCGGGCCTCATGCAGGCCGTGCGCCAGTGGGTCCTCAACCGCGGGAGCCATCTGCTATTCCTTTACGGCCAAGACGATCCCTGGTCAGCGCAACGGTTCTCCCTCGGCTCCGGCACCCGCGACAGCGCCATCTTCACCATCCCGGGCGGCAACCACGTCAGCCCCTACACAGACCTGCCCCCGGCTCAGCAAGAGGCCTTCGTCGAGATGCTGCGCACCTGGGCTGGACTTCCCGCAGCGGCAGGTCCAGCGGAACCATCCGAACCTGCCGCTGGCCTCAGGACCGGCCCTGCCGGGCACGCGCCGTCGCAGGCATAGCGAGGCTGCTGTTCCCGGCCCAGGACAAGGAGGCGGCCGGATGGCACCGGCGGCGAGGTCAGGCGTCCACGAAGCTGTAGATCCGTGGACGCCTAATGGCTGCTGCCGAACGGTGACCAGGCTGCTTGCGCCGGGACAGGCGGACCTTGGCGAGCCGGTGGCACTGGCATGCACCTGGATCCGCTGGCCCCGGCGAACATCGGCTACCTGCTGTGGATGATCATGGGCTACCGGCTGGTGCAGGCGGTGTTCACAGGAAGAACAGGCGGTGTTCACAGGAAGAAGGAGCCGAAGTCATGCCCGCAAACCCCCTTGGCGTCGCACTGCGCAACCGGCGCGCCGGCCACCACACCCTTGTCTGGGCCCGCCCCGGCCTGCAGTCCCCGGAGAACTTCACCCTGACCAGCCCCGCCTTCGACCACGGGGCACCCATCCCGGAAAGGCACCGCGGCCGGCTGCTGCGCGCGAACATCTCGCCCGCCCTCACCTGGACGCCGCCGCCGCCCGGCACCGTTGAGCTCGTGCTCATCGTGCAAGATCCCGACGTCCCGTTCGGGAAGCCAAAGGCGCGCTCGGGCACCGCGGCTGGGCCGGGCCCATGCCGATACGGTCACACGGACCCCACGCCTACGTCTTCCAGCTCTTCGCCCTCGACCAGGCCCCCGGCCTGCCGGCCGGCTTCACTCTCGATGACGTGATCGCCGCTATCGAGGGCCACGCCATCGGCCGCGCCCGGCTGGACGGAACATACGAAATCCGCTAGCACCCAGAACAACGTGGCCCAGCGAGGGGCCGTCACAACGGCTCTGTCCGCGGCGGGTCACCCGTGATGACCTCAGCGCGGCGTGATCGCCAGGATCACCGGCGTGCTGCGCGGGCGGCCCAGGTGCAGCGCGGACTGGACGAACCACAGCGGTCTGATGATCATCAGATCGTAACGGTACTTGCGCGTGATCAGTCTCTCGGCGGCGTCGGCCTCTGAGCCGGGAAGCACGCGTGCGACCCCGCTCACCTGCTGTCCCCGGAGCCGGCCTCTCGCCGTGCACGCCGCCACCCGTACCGCCGGGTTGCGGTGGATGCGCTTGACCTTGCCGGCAGCCGCGCCCGTTCGGACCAGCAGCCTGTCGCCCTCCTGCACGAACCATACCGGCGTGGCCACAGCCGTTCCGTCCCGCCTGTAGGTGGTTAGATTGATGTACCTACCAGGGACCGTCCACGCAACGGGCGCGCCGTCCATGTGGGTTTCGCCTGTGGTCATTTCGAGCCCCTACGGTCTCTCGTTCACGGTCATCCGTTCAGGATCATTGTCACGTGGTCCCGCAGCCGAAAGGTCATCACTGGATCCGCGGCGAGGTACCGGCCGAGCGGCTCCTTTCGGGATGAGAAAGACTTGACTCAGAACGGACGGTGGCGACTGTTCATCGCCGAGCATTGACCGCGACCGTCGTGCGGCTGCGATTGGCGCCGGCTGGGGGCCAGGGCGATCGCCGGCGACCTGGACTGGCCGCGCCGGGTGGGCGTTCCGGCTTGACGTTCGCGGCTGAGTCGACCCGAATGGGCTATCCCGGCCGGTCCTGCTCGACGCGGCCGCTGCGGTCTTCGTCACCTCCGGTGTGGAGGCGTCGACCGGCGCAACGCCGCACACCGCTCTGGGGCGATGGATCGACCTCTACGTCGACTTCCTGGTCACCAAGCTCGGGCTCGCCGCCGTGCTGCAGTCCGACGACCCCTGCTACGACCCCATGCACTCCTACTTCCTCCAACGCCTCGAGCCCGTGTGCGCCCAGCTGCTCGACGCCGCGGCCGGCTCAGGCGAGATCCGCCCCGGCCTGGACGCTTACGAGCTCATGCGCGGTGTCGCGGGCCTCTGTGCCGGCGCCGGCAATAATCCCCGCTACGACGCACGGGGCGCAGGTGACGCCGTACTGCCTCGCGCCACGCCGCAAGCCCGTCGCGCGGAACCTCACGGACCGTCTTGAACGCCGCCGCGGTCTGGTCGTCGTAGTTGATCCCTGGCCATGTCGTTCCTCCTCACCGTCCCTGCTTCGCGGTCGGTGCCGGCCAGCGGTCGCCATATCAGATAGTGCACGGTCGCTGGCATACCTGCTGGGTCCAACCCGCAACAAGCGGGATAACCAGGTCGTCACCGGCATCTCGACTTCCAGGTCCGCGGGAAGGCCCGAGAAGAAAGGAGACGATGCATGGATCCAGTTGCCGTGGCAGCGGTGGCGGACACCGCCGCTGAGCTTCTCCAGCCGTTCGCCGCCGAGGGACTGCCCGCCTATGCGGACGCCGCCGAGCTGATCGCCGACCCGAGCGTCGGAACGGTTTCGGTCTGCCTGCCGCACGACCTGCATTTTCCCCGTGGCTCTGCGAGCGCTCCAGGCAGGCAAGAACGTGCTGGTGGAAAAGCCGCTCGCGATCGATCCCGGGGCAGTGCCAGGCCCTCATCGACGCCGCGCAGGCCAACGGCGTGAAGCTCGGCGCATCGCATAACCAGGTGTTCTACGCCCCGCACGTCGAGGTGAAACGGCTCATCGACACCGGCGCGATCGGCAGGCCCGTGCTGATCCGGCTGCGGTTCGTCAGCCACCGCGAGCAGGTGCTTGAGCGAGCGCATCGCCCGCGACAGCCCCCAGTTGCTGGCATGCCGGTCCAGTAGGCGTCTCCGCCGTGCTCACCCTGGCGCCGGGATGCTCACCTTGGCGGCTTCAGTGGGCACGAAGCAGTACCCAGGCTTCGCCGCGACGGTCACCGGGGGCCATGCTGCGCCTTCCCGCGGCCAGACTTGAGATAAACAGTATCTTTGACTAAAGTCAAATATTTATGGGCGACTCACATCGGGACACGGCGGTTTTCCGTCAGTTCAGCCGGTACTTCACCCGGCGAGTGGGGGTGCTTTCCGACCAGTACCTTGGCCAGGCCCGCCCGCTGGGTGCTGCCCGGGTGCTGTTCGAGATCGGTTCCGGGGTGTCCCTGCGGGAGCTGCGGACCCGGCTGGGCCTGGATCCGGGATATCTGAGCCGGATTATCCGGTCCCTGGAGGACGAAGGGCTGGTCCGGGTAAGCGCGCACCCAGACGACGGCCGGCTGCGGGTGGCCGAGCTCACCCCGGCAGGCGAGGCGGAGCTGGCTGAGCAGGATCGGCGGGCGAATGGAGTCGCCGAGGGCCTGCTGGGCACTCTAGCGGAGGGGCAGCGGCGTGAGCTGGTAGCCGCGCTCGGAGCCGCGCAGCGGTTGCTGCGCCTAGCGGCGGTGAGCGTGCAGGTGGTCGACCCGGTGTCAGCCGACGCCCGCGGCTGCATGGCCGCGTACGTTGCCGAGTTGCGGGAGCGGTTCCCGGAGGGGTTCGACGAGGCGGACCTTGTCCAGCCGCAGGAGGTGCAGGGCGACTCGGGGGTATTCCTGGTTGCCTACGAGGACGGTTGCCCGGTCGGCTGCGGGGCGCTGCGTGCCCTTGAGCCCGAGGCCGGGGAGATCCGGCACGTGTGGGTGGCCGCCGGAATGCGGGGGCTGGGCGTGGGCCGGCGGCTGCTGACCGGGCTGGAACGCGAAGCAGTGGCCCGGGGGTTCGGGGTCGTCCGGCTCGGCACGCACCGAGCGCTCACTGAAGCGGTCCAGATGTACCGCAGCAGCGGGTACACGGAGATCCCGGCGTACGGGCAAGATTCTCACGCCCACTACTGGTTCGAGAAACGCCAGCACTAGGTGTCCTTACCTGGCAGCGCGATCATGATCTTCGGACGGGGCGAATAGGAGGGCGCGTCGTGACATCCCGGCGCGGTTACCTGCCGTAGCTGTCAAGGGCGGCCGGGCGCGCAGTCACGACGACGGCTCCCGCCAAGCCCTACGCTCACGGTGCTGTCTCCCGCGCGCGGAAACAGACTGCCATGACCATGCTAACGATAGGCGTCGCGGTCCTGCTCAAGGTCTACGCGCACTGCATCCGCACCTGGCCTGGTGACCGTCCGAGCGGGCAGGTCTAGCAGCCCTGCGCGCTGGCCGACATGCCCGATGTCGAGGCGCTGCGCAAGCTGCGTAAGGAAGGAATGCCGGCCCTCCTGTACGGGCCGCCCGGCATCGGCAAGACCAGCCTGGTCGAGGCGGCCTTCCCCGACCTGATCACGGTCGCCGGAGACGGCGACACCACGACGGGCGACTTCGTGGGCGGGTACACGCAGAAGCCCGACGGCAGCTACGAGTTCATCTACGGGCCGCTGATCAGGGCGATGCTGGAAGGCCGGGTGCTGTTCATCGACGACGTGACGCTGATCTCGCCTGCGGTGCTGGCGGCGTGCTACCTGCCGCCGCGAGCTGCTGGACCGGACCTCATCCCGCCCGGGCCTGGAGGTGGTACTCGGCGGGTCTGGTTTCGTACGTGCCTACTGCGTCGGCGCCGATTGCCGGTCCGCCGCTGACGGAGCCTGTGCGGCGGTAGCGTGCCCGATGCCTGCCGGTTCGGCTCCCGTGCCGCCCCCGAAGATGCGCCAGCCGCCGCCTCCGGCCTGCTTGGCCTCGTACATGGCCAGGTCGGCGTGCATGAGCAGGGTGGGCAGGTCTCCGCCGGGGAGGCATTCGGCGATGCCGATGCTGACGCGGTAGGCGAGCGGCTTCCCGTCGCAGCCGAGGACGCGGGCGGCCGGGCGGGCCAGTTGGTCCGCGAGCTGGACCGCGCGCAGGCTTGTGATCCCGGGGACCATGATGGTGAACTCGTCGCCGCCGTAGCGGCCCACGATATCGCCGGGCCGGACATACTCCCGGCAGTCATGCGCCAGCTCGGTGAGCACCCGGTCGCCCACGATATGGCCATGCGTGTCGTTGATCTGCTTGAAGTTGTCCACGTCGATCATCAGCGCGACGAAGGGCTGGCCGCTCCGCTGGGCGTGCGCGAAGGCGGCCTCGGCAGTTTCCATGAAGTAGCGCCGGTTGTACAGGCCGGTCATGCCGTCGATCGCGGCCAGCTTCTGGTACCGGTCCGCGAGTCGGCCGTAATCCCGCAAGGCGATGTACTGGCGTGCGCTGACCAGGAAGGTCAGCGATATGGACCCGAGAAGCACAACGCCCGGGGGGCCGATTCTGATGGTATGCCTGTCGACGACGATGAGGAGCAGGTAGCTGCTCGCGACGGCGAGGTAGGGCAGGACAGGGGGACGCCTGAAGGCCGGCTCTGGCGGCGCGGCGATCCCCCCGGCGGGCTCGGCGCGCAGCTGGCAGGCGAACGATAGCCACATGGCGGTCACCGCCAGTACCGACAGTGTGTCGACCGGGTCGCCGGCGAGGTAGGTCGAGTGCGCGATGATGTAGCCGAAGGTGAGGTCGTTCGCGATGAAGGCCATCATGCCGACCGCGAAGATCCGCAAGGCGGTGACGCTCGAACGGGTGGTGCCGCGCGACAGCACCGACAGGACTCCGAATAGGACCAGCAGGTCGCCGGCCGTGTCGGCGAAGGCGATGAGGCCGGCCGGGGTGAAGCGGGTTCCCGGCACCAGGGCCGGGCCGAGCGCCACGTACCAGATGAGCACCGCCCCGCCGAGGAACACCGTCCCCGTGTCCAGCAGCAGCCGGACCCGCTCCGGGCCCGACCGGCGGCGGGCCGGGAATGCGATGAGGCCGCAGGTGGTGAAGACGTAGCAGCCCGCGTATATCGATTGGACCCAGGCCGGTTCGCCGTTGGTGTGCAGCACGACCTCGCACAGGAACCGCAGCAGGTCGCCGACCACGAAGCAGAGGGTCGCCAAGAAGATCAGGCGCCATGCCTGGCAATTACGGCGCCCCAGGTCCGCACGCCGGGACACCCGCCAGGCGAGCAGCGCCGTGTACCAGTCCACCGGCAAGAACGCCAGGTTGCCGATCAGCACCTGATGCTCGCGCCCGCCCCAGCGGAACACCTGCCATAGCCCGTAGACCGCTAGTATCGCCACCACGGCCGTCAGCGTGCCGCCGCCTGTCGGCTGCACGGCGCGCCGGGCCGCGCGGATCGCGCTATGAGCGGCGCCGCTGACCGGTCCGCTGCTTTTCCCCAGCGCCGGCGGGCTGGCCTGCGGGGCGCCGGGCGCACCCAGCCGCGGCATCAGCCTGCCCTGGTCGCGTAGCCAGTTGGTGAAGGCGGCGGCCGTCATCGGCCGCCCGAGGAAGAACCCCTGGCCGATGTCGCACCCGATGGCCCGCAGCTCAGAGCTGACGGCCTCGGACTCGACTCCTTCGGCCACCACCTTGACGCCGAGCTCGTGGGCGAGGTCGACGGTGGTGCGGACGATCGTGGCAAAGTTCGCGTTGCTGACCATCGGCCGGATGATGGACTCGTCGAGCTTGAGCTCGCTGATGGGCCAGCCGCCGAGGCTCCCCAGCGAGGCGAAGCCCGTGCCGAAGTCGTCGAGGGAGATCCGGACGCCGAGCTCGGCCAGCTCCGCGAAGAACCTGGTGCTGGCGGTCCCGGTCCTAGTCTCCTCGCTCACCTCAAGCGCCAGCATCTGGCCGGGCACGCGCTCCTCGCGCAGGAGCCCCGCTACAGCGGCGGGGAAAGCGGGGTCGGCCACGCAATCGGGCCCGACGTTGACCGAGACCGGGACGACCCGTTCGGCATCGACCCAGGCCCGGTGCTGCACGAGCGCCTGCCGAAGCATCAGGCGGGTGAGCTCTCCCATCAGCCCGAGCTGCTCGGCGAGCGGGAGGAACAGGCCCGGCTGCAGGGTTCCGAGCTCGGGGTGCTCCCACCGGGCGAGCAGTTCGGCCGCCGCCACCCGCCCGGTCGACAGCTCGACCTCGGGCTGGAAGTAGCCGATCACCTGCCCTCCACGCAGCGCGCCGGGAAGCTCGGCGCGCAGCCGCGTCGTCATGTCGCCGGCGTCGAGCGCCATTCTCTGCCGCCCTTCGGGCATCATCGGTAGCATTAACTGCATACTGTAACTAAACAGAGACACATTGTGTTAGCAGAGGGGGAGCCGGTCGCTGGCTGGCCGGCCCGGTCGGCGGCGGACTTGACGAAGCGGCCAGAGCAGAGCGTGCATCGTGGCGACCCCACGGACGGGCCGGTCCCGGGAAACGTGCACCGCTCGGCCCGGCCACCCGCCACCCCGCCGGAAGGACCCGGCAGCCCCTCCGGCCGTTGCTGACGATCGAGGAGGTGACGCCGAGCTGCGCGGCGCTGTTCGGCTGGGCGTTCAGCCCGGCCATCCGCGACCTAGACCCGCCGCCCGCCGTCGCCGCGACCGTCGGCTGGCGGGGCGGCATCATCCAGGACTCCGCCTACAGCGCCGTCTGGGCCGAGACCAGGATGGAGGCCCTCATCCCCGGCCCAGTATCGGTCTGCGCCCTCGACAGCCAGGACGCCAAGCCCGACGCTCACGACGAGGGAGACGAGGGAGACGAGCAGGCATCCTGAAATGCCAGGTCAGAGGCAAGAAACCGGGCAGGACGGTCAGCATAACGGTTCCCACCGGTCTGTCCGTGGCCGTTCGCAGCCCTGTCCGTGCCATGCCCGGCCCCGAGCAGGGTGCGCACAGCGCGGTCCGAGATCACCGACCGGATGCTGATCGCTAGGCCGCGGCACCGATTGCCGATACTTGATAACATCGCGGAATCCGTGGCAGTTAAGTCCTATCATCGGGTCATGTCGCCGACCGCTTACGTGGCGCGGCGGCGGGCCGCAAGTGTTTCTGGCAGCGCGTCGGCCGGCCCCGCGATGACGACCCTGAGATCGGTGGTCGCCCATAGCGCGTCCGTCATCCGCTGCATCGGGATCGCATACGTCGCCGTACAGCTGTTCATCTGGCATTCGTTCTTCGAGGCCGATCCGTGGCGCCTCCTGGGGCCCGTTGTCGCCATGCTCTGGGCGGCCGCGGTAGTGGGTTACCTGCGGCGGTGCTGGCCGTCGTGGCCACTCGTTTGCCTCGACTCTGGCGTTTACCTAGCGCTTGCGCTCAGCGCCGGGTTGTGCGTGCCGCCCACGACCCGCGGCGGCGCCGCCAGCTGGCTGTTCATCGCGATGGCAAGCACGGCCATCGTCCCTGCCTGGTTCGTGCCCACCGCGGTGTCCGGACCACTGGCCCTCGCATCGGCGGCGGCCTACTGGGCCGGAACCGCCGCGACCCCGGCAGCGGGCGGTGACGGCAATTCCTCAGCCGCGGCCGCGTCTTTGCTGCTCGCCGCCGCCGCCGTGCACTGGTGCGGTCGCCAGATGCTCGACAGCCGGGCCACCAGGGCTGACGCCGCCCTCGAGCAAGCGGATCAGGACTCCTGCGAGCACCACATCGTTCTGTCCAGGAACATCGAACGTCGCGAGCATGAGCGCCTGCTGCACGACACGGTGCTCAACACGCTCACCGCCCTTGCCCGTGCGGGTAAGGGCGACGCGGGTGAGGCGGTGGGCCGTTGCCGGCACGACGTAGCGCTGATGGAGGATGCGCTCAGTGATCCCGGCGATGCGGACCAGGCGGGCGGGCGGCTTTATGGCAGCCTGCTCGGGGGCATCGAGGCCGTCGCCGCTGAGATGCGCGCCCGGGGTCTGGTGGTCCACTTCGAGGTCACGGGCGGTGTTCCGGGCCTGGCTGGCGTATGCGCGGAGTACGGTTCCCGGGGTGGTGCGCCGGCTATCCCGGTGCCCGTCGCTGCCGCCATAGCGCACGCAGTGCGCGAGGCGCTGGCGAATGTGGCCGCTCACGCCGGAACGGGTGAGGCCTGGGTCAAGGTTAACCTGGCCGCATCGGGCGGAGAGGCCCCCGCGCCGGGTGCCTTCCTGGTAACCGTAAGGGACGCAGGCGCGGGGTTCGACGCCACCCGCCTCGATCCGGCCCGGCTGGGCCTGCGGCGGTCCATTACCGAGCGTGTCGCCGACTGGGGCGGACAGGCGTCGATAGGGTCGGCGCCTGGCGATGGCACCGTGGTGTGCCTATGCTGGCCCCGCACCGGCGCGTCCCGGTCGGGCGGCCGTCGCGGGCCGCACCGTTGGTCAGGCGGGCCTGCCATGGTGAGCCGCGATGAGATGATACGGGACGCAGCGCAGTCCTGGATACCGCATATGGTCGGCGCCGTGGCGGCGATCTTGCCGGTCACCTTGCTGATCCAGGTCCTGTTCAACCTCCATGACTACCGCCAGCACGCCGTGCCGGTCGCAGTGTGGCTAGGCGTGCTCGCGGCCGCGGCCTGGCTCGTGCCACGCGCACGTGCGGGCGGCATCACCGGAGCAGAAGCCGCGGTCGCGGTCGCGGTCGCGGTCGCTGCTGTCGTCCTGGTGGGCTTGGAACGCCGGGGCCCGGCCGGGACCGTGGACTGGTCGATCCTGGGTGTCGTCTGGGCGCTCGCCCTCCTCGTTCTCAGCCGTCCAGCCTGGACGTGGGTTACTGGGGCACTGCTTGTCTTCGCCGCGCACGCGGTCTTCGTCATCCGCGTGCTTGGCGTGAGCCCGCTGAGCCTGGCGCGGCTCTCGGCCGCCGCCTACGTCGTGGCTGTGCCCCTGGCCCTGTTCTCCATCATGAGGCCTGCGTTGCTTACCCACGCCGGAATAGCCGCGCGCCGCGCCGCGCTGGCGAGCAGGGTGGCGGCGGAACGCGCGGCGGCGGCCGCAGTGCAGGAGGACCGCCGTGAGAGGCTCGCGCTGCTGGAAACGGAGGCGCTCCCCCTGTTGCGTGACATCGCCGGCGGGAAGCTGGACCCGGCTGACAGACAGGTACGGGAGCGATGCGCCCGGCACACGGCCACGCTGCGGCATGCCCTCACCGACCGGACGCAGAGCGGTGGCGGCCTACTGGCCGAGCTTGAACCTGCGCTGGGAGCCGCCAGGGCACGGGGCCACCTGGTAAAGGTCCAGGTGGTCGGTGACCCGGGAAATCCCGTGCGGGAAGTGGCGGATGCGGCCCTCGCGGCAGTTGACGGCGTCATGAGCGCGCTGCCGCCGAACCCGGTAACGCTCACCGTCCTGGAGTCTGGCCAGGAGGTGGAGCTGTACGTGACCTTCGACGGGCCGTTGCTGGCCATCCCAGACGTGGCCGAGCTGAGGCGGAAGGTGCCCGCGAAGGAAAGCTGGCGGGCCGCGGTCGATGTCGACGAGGCTGGCGCGGGACACCTTGAGGTCCGATGGCGGAAGACGGTGCCGGCATGACCGGCGTCTGGAAGGCGGTGCCAGGTGGCAGGCGTCATTGACGTCGCGGCCGTAGATGATCACCCCATCATCCTGGACAGCGTCACCGGCTGGGTAATGGCAGGCGAGAATGGTATCCGGGTCATCGGTACCGCGGCGACCGTAGACGCCCTCCTCGCCGGACCCGGACGCGGCGCGCACGTGGTCCTCCTCGATCTTGACCTCGGCGATGGGACGACCGTTGAGCGCAACGTAGCTGCGATTCTCGCGGCGGGCCCAGCCGTCCTCGTACTCGCCGCCTCCGACAAGCCGCTCTCCGTCCGGGCCGCCATGCGCGCCGGGGCTCTCGGCTATGCCCTGAAGAGCGAGGGGACCTCCCAGGTCCGGGCGGCTATCAAGGCGGTCGCCGCAGGAGAGGACTGGATCTCGCCTCTTCTCGCGTACATCTTCGTCACCGATGATGCCTCCGACAGGCCGGTCCTCAGCCCGCAAGAGGCGCGTACGCTGCGGCTTTACGCTACCGGCATGCCCATGAAATCCGTCGCCCGGAGGATGGCCATCAGCGAGGAGACTGCCAAGCAGTATGTGGGCCGCGTCCGCGAGAAATATGTACGCGCCGGACGGGCAGCGCCCACGAAATTGGAGCTGTATCATCGAGCCGTCGAGGACGGGCACCTCCCTCCATCTCCCTAACCCCGATACCCCCCCTCGCGGTGAAGGAGCCAGGAGTTACCCGTCCTCGGCCCATTGTCACGCAAACAAACTATATATTTGAACGTCCGCTGCGTCACGACCCCCGAGCAGGGGTCATGACGCAGAGTTAAGGTCCAGGTCCATGCCGCTGGTCGCTAAGGCGTACTGCACCCGTACGGACGGCGTGTTGGGTGATCGGCGCGTGGGTGCGCCGGCCAGCCAGGCCAGTCCGCCCGGCGCCAGTGACACCATCACCGGCTCGGGCTAATCCTCACGGATCCCGGTAAATGCCATTCCGGGATCCGTGACTTGCTAACGTCTCGGCCCATGCGACTAGCCCGCCCGGCGGCTATTCTCGTGCTTGCCTGCGCCCCGGCCCTGGCCGCCTGCGGCCCGGTGGCCGGCCCGTCCGCGTCGGCCCCGGCGACCAGCGCCGTCACCCCGGCCACCAGCGCCGCCGCCCTGGCCGGCACCGCACCCTCCCAGCCGGCGTCTTCGCATCCGGCCCGCCTCCCGGCCCCCTCGTCACGCTCGCCTCACCCCGCGCCGGGCCGCTCCTCGCTTCCGCCGGTTCACCTGGCACCCCACGACCGGGCCTCCACCTCGGCCGCTATCCACGCGGATCACGTGGTCGGCCACGGCACCCCGGGCAGCTGCACGTCGCAGGCGGTGGTCCAGGCCGTCGCCGCGGGCGGGGTGATCGCGTTTTCCTGCGGCCCGCGGCCGGTGATCATCGTGATGGCGGCCACGGCCAAGGTCCGCAATACCAGCGCCAAGGTCGTCCTGGACGGCGGCGGCCTGGTCACCCTGAGCGGCGGCGGCGTGCGGCGCATCCTGTACATGGACACCTGTGACCCGGCCCAGACCTGGACCACCTCGCACTGCCAGGACCAGGCCACTCCCGCCCTGACCGTACAGAACATCACCTTCGCCGACGGCAACTCCACCGGGCAGGTCTACGACGGCGGGGGCGGCGGGGCCATCTTCGACCGCGGCGGCCAGCTCACGGTCATCGACGCCCGCTTCGCCGGCAACCGCTGCGATTCCACCGGTCCCGACCTGGGCGGGGCCGCCATCCGGGCGCTGAGCCAGTACCAGAACCGGGCCGTCGAGGTCACCGGCAGCACCTTCACCGGCGGCGTGTGCTCGAACGGCGGTGCCCTGAGCAGCATCGGGGTGTCCTGGGTGGTGCGGGACAGCACCTTCACCGGCAACCAAGCCATCGGCGACGGCGCTAACCCGGCTCAGGCTGGCACCCCGGGCGGCGGCAGCGGCGGCGCCATCTACACCGACGGGGACGCCTACACGGTGACCGTCGACGGCTCCGTCATCACCGGCAACAGCGCCCGCGAGGGCGGCGGCGCGCTCTTCTTCGTCAGCAACGACAAGACCGGCACGCTCACGATCGAGCAGTCACGACTGCATGACAACCCCAACGCCGGCTTCCAGACCGCGGGCTACCCGGGCATCTTCTTCCTGGGCCAGGGCCACCCGGTGGTCCTGTCGTCCTCCGTGAGCTGACCCGCCGGGCGCGGGCGGGCGTCCGTCCCCTCAGCGCGGTCGGCGTGCACCGTCGGCCTTCCGCGGACGGCCACGGACGGGCTCTGCCGTGTGTTCGAGGCTGGCGAGGAAGCTCTCGGCCGCGTCCTGGACCCGGTCTCGGTCACCGGTGGCGAGCAGGTCGAGCAGCAGTCCCCGTATCGTCGCGATTACCAGTGTGGCCGTGCGCGTCGCGGTCGCCTGGTCGGTGCCTGGTCCTTGCGCGTCGACCAGCGAGCTCATCCAGTCGGCGACGACCCGCTCGAGGAACCCCTCGAACTGCTGCGGCGCCTGGAGGGCGCGTCCGTAGACCGCGAAGAACAGCCTGAACTCAGCCTCCTGGTGCGGGTCAGAGGTCCGCGCCCAGGCCGCACGCGCCGCCGTCGCCAGGTCGGGCTGCTCACCGGCCCGGTCGCTGGTGGCCGCGATGCGCTCCCGCAGGCGCCCGAGGATCGCCACGAGCATCTGTTCCTTGGTGCCGAAGTGATGCACCAGCGTCGTGGGCGACACCCCGAGGGCGGCGGCGGCGGGCCGCCACGACAGCTCGGAGAAGCCGTGCTCGACCGTGTAGTCGACCACCGCGTCGAGCAGGTCGGCCCGCCGCTGATGATCGACGGGCCGCCCTGCCATCGCTGCCTCCAGGCACCAGTCCCAGCTTGACTCGGCCGGACATTTTAGGTACGACTGTACTAGGATAATTTCTAGTACGAATGTACAAAGAATGAACTGATGACGTCACGGGCCGTCCGCCGCGGATCTGCCGGCGGGTGCCCCTCGTCCAGGAGGTCCCCATGCGCGTTTTCGTCACCGGAGCGTCGGGCTGGATCGGCCGCGGGCTGGTTCCCGAACTGGCCGCCGCCGGCCACACGGTCACCGGGCTCGCCCGCTCCGATGCCGCCGCCCTGGCCCTGCAAGCCGCGGGGGCCGGGGTCCGCCGGGGATCGCTCGACGACCTCGGCACCCTGCGCGACGCCGCTGCCGCCGCCGACGGCGTCGTCCACCTCGCGTTCAGGCACGACATCGCGTTCGCCGGCGACTTCGCCGGTGCCACCGCTGCCGACCGCGCGGCGATCGAGACCTTCGGCGAGGCCCTGGCCGGCACCGGCAAGCCGTTCGTCATCGCCTCCGGCATCCTCGGCGTGCTCGGGCTCCCGCCCGGGACCGTGGCCACCGAACGCGACGGGCTGGCCGGGGCCGACGGGGACCGTGAGGTGCCGATCAGCGGCGCCAATGACCGGATGGCCAACGCCCATTACACCCGTGCACTCGCCGGCCGCGGCGTCCGGTCCTCGATCGTGCGGCTCCCGCCGGCTACGCACGGCCGCGGCGACAACGGGTTCATCCCGGCCGCGATCGGGTTCGCGCGGGATAAGGGCGCCGCGGCCTACGTCGGCGACGGCGCCAACCGCTGGCCGTCGGTTCACCGCGACGACGCCGCCCGCCTGTTCCGCCTCGCGCTGGAGTCCGCGCCGGCCGGATCGGTGCTGCACGCGGTCGGCGACGAGGGCGTCCCGATCCGCGAGGTCGCCGAGATCTTCGCCGCGCATCTTGGCGTTCCCGCGGTCTCCGTCACCCCCGGGCAGGCCGGGGAGTACGTCGGCTTCCTCGGCGGTTTCTGGGGATTCGACGGTCCCGCCTCGGCGCAGCTCACCCGCGACCTGCTCGGCTGGCAGCCGACCCGGCCGGGACTGATCGCCGACCTCAAGGAGGGCCACTACTTCACCTGAGCTCCCCGACGGCGACGACGGCGGCCGCCGTCCACGTCAGGCCGTGGCGCCGGGCCAGCTAGCCGCCTGGGTAGAACTCGCGCACGGTCTTGTGGTGCGGGCTCCAGGCCTCCCACGCCGAGCGCGCCCATGCCGCCACCAGCCGGTCCAGGTCGCTGTCGCTGTCAGCAGCCACGACATCGACAACGGTCAGGCGGCCCACGCAGGCAGGCGGCTCGAGCCAGCCGAACGTCCCCTTGTTCGCCGAGACGAGCCCCGCCATGGCCCGGGTCGCCGCCCGTGGCGTCGCGGCCTGCTCGAACATCAGACCCAACGACACCAGGTGCGCCAGCACCGACTGGCTCGACTGCGGGCCGGGCCGACCCGGATGCTGGACCGCGTACGCGTCGACCGGATACCGGTCCGGCGGGACCACCTCGGCCGCGAGCCTGCGCGCCAGGACCTCGCCATACATCCGCCAGCAGGCGGGCGCCGCCAGCAGGTAGCGGTGGGTAGGCCCCTCCTCGCGCGGCACCCGTGCCGTGCAACCGGGACACATCACGAAATCTGGCATGGACGGCCCCCGATTCGTCGGATCCGGCAATCTCGGACGGATCCGGCAATCTCGGAGAAGACTTCCCGCGGTCCTGATGCGTATGGTACCTGCGGATGCCGCTGCCAATCGGTACCGGAAGTCGCCGGATCGTGGCGTGGGCAGGATGAGCTGCTAGAGGTCAGGAGCCGGCGGTGCCGCACATCAACCTGGGTAACGACGAGTCCGGCATCCGGTCCTTGTTCACGTACCGGCCGGAGACGGCCGGCCCCCTATGCCTGCTGGCTGAGGTCCTGCTACGGGGTCCCAGCACGCTGAGCCGCGGGGAGCGGGAGCTGATCGCCACCTACGTGTCGTCGCGCAACGACTGCAGTTACTGCACCGCCTCGCATGCTGCGTCGGCGTCCGCCCAGCTCCCCGAGGGAATGACGCTGGTCGACCAGGTACGCGCCGACCCGCAGACCGCGCCGGTCACGCCGAAGCTCGCTGCCCTGCTGCGGATCGCCGCCGCCGTGCAGCAAAGCGGGAAGGCGGTGCGCGCCGAGGACGTCGCCCTCGCACGGGAAGCGGGCGCGACCGACGCAGAGATCCATGACACGGTGCTCATCGCCGCCGCGTTCTGCATGTACAACCGCTACGTGGACGGGCTCGCGACCACCGTGCGGCCCGACGCGGCCGCGTACGCGGCCGCGTCGCAGCGGGTCGTCAGCGACGGGTACCTGGCCCTAGTCGGCCAGTCCATCGCGAGCCCGCAAGCTGCTCAGGAACCGTAGGACAGGTGCTGGCTGGCGCGATGGCCGCACGTACACAGGACGCGCCTTCCGGACCGCCGGACCCCTGGAAGGTCGTGGAGAGAACGGTCTCGACTCGGTAGTGCACCTGGTAATCGGAATTGGCGCCACACCCGGCCGGGCTGTTGGAACCCGGGTTGTCCTGGGTTTCGTCCCAGGTCTGGTTGGCATTGGCCACCATGCCGGCGAGTTGGGCGGCGGTGAACTCGAAGGTGCCGATCGCGACGGTCCCGTCGCAGTCTGTGGTGAGGAGATTGAGCAGTTCCTGCAGGCCCAGCAGGGTGGCCAGACCCGCCAGCGACACCATGGTGACGGTACCGCCCTCGAACACGCCGTCGGCCAGTTTGCTCGCGAACGCGTCGGCTGCCTTACGTTCACTCGCGGTGCCCCAGTTCCTGACGCTGCGCCGGGGAACTACCGCCGAGGAGGAACCCGTGGCCAGCACTGGTCCCCGTGACCTGACCCCCATCCCGGCCGCCCCGCCGAGTCCGGCCGCCCATCGCCTGGCCGCGGCGTGGCCGGAGTCGGCGGTCTGCCGCCAGGCAGATCCCGAGTCGTTCTTCCCGATCGGGTCGGCTGGCGTCGCGGCGGCGGACATCCAGCAGGCCAAGGCGGTCTGCGCCAGCTGTCCGGTGCAGCAGCCCTGCCTGGCATACGCCATGATCACCCGCCAGGAATTCGGGATCTGGGGCGGCTGCGACGAGAACGAGCGACGGCTGCTGCACCGGCAACGGCGGGAGGCCCGCGTCACCTTCGGCGAGGAACGCTCGCCACCGTGACCCCCGGGTCACCTTCGGCGAGGAACGCTCGCCACCGTGAGCCCGCGTCCTGCTCAGGCTGGCGCTGCCGGGCGGATGGCCCGCCAGGCGTGCTGGCGTCGGCGCATGCCCACCGCCTTGACGATGCCCGAGACGCCGATGATGCAGGACACGACCGCGGCGATCACCAGGCCGGCCGTCGTGCTGTCGGTGACATAAGGCGAACCAGGAAGCTCCGCGTACCCGGGGTCGGCGGGGTCGACGAGGATGGAGATGACCTGTCCCCGCGTATAGGAGACGTTGTTAGGGATGTTGACGACGGTACTGGCCTGCCCGGAGACCGGCGCCTGGAGCGTGACCGCGACCTGCGCGTAATACGTGGTGGAGTGCCTGCCGGTCGACTGATAGTTCGCCACGCTCCGCACCGTCGCGGTGTCGGCGATCCCGCTGGCCTGCGTGTTGTTGGACCTGTCGACTTCGGAGTGGGTGCTGACCGCCAGGCAGGCCGCCGCGATGCCGATGCCGAGGAACACGATCGCGCTGGTCAGCGTCGAGACCGGCCCGTACCGGCGGCGTCGCGGTGTCCGCAAGCCGGCGGGCATGGAGCTACGCGCCGCGCTCAGCCCGAGCGCGATCTTTCCGGACGGGAAACCGCGCAGGCGGTGCTCGAAGTGGATCGCGGCGGCGGCGCACGCGACCGCGATGGCGAACCAGGGCACCGCCAGCAGGATTGTCTTCGTCCCCTGGGGCTCGCTGCTGTCATGGATGACGCCGAGCCCGGCGAGCAGCATGTTCCCGCCGACCGCCATGAACAGCAGGAAGCCCAGCCCGGCGATGACCACCCAGCCGATACGCCGCCCTCTGAGGCGCCTTCCCAGCAAGTCGTGGCTATACACAGCACTCCCTCGATCATCGGGCCGCCCCGGGCAATCCCCGGTCAACATCCTCGTCAGGTCCCAGGGCCACTCGCCACCCATTCCGCCACATTGTCCGGTGACAGCGCAGCTGGCCCGAGGAATCAGTATCTGAGCCGTGACCCCCCCGCCGCGGTGAAGCCTCACCCCCCGGGCCAGACCCAGCTGCGTGGTAGCGTGACACCCGCCGGACTCCTGCGCGCTACGCAGCGGGTGCCGGCAGCGCGTCAGGTAGCGAAGCCGGTGACGCCCGCCTCGGCGGGCCATTCCGGCGCTGTCCCGCAACTGTGACGGTCCGCGCAACCGGACCCAAGCCAGGCCGACTCCTGCCGCGTTTCGACGATATCGACCCTCGTGGGAAGGGTGATCCGTCTCGGCAGGCCAGCGCTCGAGCCGGCCGTCGGCGGGCTCGCCTTCCGTCCCGATCCGGGAGGAAGTGGCACCATGAACAGAACCGGCTGGATGCTCGCCGCGGTCACGGCGACGGCCCTGCTGGCAGGCTGCAGCTCAGCTACCAGCAGCTCAGCTACCAGCAGCTCAGCTACCAGCGATTCGGCTACGCCCAGTGCGGCACCGTCGTTCCCGGTGACGCTCGCGGCATCGCCCGGCCCGGTCACGATCAAGGCCAGGCCCGGCCGGATCGTCTCGCTGTCGCCCACGGCGACCGAGGACCTCTACGCGGTCGGCGCCGGGCCCCAGGTCGTGGCCGTCGACGACGACTCGGACTACCCGGCCAATGCTCCGGTCACCAAGCTGAGCGGGCTGACCCCGAACCTGGAGGCCATCGCCAAGTACCAACCCGCCCTGGTCATCGCGTCCCAGAACTCGAACGGGCTCGTCTCAGGGCTGGGCAAGCTGGGCGTACCGGTGCTGGTCGAGCCGGCCGCCGCCACCCTGACCGACGCCTATGACCAGATCGTGCAGATCGGCCAGGCCACCGGCCACGCCCAGCAGGCCGCCCGGACCGTGGCCGCGATGAAAAGCGAGATCGCGGCGGACGTCAGGCAGGCCGGGGTGTCGCATAAGGACCTGACCTACTACTGGGAGCTGAGCAGCAGCCCGTACTACTCGGTCACCTCGTCGACGTTCATCGGCCAGATCGTCGGCCTGTTCGGCCTGAAGGACATCGCCGACGCCGCCGATAAGGCCTCCGACGGCGGCTATCCGGAGCTGTCCGAGGAGTACGTCGTCACCGCCCGGCCGCAGATCATCTTCCTGGCGGACAACCAGCCCGCCGACGGCGGCCAGTCCCCGGCGATCGTCGCCAAACGGCCGGGCTGGTCGGTGATCCCGGCGGTGAAGGACAATGAGATCGTCGGGCTGAACGACGACATCGCCTCCCGCTGGGGGCCGCGCCTGCCGCAGCTCGTCGCGCAGATCGCGCAGGCGGTCGAGAAGGCCTCCGGTTCGTGAGGCCGCCAGGGGTGAGGATGAGCCCAGGTTGGGGATGAGCCCAGGTGAGGGATGAGCCCAGGTGGGGACGAGCCCAGGTGAGGTTGAGGTAACGCGGTGAACGCCAGGTGGCTGCGCGCGGCCCGTCCTTACGGCATCGCGGCGGCCTTCCTGGTCGCCGCGATGGGAGTCAGCGCGCTGGTCGGGGCCGCGGACCTCAACCCGCTGGCCACCGTCAGCGCGCTGCTCGACCGCGTCGGCTTCATCCGCCTGCCGGGCCGCCTGAGCCCGCTGGACCGGGCCGTGCTGTTCGAGATCCGGCTGCCGCGCATCGTCTTGTGCGCGCTGGTCGGCGGGCTGCTGTCCATCGCCGGAGCCGGGTACCAGGGGGTGTTCCGTAACCCGCTGGTGGACTCGGGGATGCTCGGCGCGTCCGCGGGCGCGGGGCTCGGCGCGACGCTCGCGATCGTGTACCTGGGCGGCGCGGGCCCGTCGGCGGTGCCGGTCGCGGCCTTCGCCGGATCCGTGGGCGGGGTCGCGGTCGCCTACCTGACCGGCGCCGCGGGCGGCCGGGGCACCGCGACGCTGCTGCTGGCCGGCCTCGCGGTGGGGATGTTCCTCACCGCGGCGCAAACCTTCGTCCTGCAGCGCTCGACCCAGGACCTGCAGGCGGTCTACTCCTGGCTGCTCGGTTCGCTGTCCGGGGCGACCTGGCAGCAGTGCGCCGAGATCCTGCCCTACGCGGCGGTCAGCACCGTGGTCGTGCTGCTGCACGGCCGCCATCTGGACGTGCTCAGCGTGGGCGACGAAGAGGCCCGCGCGCTCGGCATGCACCCGGGGCGGACCCGGCTGATCGTGGTGGCCGCGTGCGCGCTGGCCGCGGCCAGCGCCGTCGCCGTCAGCGGCCTGATCGGCTTCGTCGGGATCATCGTGCCGCACGTGGTCCGCCGCCTGGCCGGTACCTCCTACCGGCGGGTCCTCCCGCTGTCCATGCTGGCCGGCGCGGGCTTCCTGGTGCTGGCCGACACGCTGGCCCGCACCGTGCTGTCCCCGGCGGAGCTGCCGATAGGCGTGGTCACCGCGCTGATCGGCTCGCCGGTGTTCATCTGGATCCTGCACACCACCCGGGCCGTCCGGCCGTGAACGCGATCATGGTCCACAACCTGCAGGTGGACCTGGACCGCACGCCCATCTTGCGCGCGGTGTCCTGTGCGGTCGGATCGGGTGGCTGGCTAGCCCTCCTCGGACCGAACGGCTCCGGCAAGACCACGCTGCTGCGCGCCATCGCCGGGCTCATTCCCTACCGCGGCACCGTCACGTTCGACGGCCCGGCGGCCGACGCCGGATCGCTGCGGTCCCGCGAGCGGGCACGGCTCGTCGCCTACGTGCCGCAGGCCCCGACGCTGCCGCCGGACATGACGGTGGCCGACTACGTGCTGCTCGGCCGCACCCCGCACCTGAGCTACCTGGCCGGCCCCGGCCGCGCCGACCGCGACGCGGCCGCCCGGGCGGCCGGCCTGCTCGACGTCACCCGTTTCACCGAACGGCGCCTGGACACCCTGTCCGGCGGCGAGCGCCAGCGCGTCGTGCTCGCCCGCGCCCTGGCCCAGGAACCGAGAATCCTGCTGCTCGACGAGCCCACCTCGGCGCTGGACATCGGCCACCAGCAGAACGTCCTCGAGCTCGTCGACGACCTGCGCCGCAGCACCGGCGTGACCGTGGTCACCACGCTGCACGACCTGACCACCGCGGGCCAGTACGCGCACGAGCTCGTGCTGCTGAATGCCGGGCGCGTCGAGGCGGCCGGCGCCGCGGCCGCCGTGCTCACCGAGGACCGGATCGCCCAGGTCTACGCCGCCCAGGTCACGGTGAGCACCGACGCCGCCGGCAACACGGTCGTCACCCCCGTCCGCCCGACTTGACAGCCACGGCCGCGACCGCAGCGCCCCCCGCTGACCTAGCCGCAGCCGCGACCGTAGCGCAGACCGGATCCCCGACGTCCCGCGCACCCCACCAGTCCCGACTGACCCAGCAGAAACCGTCCCGCCCGCGCAAGAGCCCATTTGCGTGGTGGATCCGGGCTCTGCGGCAATGCCTTAGCCATGTCCGGCCCCAGCAGGCCGGGCACGCAGTCACTCCAGCACCACCAGCTCTCTGGCTTCCCTAAGCGGCACGTTTCGAATTTATTGTGGATCGGCTACCCCCCCATAAGGGCATTAACGATCCACAATGATGATTATCGTCATTTTCAGCTGGCTCGCGGGGCAGATAGGCCGGCCGGACACGTTCGCAGGGCAGTCCGGCGCTTGCTCCCGGACAGCCAGCCAGAAGTTAAGCGGCATCGGGCTCGGCGGTGGATCCGGTGCATCATGATGCACTTGGGCTCCACGTAGCCCGATTCACCACAATCTACGGTCAGCCTTCGAACCACAGGTTCACCTACGTCGCTTTCGTCACGCAAGGACCAGCGTCGTGCGGGCCCCAGGGGTCGCACGGGCACCAGGGCGTACGGGGCCCCCGCGCTGTTACCGGCTAGTCCGCTGCCGCCATCCGGCCGGCGTAGTCGAGGGCGCCCGCGTGGACGGCGGCATGCACGGCGCGGGCGATCCTGGCTCCCCACCGCGATCGCGGCCCGGCGAAATCCTCGCCGGGTCCGCCGGGTCCGCCGGGTCCGCCGGGTCCGCCGGGTCCGCCCGGTCCGGCGACCGGGGCGGCGATGCAGATGGCGTCCGAGGCGGTCCCGGTGCAGGCGAATCCCGCGTCGAGGAGGGCCTGGGTCTTGGCCTCGGTCGCGGTGACCACGGCGTTGACGAACGCCGCGGCGCTGAGCGGAACCGGCACGGAGACGACGATGTTGATCGTCCCCGGCCGCCGGACCGGCGCCAGCTCGGGATCGGCCGAACCGGGTGGCGCGGCCGCCCAGGTCGGCACGCGCAGGCCGACCGTGGCCGCCGCCTCCGCTCCCTCGTCTTCGCGCTGCACGACCGCGGTGACCTGGGCCGCGGTCAGCAGCCCGACTCCGGGAGCGGAAAGGCCGAGGCCGGCGGCCAGGTCCGCCAGGTGCACCACGGGGTCGACGCGGTCATACCCGCCGGCGACCTGGGCGTTGAGCACCCATTCGCGGGGCCCGAGACCGCCGCCGACGATGCTGCTCGCGATCATCTGATAACCCGGCCCGGGACGCCACAGCGCCATCGGCAGCCGGATCCCGTCCTCGCTACGCCAGTGCAGCTCCAGCCGCATGCCCGCCCTCCTCGCCGGTCCGGGCGGATTCTAGCGGCACCGGCACCGGCGTGAAGTAGCGGTCCACCATGTCGCTGGTGACCTCGGCGAGGGTGGCCGGTGACCAGCTCGGCTGGCGATCCTTGTCGATCACCTGCGCCCTGATGCCTTCCACCAGGTCGGCCGAGTCCAGCGCGGCGGCCGAGATCCGCAGTTCCTGATCGAGTTCCTCGCGGAGCGTGGCCAGCTGGCGGGCCCGCCGCACCGCTCGCAACGCGACCGTGACGGCGGTGGGTGAGTTGCCCAGGATCTGCCGGGCCGCCCGCTGCGCGGCCGGGTCGGGGCAGCCCTGGAGCCTGGCCACGATCTGTCCGGCGGTGCCGGCCGAATAACACGCGTCGATCCATGGGCGCATCGCCGCCAGCCCGCTCGCCGGGGCGGGCTCGGCCAGGGACGCGACCAGCGGCTCGATGTGACCGCCGCGGCGGGCCCCGGCCCCGGCCCCGGCCTGGAAGGCCCCGCGGTACGGTCAGTGACGACGCGGATGCTGCCGTGGGCCGAGATCCCGACACCGCTGCCCATCACCAGGCCGTCCATCACCGCCAGATACGGCTTCGGGTAGCCGGCTATGCGGGCGTTGAGCAAGTACTCGTCCCGCAAGAACTCGAGGGAGGCGCGGCCCCCGGACCGGGCGTCGGCGTAGATCGAGCGGATATCCCCGCCCGCGCACAGTCCCCGCTCGCCCGCGCCGGTGAGCGCGACCCCGCCGACGTCGTCGTCGTCGGCCCAGCCCGCGAGCTGGGCGTCGATACGCCGGACCATCTGGTAGTCCAGGGCGTTGAGCGCCTTCGGCCGGTTCAGCGTGACCCAGCCGATTCCGTGCGCGACCCGGAACAGCACATCGGAATATGCCGAACGGCCCATCAGGGTGCCCCGTCAGGGCCGCTTGACCAGCTCATCCACGCTCGCGGCCGCATCACCAGGCAA
>JBEKKH010000031.1:0-25728 GCA_050010815.1 Streptosporangiaceae bacterium | reverse complement strand
CGCGGCGGCATGATGTTCATCCTGATCATCTGGCTGCAGGGCATCTACCTGCCCATCCACGGCTACAGCTTCGAGCGGACCCCGCTGTGGGCCGGCATCGCCATGCTCCCGCTCACCGTTGGCTTCCTGATCGCCGGGCCGATCTCCGGCTACCTGTCGGACCGGTTCGGGGCCCGCCCGTTCTCCACCGGCGGCATGGTCGTCGCCGCGGCCTCGTTCGGCCTGCTCGAGGTGCTGCCGGTGAACTTCGTCTACTGGCAGTTCGCGGGGATCCTGCTGCTCAACGGGATCGGCATGGGCCTGTTCGCCTCACCTAACCGGGCGGCCATCATGAACAGCCTGCCACCCGAGCGGCGCGGCGTCGGCGCGGGCATGAGCGCCACCTTCCAGAACTCGGCCATGGTGCTGTCCATCGGCATCTTCTTCACGCTGATCATCCTCGGCCTGGCCTCGTCGCTGCCCGCCACCCTCAGTCACGGCCTGGTGGCCCAGGGCGTGCCGGCCGCCGACGCGGCCAGGCTGGCCGCGCTGCCGCCGGTCTCGATCATGTTCGCCGCGCTGCTCGGCTATAACCCGATCAGCACGCTGCTCGGACCCGCGCTGAGCAAGCTGCCCGCGAGCCACGCCGCGTACCTGACCGGTCACAGCTTCTTCCCGGCCCTGATCTCGGCGCCGTTCCAGCACGGTCTGGACGTCGCGTTCGACTTCGCCATCACCGCCTGCCTGGTCGCGGCCATCGCGTCGCTGCTGCGCGGTCGCCGGTACGTGCACGACGAGCATGGCCAGGCCACGGACAGCCAGGGCGCCCAGGACAGCGCGGCGGTCAACGGCACGGCACCCGACGTGGCGGCGGCCTCAGGCCGCGACGACCTGGAAGGTGGCGAGGGCGGGATCGGCCGCGTAGGCGATCCGGCCCCCGTCGGCCGCAACCTCGCGTAGCGCCGCTAGCGCCTGCGCCGTGATGAGCTCGCCCGGGGCCAGCACCGGCACCCCGGGCGGGTATGGGGCCACGAGCTCCGCGCTGATCCGGCCGACGGCGGCGCTCGCGGCGACGGTCTCGGTCCGGGCGAAGAAGGCCTCCCGGGGGGCCAGCACGGTCTGCGGCTCGACCGTCCACGCGGCGGTGGCGGCCGGCCGACGCGGCCGGCCGCGGTGCCGTTCGATGGCGGCGATCAGCTCCTCGGTAAACGCCGTGATCCGCTTCTCGTCGTCGGCCATCGTCACGATCGGCACGACCGTGTCGCGGTCGCCCATTTCCACCGGCATCCCGGCCGCGATCAGGTCGGCCTCGACCAGGCCCCCATGCGCCCCGGTCCCGGCCAGCAGCACCACGAGCTTGGCCGGATCCACGCCCGGCCCGTCCAGCACGTCGACCCCGGGCACCTCCCGCAGCCGCTCGCGGGCCGCGGCCACGCCCTCCAGCAGCTGCCCGCACAGCCGCGTCCCGTCCCTGGCCAGCAGGGCCCGGGCGGCGTCGATGCTCGCCATGATCGACCCGGCCGGGCTGGTGGTGTGGGTGGCGTCGAACGCCCGGTCCAGCCGCGCCGCGTCCAGCCGTTCGGTGCGGGCCAGCACCAGCGCGCCCTGCGTGTAGGCGGGCAGCGTCTTGTGCGCGCTTGTCACCATCGCGTCGGCACCCGCGGCGATCGCGTGCCGCGGCAAGTCCGGATGAAAGCCCAGGTAGGCAGCCCAGGCCGCGTCGACGATCAACGGCACGCCCGCTTCGTGCGCGGCCTGGGCGTGCCCGGCCAGGTCGCCGGTGGTGCCCACGTAGGACGGGTCGCCCAGGATCACGCCGCAGGCATCCGGATGCGCGGCCAGCGCGTCCCGGACGGTCTGCACCGCGACCGCGGCGGGCAGCCCGGAGCGCGGATCGATGTCCGGCCGCACCCACACCGGCCGCAGCCCCGCCATCACCAGGCCGAGCAGCAGCGACCGGTGCAGCGTCCTTGTGATGATCACCTCTTGGCCGGGCTGGCCGATGGCCAGGCAGAACGCCTGGTTGCCGTGAGTCGACCCGGCCACTGAGAACCGGCACCAGTCGGCGCCCCACAACGCGGCCGCGCGGGCCTGGGCGTCGGCGAGCAGGTGATCAGCGTGCTTGATCGCGTCCAGGGCGCCGTACAGCGGCGCATCCCCCGCCACCACCGAGCCGACCAGGTCGGCGCGCTGCTTGTGACCGGGCGTGGTCATCGGGGTCAGCTGCCCGGCGGCAGCCCGCCGCATCCAGTCCAGCCAGGCGGCCAGCAACGGGGCGTCCGCGGCCAGGCCGAGCGGGTCCCGCGGATCCCCCGGGTTCCCGGGGTTCCTGGGTTCTCGCGGATCTTGCGGGGGCACGGCGCTGGTGATCATCCGTCTAGTGTGGTAGACAAGGGCCCCCGCGCGAGAGGGGGGAGGTCGGGCAGGCACCGGGGGCCGTTCGGGAGAAATGAAGGAGCTAACCGGTGCGGGCTGAAGAAGATCACCCCGACGCCCACCGCGACGATGGCCGCGCCCAGCCAGTCATAGTTGTCCGGCCGGTGCCCGTCGATCGCCCATCCCCACAGCAGGCTCATGATCACGAACACCCCGCCGTAAGCGGCGTAGATACGGCCGAAGTCGGCGGCGGACTGGAACGTCGGGATGACGCCGTAGACCACCAGGATGACCGCCCCCGCCACGCCGACCGGCCAGGATGCCCCCTCGCGCAGCCACCGCCAGATCAGGTAACCGCCGCCGATCTCGGCCAGCCCGGCGGCGGCGAACAGGCCGACGCTCCTCAGGACGTTCATGCCCTGACCCTAGCGCCCGGACCTGCGCCGATATCCGGCTCCGGCCGCCGTCGCGGGACTGTAATGATCACGGGCGAATAATTCGCCCGGGGTTAGGAACTCCAGGTCCCATGAGCGGCTTCAAGAACTTCATCATGCGCGGAAACCTGGTGCAGCTCGCCGTCGCGGTGGTGATCGGCACCCAGTTCAGCAACCTCGGTTTGTTAACGCGCCTGCGACTTGCCCTCGTGCAGCTCGGCCGCGCTGGCTTGCGCGCCGGGATGCCCGGCTTGCACGGCGGCCTGACGTTCGGATTCCGCGTTGATCTCGCCACCGAGCATGATGGCGACACCGGTCAGGTAGAGCCAGAAGATCAGGATGACCACCCCGGCGAACGCTCCGTACGTCTTGCTGTAGGAGCCGAAGTCCTTCACGTAGATGGAGAAGCCGACGGAGGCGAGCAGGAAGATCACCGTGCCGACCACGCCTCCGGGGCTGACCCACTGCCAGCGAGGCGTCTCGCGATTCGGCCCGAAGAAGTAGTAGACCGAGAACAGCAGGGTGATCAGAATGATCGTCAGCGCCCAGCGCAGGATCGTCCAGACGACGGTGAATGCCGTCCCGGCCATCCCGACGTGGCCCTCGATCCCCGAGCCGATCGACGGACCGAATACCAGGAGCGCCGAGGCGACGCCGCCGATCACCGCCGTGCCCAGCATGAGCGGGAACGCGTACAGCCGCTTAGCCGCGAACTTGCGGTCGACCGGCACCTCATAGGCGACGTCGAGCCCCGTCTCAAGCGCCGCCATCCCACTCGAAGCGCTCCACAGCGCGATGACCACGCCGATGATCACCGCGATCAGCGAGCTCTTCGATGTGTGGTGGTTGGCCGCGGTGGTGACGGCGTCTTGGAAAACGGAGGAGGCGCCTTGCGGCAGCTGCTTCCCCAGCTCGGTCACCAGTTTGTTCACGGTGCCCGCGCCGAAGTGCACCAGGCCCACCACGCCGAGCAGGGCGATCAGGGCCGGGAAAAGGGCCAGGAACCAGTGGTAGGCCAGGGCGGCCGCCGTCATGGCAGCACGGTCGCGGGTGAACTTCTTCCCGGTGCGCTTGAGGGTGTTCTTCCAGCCGGTCCCGTCCAGCTCAAGCGGGGTCTCCGGGCCTCCGGACAGCTGACTCTGCGGCGGTATCGTCTCCTGACCCTGGCTGGGATCCTGGGCCTGGTCCTGGGCCTGCGGGGCCTCGGGGGCGGCCTCGTCGCCGTCCGCGGACCGGCCGTGCTTACGATTCAGCAAGCTCATTTCCGGCGCCACCGCCAGATGGCCACCGAGCCGGCCAGCACGATTCCCGCCGCCACCGCGAGCGGCCAGCGGCGCTGCACGACCTGGCTTTGCCGTACCCGCCCCGACAGCTCGCTCGCCGCGGCCGGCGCCTTGGCCTTCACGTCGGCCGCGGTGCCCTGCGCCTTGGCCTTGACATCCGCGGCCTTAGCCTGGACGTTCGCCTTGACGTCGGCGGCCTTGTCCTGGACCCTGGCCTTCACGTCCGCCTTGGCCGCCAGTTCCTCGACGGTCTGGCCCAGCCGCTCGCGCGTCCGCTCGATCTCCGCCTGGATTTCCGGCGCGGTTTCTGGTGCGCTTTCTGGTGTGCTCATCGGTGCGTGCTCTCCTTGATTTCCTCGACATCGGCCTTGACGCTGGCGACAGCTTCCTTCGGGACGGGAGGCGTGGCCTTGCTCAGGCGCTGCTTGCCGATCAGCGCCGCGCATCCGGCGGCCGCCAGCAGGGCCACTCCGACGATGAGCGCGGCGAGCCAAGCCGCCACAACACCGCTGATCGCAATGATCGCGCACGCTAGCAGGCAGCCCACCCCGTAGATAGCCACCACGCCGCTGGCGCCGAACATCCCGGCGCCGAACGCCGCCTGCTTGCCCTTGCTCGTCATCTCCAGCTGGGCGAGCTTGAGCTCGTCCCTGATGAGCACCGACACTTGCTCGGTCATCATCTTGACGAGCTCCCCGGTCGAGTGCTCCTGGTCGCGGGGCAGCTGAGCCGCGCTTGAACGTTCCATGTAGACCGCCTCTTCATCCGGCTGCAATTCTGGATCCGGTTAAGACCGCTGCGCTACCCCCAGAGCGGCCGGTCTAACGCGAGCAGGCGATGAGATGGGTCTCGTATCTGCCGCAATGGCTAAGGATCTGGCCATTTTGCCCGCTCAGCGGACCTGTACCATTACGGGTGAAGACGTCATAATTGACACGTAGTCCTTACGTGGAGGTTGCGCCTCTTGGCAAGCAAGGCCCACCGCGTCGCGAAGGGCCTCGTCGGGGGTTGCGCGATCATTCTCGGGGTTGCCGTCTCTGGGTGTGCCGCGCCGCAGTACACCTACGTGGTGAACTCCAGCCAAGGCGCCTACTTCAAGGTTCCCTACGGCTGGCACAAGATCAGCGACGGCTCGCTTGCCGCCGAGCTGAAGGCGGTAAGCAGCGGCGCAGGCGCTGGATGGATGGCCGCGTACGAGGCGGGCAGCAAGCCCACCGCGGATGACTACCTCGCGTTCGACACCTCGCAGCCCTTCGTGTTCTCCGAGACCGGCAAGCTCAGTTCGACGGAGAGCAGCGCGCTGTCGTATGACTCGCTGCGGGACTTCTACCTGCCGGTTACCTCGACCGCCAGGACCAGTGCCGCCTCCGAGAATTTCCCGCTCACCGGCTTCGAGCAGCTCCGGGATCAGGTGCTTACCCCCAGCCAGGGGGTGCACGGGGTCCGGGAGACCTTCGACTACACCGACTCCGGCGTCGCCGACACCTTCGACGTGATCGCGCTCACCAACGCGGACCAGACCGAGGTCTACCTCCTCGCGCTGCACTGCACGACCAGCTGCTACAGCGCCGACCGGACCGAAATCAACGACGTGATGTCGTCGTTTACCATCAGGAGCCCGTCATGAGCAAGGCTCGAGCCGTCACCGCCGATGAAGGCCTCCCGCCGCCCGGCGAGAGAAGGCTGGCGGACGCCGAACGGCTGACCCGTAAGCCCCTCGGGTTCTGGGACCGGATCAAGTTCCTGATCCTGCTGGTCCTGCTGTGGTTCGTCCTGGTCTGGTCGTTGATGGCGAACGATCCCATTATCGGGTTCTCGGACGCGATGCGGACCGAGGTCCGGGCGGCCTGGTGGGTGTTCCTGCTGATCGGCCTGGAACTGCTCCGCCAGGTCCACTTCGTCATCAGCGAGCACTCGCGCGGCTATCACCACTTCTGGGCCTCGACGGTGTTCGGCGGCGTGGAGCGGTCCAGCCACCGCAGGCTGTCGGACTGGACCCGGTTCCGGCTCCGGCGGCTGGCCCTCTGGGTGTTCTGGATCGTCGTGTTCGCGTTCGTTGTCAGCAGGTTCGTCCACACCTCGCCGATCCTCGCGCTGCTCCGCGCGCCCGGGCTGATCTGGCACGCCCTGCCGTTCGTGCTCCAGATGCTCGTTTACGTCGTGATCATCGTCGCGCAGTTCGCCGCGCTGTTCTGGTTCATGTCACGCGGCGGTGTAGACGTCTACTACCCCGAGGACATCAAGACCAGGTTCACCGACGTCTGGGGCCAGGATCACGTGCTCGAGCGGGTTAAGGAGAACATCCTCTTCCTCGAGCACCCCGAACTGGTCGAGGAACGAGGCGGCTACGTGCCGGGCGGCCTGCTGCTGTGGGGTCCGCCGGGGACGGGCAAGACGCTGATGGCCGAGGCGGTGGCCGGCGAGACCGGCAAGCCGTACGTGTTCGTCGATCCCGGCGCCTTCATCAACATGTTCATGGGCGTGGGCATCCTCAAGGTCAAGTCGCTCTTCCGCAAACTGCGGCGGCTCGCGCTCCGCTACGGCGGCGTGATCGTCTTTTTCGACGAGGCCGACTCGCTGGGCAACCGCGGCATGATGACTCAGGGTGCCCCCGGCGGCGGCCAGCAGGGCATGGGCGGAGGTGCGTTCGCCCGCGCAGGCTGCCACGGATTCTCCTACCTGTCGCGGGACACCCAGTGGCAGCTGGCCTCCCGCGCGATGGAATCGGCGGTCGCCGACGAGCCGGACACCCGGCGCAGCCGGCAGATGATCGGCGGAATGATGAACGGGGGCGGCGGCGGCGGAATGGGGACGCTGCAGGCGCTGCTGACCGAGCTGTCCGGGCTGAAGAAGCCGCGCGGCATCGTCAACCGCCACGTCCGGCGGCTCTTCGGCATGCGGCCCAAGCCGCCGCCCAAGTACCGGATCCTGGTCATGATGGCCACCAACATGCCGACGGCGCTGGACGAGGCGCTGCTGCGTCCCGGCCGCATCGACCGCATCTACAAGGTCGGCTACCCGTCCAAGGCGGGGCGGATCCGCACCTACCAGGGGTACTTCTCCAAGGTGCGGCACGAGCTGACGCCCGAGAACATGGACAAGCTCGCCACCATCACGCCCTACGCCACCGGCGCCACCATCAAGGACCTGGTCAACGAGTCGCTTATCACCGCGATCAGGAACGGGCGCGACGTCATCACCTGGCCGGATGTGATCAAGGCCAAGCAGCTCAAGGAACTCGGGCCACCGGAAGACGTGGAGTACATCGAGCGTGAGCGGCACGCCGTCGCGGTACACGAGGCCTGCCACGCGCTGGTCGCCTTCCGCACCCGCCAGCACATGGAGATCGACATCGCGACGATCGAGAAGGGCAGCGACTATCTCGGGATGGTGGCGAGCATCCCGCCCGAGGACCAGTTCACCCGGTGGCGCAGCGAGTACGAGACCGACATCCTGGTGTCGCTGGCGTCCCTGGCCGGAGAGCGGATGTTCTTCGACAAGGACAGCTCCTCCGGCGTGTCCGGCGACCTGGAGTCCGCGACCACGGTCGCGTCGTTCATGGAAGGCTTCTGGGGCATGGGCACCACGGTGTCTTCGTACTCCACGGCCAAGCGGCTGGAGGTCGGCTCGCCCGGCGGCGGCCGCGGCGGCACCACGAAGAAGGGCCAGGACCCCGAGGCCGCGGTCCGGCACGCGCTCGCGGACCGGATCGAGGACCAGCTGACGCGGCTCCTCGACCGGGTCGAGGAGATCCTCCAGGAGAACCGGCACCACGTCCTGGCCCTCGCGCACGCCCTGGAGACGCACAAGACGCTAAGCGGTGAGGACGTCGTGGCCGTACTCGAGCACCGGCGCGGCCCGCTAGTGGACGGGACACCGTACGCGGACGAGAGCTTCCTCGCCGAGCTGAGCGAGTATCACCAGTCCGCGGCCCAGGCGCACCGTGACCACAGCCTCGAGCAGCTGGCCTTGCCGGCGCCCGTGCCACCCGCCTCGCCGTGGACGGCGGGAGTGATCGTGGCCGATGCCGATCCGATGGGAATGAACGGGCATAACGGCTCCGACCCGTCCTGACGCGGGTCATGACGATGCGCCCCCGTCTGCGTGCCCGGCAGGCGGTCAACCTGGCCAACTTCTCGACGCCCGCCGGCCTGGGCGTGGCCGCCCTCGGTGGCGCCCGGCTGGCCCGCAGCGTGGATGGGTTGCTCACCGCGACCGGCTACCGGTTGCCGGTGCCGCCCGCTCCGGCGTTCTGTCTCGGTAACGTGATCATCACCAGGGCCGATGGCATCGCGGCCGAGTCGCGGCTGTTCCGGCACGAGGCCCGGCACGCCACCCAGTATGCGTGGTCCGGCGGGGTGGCGATGGTGCCGCTCTACCTGGTGGCGGCGGGCGTGTCCTGGGTGCTCACCGGTGACTTCGGCGCACGTAACGTCTTCGAGCGGCTGGCCGGGCTGGCCGACGGCGGCTACACCGACAAGCCGCTGAGGCCTGGTATCCGGCGGATCAGCGGCTCAAGCCGGCCAGCAGGCGTTCTTGGGCGCCCCCTTCGCGGGCCGGCTTCAGCCGCACATGGCGAATCGAACGCCAGCCCTTCCCGGTGAGCAGGAACTCCCCGGCGGCAGGCAGCGCGGCGATCCCGTTCATGATGGCCTGAGCGTTGCTGGGGTGCCGTTCGCGCGCCGAGCGGGCGTTGACGATGTCGGTGACCTCTCCGCTGTCCGGGTCTATCCCGGCTAGGTAGTGCGTGCCCGCGACGTTGGCCCAGACCGTGCCCGCGGACCAGGCGAGATCGTTGAGCCCGAGCACCCGGCGGCCGGCGCAGCGGACATGGACGACGGCCTGCGGCTCGAGAGTCCGCGGGTCCCGCCGCACCAGCTCGCTGCTGCCGTCGCTGGTCATCAGGTAGCGTTCGGCCTGGGCGGGCTGGGCGGGCTGGGAGGGCTGTTCGGCCGGGGCAGGCTGGCCGGCGGCACAGATGCCCCAGCCATCGCGGTTGAAGGGGATCCGGTCCGTCAGCTCGAGGGTGCGGGTGTCCCAGCGCAGCGCGACCCGTTCCCGCCAGGTCAGCTGCCAGATGGTTTCGCCGTCACCGCTGCTGTCGCCGGCCCGGCAGATACCCTCACCGAAGAGCTCGGCGGGCAGGAAGGCGCGCTGGCCGCCCTGGCCGGGGGCGAGCTGGTAGCGGGTCAGCGCCGATGACCCGTAACCTCCGGTGGATTCCCAGACCGTCTCGCCGTCCGTAATCAGGCCTTGGGTGAACCCCCGGCCGGGATGCGCGATACGCCGGATCACCTCGGTCCGCCAGGTTCTCAGCTGTCACCGCCCTCGTCCGGGCGCTGGCCCTTCCTGGGCTAGTCGCCGCATCCGCGAACGGCAAAGTTATAGCAGCCGTAGCCGACGTTGCGCAGGTGCACGAGCTCCACCCCGGGCCGGCCCAGCAGATCGGTGATGACGGCCTGCGCCTGCCGCCCGTCCGCGGCGAGCATCCCGTCGGCGATCCGGCCCTGTCCGTCATAGGCCCGGACGACCTGCTGGCGATGGGCGAGCCCGGGCGGATAGTCGCGCGGCGTCAGGTAGCCGTCGCAGCGTTCCGCGTGCACGAAGACCGGTCCGCGCTCGGCGTAAGCACCCGCCGTGCCCGGTGGCGTGTAGGCGATCAGCAGCACCCGCTCACCGGGCCGGGTCTCGCGCAGGCAGCACCGCAGTGGCGCGCCACCGTCCGGGTCGACCTGAACTTCCAGCGGGTTACCGGCCTCGTCCCGCCCGGCCGCCCTGAGCGCGTCAAGCTCGTCGGCCGCAATGGCCTGGTAGAGAAACCCGCCCGTCCCGGCCACCCCATGGATCTCTGTTGCTTGCGTCATGCCCCCAGCATGCCGCCCGCCGTAGCCGATCTCCGGCGGAAATCGGACATCGCGATGTCCGGCGCCATCGGTGCGGCCGGGCTGGATAGGTGATGGCGCCGCATCCGTCCCTACTGGAGGCTGTGGGCCGGCAAGGCCCGCTACCGGCCGCAGGCCCGCTCATCGCGGGGCATAAGCGACCTCGGTAAACGGCCAGGCGGTCCGTAGCCATTCCGAGACGGCTTCGTACACGGGTACGTCAAGATGTAAACATTCACCCCGTCTACGTCGAGTGACCACCGGCAGGCGGGGCCGGCGGCCAAGCTTGGGCGGCGTCTGCGCTGCGACGGCCGGAGATCCGTCATCATGGCCAGAAACGGTCATATATGGCTATCCCGGATCAGCACGGTGAAATACTCGCCTGATGCATCCAGACGATGAACGCGAGCGATTGCGGCGGACGTTCGACCAGGCCGCCGACCGCTACGACCGGGCCCGGCCGGACTATCCGGACGCGCTCTTCGATGACCTGGTGGAACTGGCCGGGCTGGTGCCGGGTGAGCACCTGCTCGAGGTGGGCTGCGCTACCGGTAAGGCCACCCGCCCGCTGGCCCGCCGCGGATTCCGGATCACCTGCGTCGAGCTCGGCGCCGAACTCGCCGCGGCCGCCCGCGCGAACCTGGCCGGATTCGGAGTCGAGGTGGTCCAGGGCCCGTTCGAGGAGTGGCGGCCGGATGAGCCGGCCAGCCTGGTGTACGCGGCCACGGCCTGGCACTGGATCGATCCTGCCGTCCGGTACCAGCGAGCCTGGCAAGCGCTGCGCCCCGGCGGCCACCTGGCCATCTGGGGAGCGGGACACGTGTTCCCAGACGGCGGAGATCCGTTCTTCGCTGAGATCCAGGACGTCTACGACGAGATCGGTGACGCGCTGCCGCCCGGTGCGAGCAGGCCGCGGCCGGGGGAACAAGGCGACGACCGGGCCGACATCGAAGCCAGCGGACTGTTCGACGTCACCGCCGTGCGCCACTACGACTGGGAGCGGGTCTACAACGCGGACGAGTACATCGAGCTGCTCAGCACCTTCTCCGGCCAGCTGGCCATGGCCGACTGGAAGCGGCAGCGGCTGTACACCGAGATCAGGCGGCGGCTGGCGCTGCGCCCGGAGCATTCGGTGCGGCGGCACTGGGGAGCGGTGCTGCAGGTGGCGCGCCGCCGGGATTAGCGACGGGCCGGTTAGCGGGCCCGGTGGATCTGGCCGAGGAATTCCGGGTTGGAGTCGGTGTCCCTGGTCTTGTCGATGAGGAGCTCGAGGGCCTGCTGGGTATCGAGGCCGCTCAGAGCGCGGCGCAGCTTGCCGACGGCCTCGTATTCGGCGGGGAGCATCAGCAGTTCGTCATGCCGGGTGCCGGACGGCATCGCGTCGATGGCCGGGAAGAATCGCCTCTCGGCCAGCTCACGACGGAGCCTGAGCTCCATGTTCCCGGTGCCCTTGAACTCCTCGAACAGGACGTCGTCCATCCGGGAGCCGGTGTCGACCAGCGCGGTGGACAAGATCGTGAGCGACCCGCCGCCCTCCACGTTGCGCGCGGCGCCGAGGAACTGGCGGGGCGGCGTCAGGGCCGAGGCGGCGACGCCGCCGGCCAGTGTCCGGCTGTTCGCCGGGGCCGCCAGGTTATAAGCCCGGCCGAGCCGGGTGATGGAATCGAGCAGCACCACCACGTCGTGGCCCAGTTCCACTAGGCGCTTGGCGCGCTCGATGGCCAGCTCGGCGACCCTGATGTGATCGGCGGCCGGCTGGTCGAAGGTGGAGTAGACGACCTGGCCGCGGACCGTCCGGCGCAGGTCGGTGACCTCTTCCGGCCGCTCTCCGACCAGCACCATCATCAGCTCGACCTCGGGGTGGCTGTTGGCGATCGCGGCCGCGATGGTCTGCAGGATCATCGTCTTGCCGGCCTTGGGCGGGGAAACGATGAGGCCGCGCTGGCCCTTGCCGATCGGCGCTACCAGATCGATGATGCGCGCCGTCGCCGAGGAGCTGCCGTCCTCCAGGCGCAGCCGCTCCTGCGGGTACAGCGGGGTCAGATCGGCAAAGTGCGGCCGGTTCCGCGCCTGATCGGGCGGCATTCCGTTGATGGTGTCCACCCGGATCAGCGGGCTGAACTTGGCACCGCGCTTGTCGGGGCGGGCGGCCCCCTCGAGCTGGTCGCCCTTCCTGAGTCCGTACTGCCGGAGCTGTCCGGCGGAGATGATGACATCGTCCGGGCCGCACCGGTAGCCGGAGGTGCGCACGAAGGCGCTTCCGTCACCTATATCGACGATGCCGGACACCGGAATGCCAAGGGGAGATTCTTGCGCCCGGGTCCGGGCGGCTGGTTCTTGTAGTGTTGTAGTCATGAAAAGATTTCCTTTCGGAATATGGGCCGCCACGCTGAATATCGGCGCGCTGAATGAGGCGCGGGCGCGGCGGCGAGGTAAAAGCTTGTACGCGGCGCACGATTCCGGCTCGTTTAGGAAAATTTAGGCTCCCAGCCTGGGCGGATGAGCAAGCTGAAATGAGCTGTCATCGCCGGGAAAGAGTCGGAAAACTCGACGTCGGGTTTTGGGAACCGACGGAGCGAATGTCGTGACCGCTGGCCGCTGACGGGCCTTCGCAGATCCGGTCCCGATATTTCGAAACCCGATGTATACGACTGTACGCACAAACAGCGGCGGCCGCTAGTTCATTCCCGAGGCGGGTTGACGGATTCGCGGCGGTGGCGCTGGGGCACGATCGTGTACTTCGGATCCCGGGCCGAGGCCATTCCCGCTGCGAAGATCCCGTACCTGGTCATGGCCGATGCAACCAGCAGTGACCCGCCGGCCAGGGCGGAAACGGCGCGGCTGCGCCCGCCGAGCACGGCGCCCGCCAGCGCGCCCGCGGTCAGGAACTCGGCTAGGCGGAGGATCGCGCCCGTGGTCCCGGTCTCGTACGGTTCGGCGAGGCTCTGCCCGTCGGATCCGGCCAGGCGGCTGATGAGCTGCCGTTTGGCGATCAGTTCCACCGTCGCGCCGAGGATGGCCAGGTCACGGGCGGGCTGAGCGTCCCGCGGGCGGACCGCCAGCAGGCCCAGGCCGCCCGCCGCGCTGGCGGCGGAGCCTGCGAACACGTACGGCATCTCCCGGTAACCCTCGTGCCAGGCCGGCACCGCCGTGTCGCAGATCAGGGCGGCGGTGTAGGTCGCGATGCCCGGCCCGAGCAGTCCCGCGCCAAGCGTGGCGGCCAGCCCGGCCTTCGGCAGCTTACCTGTCACCTCGCAGACGGCGGCGGCCCCCGCCACCGGGCCGTAGGCGGCCAGCAGCCAGGAGCCGACGCTCATCGGCGAACTCGGCTTGAAGACCCGGAGCATGTTCGCGAACCGCTTGGGCCGGCCGAGGTCATTGACGAGGGCGACGGCCGACAGGCTGATCGCACCGAGCGCCCCGGCCTTCGCCACCCTGGCCAGCTCGCGGTAGCCGGATAGCTGAGCCCCGGCGGCCAGGACCGACGACGCGCCGGCCAGGCCGCCCAGGAACAGGTAGGCGGGTACATCCGGGACCTTCCACACCGGGGCCTTGATCACCGGCCGGCCGTAGTAGGAGGTGAATTCCGCATCGGGCACCATGGGCCGCTCGCCCCGGCGGCGGCGTCCCTGGTGCCTCCCGTTACCGTCCCTGCGGACGGGCATGTCGGTGGTCCCGCCCCCGGCCGGCGTCACCTGCCCGGGCCGGCTCACTTACGCCGGCCCAGGCCCAGCGCCACCGCGGTGACGGCGAGTCCGCCCGCGGCGATGGCGACGTGCCGCCACATACCGGGCAGATCGCGGGTGGTCACGACCGGATCGGGCGGCAGCCCGTAGACCTCGGGCCGGTCGAGCAGCAGGAAAAATGCTCCCCCGCCGCCGATGCCGTCGGCCGGGTCCTCGAGGTAGAGCTGAGCCTTGTCCTGCCCGGCCTGGTGCAGGGCCTCGACCCGCAGCCGGGCCCGGTCGCGGAGCTCATCGAGCGGGCCGAACTGGATGGACTTGGTCGGGCAGGCCTTGGCGCAGGCCGGCTCCATCCCTGCCCCCAGCCGGTCGTAGCACAGCGTGCACTTGTGCGCGCCGCCGTCCTCCTCCCGCCGGGCAATCACGCCGAACGGGCAGGCCGGAATGCAGTAGCCGCAGCCGTTGCAGACATCGTCCTGGACCACCACCGTGCCGAACTCGGTCCGGAACAGCGCCCCGGTCGGGCATACGTCCAGGCAGGCCGACTCGGTGCAGTGCTTGCACACGTCGCTCGACATCAGCCAGCGCATGGCCTCCGCGCCGTCCGCGCCCCCACCGTCCGCGCGCGCACCGTCCGCGCCCGCACCGTCCGCGCCCACGCTGCCCAGCACGCCGCCGAACCCGCCCGCCGAATCCGGCGCGCGGACCGCGGGCTGCTCGATGAAGGCCACGTGCCGCCAGGTCGAGGCGCCCAGGCCCACCGTGTTGTCGTAGGACATCCCGGACAGGCTTATCCCGTCCTCGGGCACGGCGTTCCATTCCTTGCAGGCCACCTCGCAGGCCTTGCAGCCGATGCAGATCGAGGTGTCGGTGAAGAAGCCCACCCGCGGCGGGTGGACCAGATGGCCGGCGCGAGCGGCGGGGTCGGCGGGATCGGCTTTGCCTGCGGTTGCGGGGGTTATAGCACCCGTAACCGCAGACAAATCAAAGAAAGCGCCGCTCATCAGACCTCTCTCCCGGTGTCGTCGGTGATGCCGGCCCGCTTCGCGTACTGCCGCACCAGTTCCCGCAGCGCGGGCCCGCGCGGGCGCCGGCCGGGCTGGATATCGCAGGCCAGCGCCTTGACCTCCTGGATGTGCACGTTCGGGTCCAGGGAGAGGTGAGCCAGGTCGTTGGCCGAGTCACCGGTGGACAGGCCGTTGGCTCCCCAGTGATACGGCAGCCCGATCTGGTGCAGCCGGCGCCCCTGCACCTCGATCGGCCGCATCCGCTCGGTGACCAGGACCCGGGCCTCGATCGCGCTGCGCGCGGTGATGATCGTGGCCCAGCCCGCGTGCTGCAGCTTCCGCTCGGCCGCGAGCTCGGGGGAAACCTCACAGAAGAACTCGGGCTGCAGCTCCGCCAGGAAGGGCAGCGTGCGGGACATGCCGCCCGCGGTGTGGTGCTCGGTCAGCCGGTAGGTGGTGGCGACGTAGGGGAACACCTCCGCGCCCGGCGCGCTGCCGGACGGCTGGAGCGGGTTCTGCCGGTGCCTGATGATCTCGCGGACCGGGTTGCGCTGCTGGCCGTAGAGCGGGTTGTCGAACGGGGACTCCTGCGGCTCGTAGTGCGCGGGCAGCGGGCCGTCCAGCACGCCCGCGGGAGCGAACAGCCAGCCCTTGCCGTCCGCCTGCAAGATGAACGGGTCGATGCCGGAGATCGCGTCCACGCCGGTGGCGCCCTCGGGCGGCCGGTAGGACGGCGGGCGGCCCGCGACGAAGTCGGCCACGTCGTGCCCGGTCCACTGGCCCGCGCCGGCGTCCCACCAGACCAGCGCCTTGCGCTCGCTCCACGGCTTACCCTGCGGGTCGGCCGAGGCGCGGTTGTACAGGATCCGCCGGTTCAGCGGCCACGCCCAGCCCCATTCCGGCGCCACCCAGCTCTGCTCGGCGCCTGGCTTGCGCCGGGCGGCCTGGTTCACCCCGCCGGCGCGCACGCCGCAGTAGATCCAGCAGCCGCACGCGGTCGAGCCGTCGGCTTTGAGCTGGACGTAGGACGACAGCGGCTTGCGGTCGGCGTCCCAGCCGTTCACCTCCGCGAGCACCGCTTCCGCCGACGGCTCATCCAGCGGCCCCTCGACCGGGTAGTCCCAGGTCAGATCCAGCACGGGCCGGTCCATCTCGGCGTCATGCCCGCTGGACGCCGACGCGGCCAGCTTCGCCCGGATGCGGCGGCCGAGGTGATAGGTGAACCACAGGTCGCTGCGGACGTCACCGGCCGGCTCGACCGCCTGGTGATGCCACTGCAGCATCCGCTGGGTGTTGGTGAACGAGCCGTTTTTCTCGGTGTGGGCGGCGGCCGGCATGAAGAACACCTCGGTGCCGATGTCTTCCGTCCGCATTTCCTCGGTCTCGATCTCCGGCCCGTTCTGCCAGAAGGTGGCGCTCTCGATCATGGCCAGGTCCCGGACCACCAGCCAGTCCAGGTTGGCCAGGCCCATCCGCTGCATCCGGCCGTTGGCCGAGCCGACGGCGGGATTCTCCCCCATCAGGAAGTAGCCCTTGCAGGTCCCGGCCAGCTGCGCGGCCACGGTCTCGTAGGTGCCGTGGGCGCCGGTCAGCCGGGGCAGGTAGTCGTAGCAGAAGTCGTTGTCCGCCGTGGCCGCGTCGCCCCACCAGGCCTTGAGCAGGCTGACCACATAGGTGCTCATGTTCGCCCAGAAGCCCTTGTCCATGCTCTCGGCGTCCACGTACGTGGCCAGGTCCTCGTTGCCGTGCACATGCGGCATGGGCAGGTAGCCGGGCAGCAGGTCGAACAGGGTGGGAATGTCGGTAGAGCCCTGGATGGAGGCGTGCCCGCGCAGCGCGAGGATGCCGCCGCCCGGCCGCCCGATGTTGCCGAGCAGCAGCTGCAAGATGGCGGCGGTGCGGATGTACTGCACGCCGACGGTGTGCTGGGTCCAGCCCACGCTGTACACGAACGCGGTGGTGCGGTCCGGGCCGGAGTTCTCGGTCAGCGCCTCACAGACCTGGCCGAACGTCTCCGGTGGTACGCCGCAGACCTGCTGGACCAGCTCCGGGGTGTACCGGGCGAAGTGCCGCTTCAGCACCTGGAACACGCACCGGGGGTGCTGGAGCGTCTCGTCGGTGTCGGGGTCGGGATGCGCCGCCGCGCCGCCGGCCCCGTGCGCCTCGCCGCGCGCCGCCTCGCGCACCTGCCGGTGCTTATCCCGGTCGGCCTGAGCGGGGCGGTCCCGCCGGCCCGCGGCCGCGGACATGTCGTCACCTTGATAACGCCAGGCCTCGGGATCGTAGCTGCGGTGCTCGCGGTCCAGGCCGGAGAACACGCCGTCCAGGTCCTCGGTGTCGGCGAAGTCCTCGGTCAGGATCGTCGCCGCGTTGGTGTAGTTGACCACGTACTCGCGGAAGTACTTCTCGCCGCTCAGGACGTAGTTGATGATCGCACCGAGGAACACGATGTCGGCTCCGGCCCGGATCGGCACGTGCAGGTCGGCCACGGCGCTGGTGCGGGTGAACCGCGGGTCGACGTGGATCACCTTCGCACCGCGCGCCTTGGCCTCCATCACCCACTGGAACCCCACCGGGTGACACTCGGCCATGTTCGAGCCCTCGATCAGGATGCAGTCGGCGTTGACCAGGTCCTGCTGGAATCCGGTCGCGCCGCCACGGCCGAAGCTAGTCCCCAGACCGGGGACGGTTGAGGAGTGTCAAATCCGGGCCTGGTTCTCGATCTGGATCGCGCCCAGCGCCGTGAACAGCTTCTTGATCAGGTAGTTCTCTTCGTTGTCCAGCGTCGCGCCGCCGAGGCTGGCGAACCCGAGCGTCCGGCGGGTCCGGTTCCCGTCCACGTCCCACTGCCAGCCGTGCCGACGCGCGGCCAGGACCCGGTCGGCGATCATGTCCATGGCGGTGTCGAGGTCGAGCGACTCCCATTTTTTACCGAACGGACGGCGGTACAGCACCTGGTACTGCCGCGCGCCGCCGGTGGTGAGCTGCATACTGGCTGAACCCTTGGGGCACAGCCGGCCACGGCTCACCGGTGAGTCCGGGTCGCCCTCGATCTGGACGACCTTGGCGTTCTTGACGTAGACGTTCTGCCCGCAGCCGACCGCGCAGTAGGGGCAGACCGACTTGACCACCGAGTCGGCGGTGGCCGTCCGGGCCGTGCGGTCGTGGCTGCTCTTGGCGGCGGCGCCGAGGCCGCGCCGGTCAGCACCGGTCAGCTGCCGGTAGACCGGCCAGGACCCGATCCAGGTAGGTTCACCCATGACGGTCGCTCACCTCCGGCGTCACCACGATCAGCCTTCGTGGCCAGTATGACCTACGCTACGATTTTGCCGGACGCGGGGGGGACGGAGGAACGACAGCTGATGGCGGCAGGCGCCCAGGGTATTGACGTTTCGAATTTCGGCGGAGATTTCGATTGGGCCGGCACGTCGGGCTTGTCGTTCGGCATCTGCCGGGCCAGTCAGGGCCTCGGCGGCAGCGGGACGAATTCCCCGGATCCTTACCTGCCCTGGAACTGGCCCCGGATCAAGGCCAAGGGACTCGCCCGCGGCGCCTATCACTTCCTGGATCCCGGCCTGTCCGGCTCGGCGCAGGCGAGCTACTTTGTGGCCACCCTCAGCGCGGTCGGCCTGGAAACGACCGACATGCTCTGGTGCGACAACGAGACCGCGGGCGCTTCCGCGGCCGACGTGGCGGCCTGCGCCCGCGACTTCATGACCACGCTGACGTCCCTGCGGCCGCACAATCCGTGCGGCGTGTATTCGTACTACGACTTCATCACCTCCGGCAACTGCGCGGGGCTCGGGTCCTACCCGCTGTGGCTGGCCATCTACCAGTCGGCGACGCCGACCGCGCCGTCGCCGTGGAGCTCCTGGAAGTTCTGGCAGTCCGGCGGGGCCAGCAACCATGACGACGACGTGTTCAACGGCACTGCCGCGGAGCTGACCGCGTGGATCAGCTCATTCCAGGCGAACGTGGAGGAAGAAGTGCAGTCAGGTCAGCTCAACACCGGCGCCGGTGCCGTCACGATCATCGCAGTGCCGCGGGGCAGTGCCACCAACATCGCCTTCGGCTGCGATAACGGAGTCCAGGGACTCGCGCCCGCCGTCCTGCGGGTCGCGGTCTACGACACGGAGTGGCACGTCACGGCCAGCGTCACAGTGGACTCCACCAAGGGCCAGGCCCAGGTCCGGTTCTCCGACCCGGCGGGCACCGAGGTGATCTCGGTGGTGCGGCAGGACGCCGGCCAGGTCATCGTCGGATACGAGGTCTCGTAGCCGGGTCGCAGCGTCAGGCCCCGAGCGTCAGGCCCCGAGCGTCAGGCCCCGAGCGTCAGGCCTTGGTGAAGACCAGGAGGAACTCGAGCAGGCCGTTGTCCTGCGTGGTCACGAAGCCGCCCAGGCTCGGGTTCTGGATGTTGTAGTCGGAAAAGAGCACCGGGATGTGCCCGGCCACCTCGATCTGCGCGGCCCCGTCCTTGGTGCCGCGCTCGGCGGTCAGGGTGAACGTCACCGCGCGGGTGGAGCCGTGCAGCGTCAGCTTCCCTTGTGCGGTGTAGCTCTTGATCACGCCGGTCGCGGGCAGCGGCGCCAGGTTGATCGGGGTGGACAGCGTGAAGGTCCCGGTGGGGTACTTGGACACGTCCATGATCCGGCCGTCGAACTGCGCGTCCCGCTGGCTCTTGTCGCTGTGCACGGTGTCCATCGCGACGCTGAAGGTGGCGGCCGTGGCGGTGGTGCCTGAGATGGTGAGGTGCCCGGTGACCGACGTGCTCCGGCCGACGGCGGTGGTGTTCTGCCCGACCAGCACCTCGTTGACGCGGTAACCGACGACCGAGCCGGATCCGGCGCTCCAGCCGCCGGCCAGCGAGCCGCTGGCCGCGGTGCTGGCCGTCGCCGTGCCGGCGGCCGCCGACCCGGCGGAGGACGTGGCGGCCGAGCCGCTGGCCGTCGGCAGCGACAACGCGGCAGGCGTGCTGCCGTTGAAGAAGTGGATATAGAGGAAGGGGCCGCCCACCGCGAGGACGACCACCACGATGATGCCGGCGATCAGCCAGCGAAGCCAGTGATGTCGCATGGCAGTATCTTCCTCCTGGATCTTCTGTATCTTCCTCCTGGATCTTCTGAATAGGCTCTCAATCATGATCGTGATCGTGGCCGGCGTGTCGGGCAGCGGTAAGACCACGGTGGGAGCCATGCTCGCCGGGCGGCTGAGCTGGCCGTTCGCCGATGCAGATGACTTCCATCCGGCCGCGAACATCGAGAAGATGCGGGCCGGGATTCCGCTCACCGACGACGATCGCTGGCCCTGGCTCCGGGCCATCGGGGCCTGGATGGACGAGCACACGGCCCGGAACTCCTCGGCCGTCATCACCTGCTCGGCGCTCAAGCGTGCCTACCGGGACCTGCTGCTCGACGGCCGCCCGCAGGCCCTGATGGTCTTCCTGGCCGTCGATCGCGACGTGCTCGCCCGACGGCTCGCCGTCCGGCACGGGCACTTCTTCCCCCAGCAGCTGCTCGGCACCCAGTTCGACGCCCTCGAGCCGCCCGGAGCCGACGAGCACGTGGTCAGTATCGTCCCGGCTGACGATCCAGCCGCCACGGTCGCGTCGATCCTCGCGGTACTGTGTCCTACAGAGAGCAGGCCTGGTGCCTGCGACGTGGCGGGCGGTGCGCATGAAGCTGAAACTGGACCTGCATGACATATACAACCGGGGACAGGACATCGACCGGGCGTTGCAGGCGATCATCGCCGAGGCCGAGGCGAAGAAGGCCCCGCTGGTCGAGATTATCCCCGGCAAGGGTTCCGGACAGCTCAAGAAGCACGTGCTGAAGTTTCTTGAGCAGAAAGAGATCAAGGCGAAGTACCACCGGGTGGAGAAGGACTCGAAGAACTTCGGCCGCCTGTTCATACATTTCCGCTGGTAGACCCGGCACAGACCGGCTCGCGTAACCGTCCGGCCGTTTTCCGCCGACCCGCTTACCCTGACACACGCGTCGGCCAGCGACCGATGACGCGCCGCATTTCGGTAAAAATTCAGGGCAAACTCTGACCAGGCATCGCTATTACTCAAGAATGGCAGCCGTCAGCAGTACTCCGACCGAGACAAAAGGAGGCGCGTCATGCGATTCGATCTCTTGGCTCGCCGGATTATGGCCCCGGCGCTTGGCGTGGCCCTCGCGCTGACGGCGGCCGCCTGCAGCAGCAGTTCCAGCACGTCCGCGACGGGTTCGGGATCGGCCTCGGCGACCACTACGTCCGCCCCGGTCGGCTCCCCGGTGCCGGTCGGCTCGAGCACGAGCACGGGCAGCCCGGGCAATTCCGCTTCGATCGCGGCGATCACCGCGAACTGGGAGACGTTCTTCGACGGCAAGACCTCGGCCGCGAAGAAGGTCTCGCTGCTGCAGAACGGGTCGACGTACGCCACCGCCATTGACGCCCTGGCCGGGTCGAGCCTGGCCACCTCGGCGGGAGCGAAGGTCACCGCGGTGGTGGTGAAGACCGCCACGTCGGCCACCGTGAGCTACTCCATCACGCTGAGCGGAGCGACCGCGCTACCCGGCCAGACCGGCACGGCGGTCTACCAGAGCGGAGTCTGGAAGGTCGGTGACGTCAGCTTCTGCGACCTGCTCAAGCTGGAGAACGGCGGCACGGCGCCCGCCGTGTGCAGCGGCTGAGTCAGGGCCGCTGCGGTGGCCAGCCAGGCCGAGGCCGTCCCCGGTGACCGGCCCGGCGTCGTACCGCGAGGCGGTCAGGCGCTGGCGCTGGCGACGCTGTGCACGCTGCTGTTCCTGACGTTCCTCGACAACACCGTGGTCAGCGTCGCGCTGGGGGACCTGCAGATCAGCCTCAAGGCGAACGTCACCGACCTGCAGTGGGTGGTGGGCGCGTACGCGCTCACCTTCGCCAGCATCATGTTGGCCTGCGGGATGATCGGAGACGAACTCGGCCGCAAGAAGGTCATGCTGGCCGGGGCGGGCGTCTTCTGCGCAGGCTCGGTGCTGTGCGCGCTCGCCCCGAATGTACAGCTGCTCATCGCCGGCCGCGCGGTGATGGGCCTGGGCGCGGCGGCCAGCGAGCCGGGCACGCTGTCGATGCTGCGGCAGCTGTACCCGGACGCCAGGGCCAGGAGCCGGGCGGTCGGAATCTGGGCCGCGACGTCCGCCTTCGCGCTCGCCGCGGGCCCGGTGATCGGCGGCCTGATCATCGGCGCCTGGAACTGGCGCGGCATCTTCTGGTTCAACCTGGTGTTCGGGCTGGCCGCCCTGATCGTGGCGGCGATCATCTTGCCGGAGAGCGCCAACGCCGAGGCGGCCCGGGTCGATATCGGTGGCACGCTGCTCGGCGCGGGCGCACTCGCCACCCTGGTCTTCGCGATCATCAACGCGGAGTCGTCCGGCTTCGGCGCGGCCGAGGTGATCGTCTTGCTGTGCGCCAGCGCGGTGTTGTTCACGGCGTTCGGCTGGTGGGAGCACCGGGCCCCATACCCGCTGCTTGACCTGCGCTTCCTGCGTAACCCTGAATTCACCACCCCCATCGTGACCGCATTTTGCACCTACTTCGCCACCTTCGCCGTCTTCTTCTTCACCGCGCTCTACCTGGTCGAGGTGGTGGGTGCGTCCGGATACCGGCTGGCCGTGGTCTTCCTGCCGATGACGGTCCTGATGATCGTGTCCTCGCTGCTGGCGGGACGCTGGACGGCGATGGTGGGCCCGCGCTGGTCGATCACGGTCGGCTGCCTGCTGTTCGCGGCCGGCCTGTTCCTCGCGAGCGGCTACCTGGCCCCGCACCCGGACTACGGGCCGCTGGTCGTGGCGCTCGGACTGGCCGGAATCGGCATCGGCACCACCGTGGTCCCCATTACCACCTCGGTGCTCTCCGCGGTCCCGCCGGAGCGTTCGGGTATGGCGGCGTCCGCGACCAACACCAGCCGGGAAATCGGAGCGGTCACCGGCGTGGCCATCCTCGGCTCGCTCGTCAACTCCCAGCTCCGGTCCAGCCTGGCCGGGCAGATGAATCATCTCGGCATCCCGGCCGCCTTCCAGACGCTCGTCGCCAACGCCCTGGAGACCGGCCAGATCCCGAAGAACACCGGCCAGTACGCGGGCTACGGCCAGCTTGTCCAGGAGGTCATTGGCGCCGCGTACACCGCCTTCCACCACGGGCTGCACGCCGCGCTCTACCTGTCATCCGGGCTCGCGGTGGCCGCCGGGCTGCTCGCTCTCATTACTCTGCGCTCACATCCAGTTGACGCAGGGTCTTGACTTTTCGCCGCAACTGAGGGATCCAGGTATAGGACGGCAAAGACGCACGGCCAACCCTCGACAGCACGCGAGCGAAGAGAGTCTGACCATGGTCTGTTACGCCCGGCCCGCGAGTAGGTTCGCGGTTCTCCTGGTAGGCGTGTTGCTCGTGTTCGGCCGGCCGCTCAGTCATTTTCTCGACACCGCCGCCTTCCTCGTGGTGGCCACGGCGGCCACCGGAGCCGCGGCCATCGCCGCGGCGATGGTGTTCGCGGCGGTCATGTCGACCCGGCGCCGGCGGGCGGCGAGCGGCGGCTGCGTGAACTGCCAGTTCCGCTGCCAGCACGCCATGACCGGATCGTCACGGCGCCCCTGGCTGGTGGCCCGCGCCGGCCACGCCGGCCACGCGACGCCCGGGCCGGGGCCGACCTGGCCCGCGCCGCCCTCCGGGCGGCCGGAACCTGTGCTACTGCCGGTGCCATCCGTACGATCCGCCGGCCTCGCCGGAGCCGCCGGCCTCGCCGGAGCCGCCGGCCTCGCCCCGCGCTGGCCCGACCGCCCCATCCACCGCGCCCCCAGCCAGCCGGAGCGGGTCGGCTCGCGCACGTAACGTCCAGCGTGTGTATGGGTGTGGCACCCTGCACCAAAGCGTGTGCAGGGTGCCACATCCATACGTTCCGCCCTGGCTGCGCCGGCCCGCCCGATGAGCGCCGGAGGGTGCTACTTAGCTGCCGCTTGGCAATTGTTTACCCTGAGGATGTAACGTTGACGTCGGGGTTAGATCTGACTTCGCTGAAGCATCACGAGGGAGCACGCATGGCGGTTGACGACGTCCGGCCGGGTCACGACCCGGGCACCGCTGGACGAGGCAAGAACTATAAGTGGATTGCCCTGTCCAACACCACGCTCGGCATCTTGATGGTCACGATCAACCAGTCCATCCTGCTGATCTCGTTGCCCGCGCTGTTCCGGGGCATCAAGCTGAACCCGCTGATCCCCTCCAACACCTCCTATTTCCTGTGGATATTCATGGGGTTCATCCTGGTCACCGCGGTGCTGGTGGTCAGCCTGGGACGGGTTGGCGATATCTACGGCCGGGTTCGCATGTACAACCTCGGCTTCGCCGTGTTCACGATCTTCTCCATCCTGCTCTCGGTGACGTGGCTCACCGGGCCGGCCGGAGCCCTGTGGATCATCATCATGCGGGTGTTCCAGGGGGTCGGCGGGGCGTTCCTGTTCGCCAACTCCACCGCCATCTTGACCGACGCCTTCCCCCAGGACGAACGGGGCAAGGCGATGGGAATCAACGGCATCGCCGCGGTGGGCGGCTCGTTCCTTGGCCTGATCCTGGGCGGCGTCCTGGCCCCGATCGAGTGGCGGCTGGTGTTCCTGGTCTCGGTTCCGTTCGGCCTGTTCGGCACGGTGTGGGCCTACATCAAGCTCCGTGACAACGGGATCCGCATCCCGGCCAAGGTGGACTGGCTGGGCAACGTCCTGTTCGCGGTCGGGCTGATCGCGGTGCTCACCGGGATCGTGTACTCGCTGCTCCCCTATGGCGGGCATCCCACCGGCTGGACCAACCCCTACGTGCTGACCGCGATCTTCGGCGGGATCGTCGTCCTGGTGGTGTTCGGCTGGGTGGAGACCAAGGTGCCCGCGCCGATGTTCCGGCTCAGCCTGTTCAAGATCCGCGCGTTCACCTGCGGGAACATCGCCGGCATGCTGGGTGCGCTGGGCCGCGGCGGCCTGCAGTTCATGCTGATCATCTGGCTGCAGGGCATCTGGCTGCCGCAGCACGGCTACAGCTTCGCGCGCACCCCGCTGTGGGCCGGCATCTACATGGTCCCGCTCACTATCGGCTTCCTGCTTCTCGGCCCTATCGCCGGGATCCTGTCCGACCGCTACGGCGCCAGGCTCTTCGCCACCGCCGGCCTGATCGTCTCCGGTGCCTCGTTCCTGCTGCTCGAACTGCTGCCGATCAACTTCAGCTACATCTGGTTCGCCCTGCTGATCTTCATGTTCGCGGTCGGCATGGGACTGTTCTTCTCCCCCAACCAGGCATCGGTCATGAACAGCCTGCCGCCGGACCAGCGGGGCGCGGGCGCGGGGATGCTCAACACGTTCCAGAATTCAGCCACGGTGCTGTCGATGGGCCTGTTCTTCACCATCGTCACCCTGGGGCTGGCCTCCCGGCTGCCCACCCACCTGTACAAGGGGCTGGTCGCGGCCGGGGTCGACCCCAGCGCCGCCCACCTGGTGGCCAACGAGCCGCCGATCGGCAGCCTGTTCTCGGCCTTCCTGGGAGAAAACCCGATCCAGGAACTGCTCGGCCCCACCGGCGCGCTCAGCAAGTTGTCGCCCAGCCAGGCCGCCTACATCACCGGCCGGTCGTTCTTCCCCAAGCTCATCGAGCAGCCGTTCGCAGCGGGCCTGCACCTGGCGTTCACGTTCGCCGCCATAGCGACGGCCATCGCCGTGGTGGCCTCCGCCGTCCGCGGCCGCCGCTACATGCACCAGCCGGCCCTGGCCACCGAGCCGGTGGCCGAGGAACTCGCCGAGGGTGCCGCGCAGGCGGCCGGGCTGGTCGGCCTGGACGAGACGGCCGCGCTGCCGGGCGGCAACGGAAACGGGAACGGCGCCGCTCGGACGCACGAGAACGGCGTGCACGCCTCGACGGGCTCCGGAGCGGACACCGAGCTTGGCACGTCACCCGAGAACGCCTGATCCCGTTGAGAATGACGCCTGGCACGGGTACCGCGGATCCGGCCGCGGACGGGCCGGATCCGGAGGACGGAGCCGAGCCCGGCCCGTTGCTCGGCATCGGGGCCGCCGCGGCCCGGG
>JBEKKH010000030.1:0-26132 GCA_050010815.1 Streptosporangiaceae bacterium | reverse complement strand
ATCGGCGGCGACATCGCCGGCCAGGCCACCAACAGCCTGGTCGTGAACTCCAACAACACCCTCCTCGATGACATCTGGGCCTGGCGCGCCGACCACGGCAACTCGGGCACCGTCGGCTGGACGGTCAATACGGCCGCCCACGGGCTGGTGGTCAACGGCAGCAACGTGCTGGCGACCGGCCTGTTCGTCGAGCACTATCAGCAGCAGCAGGTGGTGTGGAACGGCAACGGCGGCGAGACCATCTTCTTCCAGGACGAGATGCCCTACGACCCGCCGAACCAGGCGGCCTGGATGGACGGGTCGGTCGACGGGTACCCCGCCTATGAGGTAGCACCGTCCGTCACCACGCACCAGGCGTACGGGATGGGCAGCTACTGCTACTTCAACGTCAACCCGGCGGTGGTGGCGGACCACGCCTTCGAGGCCCCTGATACGCCCGGCGTGCAGTTCCACGACCTGCTCACCGTGTCCCTGGGCGGGGTCGGCGTGATCGAGCATGTCATCAACGAGGTAGGAGGAGCGACCCCGTCGAACACCACCCCGGTCGATGTCACCAGCTATCCCTGACCGAGGAAAATAGTCCGAACGGCCCGTCGGCGACCGTTCACCGGCCGGCCTGCACGCATCAGGTGTGCAGGCCGGCCGTCGGCCGCGTAGACGGCCGCGGGGTCAAGCGGCAGAATCGGGCTGTGCTGACACTGCGGAGGATGACACCGGCTGACCTGGGCATCGTCGAGGCCTGGCTGCGCGACCCTGAGGTGTCCCGGTGGTACCTTTCCGCCACGACGATCGAGGACGAGCTTGACGATCTGCGCCTGTGTATCGGCGGCAAGGAGCAGACGGAGGTGCTGATCGCGGCGGGCCCGAGCGGACCGATCGGCTGGTGCCAGTGGTATCCATGCGATCACTATCCCGAGCACGCCGCCGGGGTTGGAGCAGCTCCTGGCGACGCCGGCATCGACTACGCGGTCGGCGATCGGGCCAGTCGAGGCCACGGGATGGGCACCGAGTTGATCGCGGCGCTGGTCACCTACGTCAGGCAACGGCACCCCGACGCCGGGGTCATCGCCGACCCGGAGGCGGCCAACGTCGCTTCGAGAAGGGTCCTGGAGAAGAACGGCTTCCTGCTGCTGGCGGAACGGCCGGTCCCTTCCGAGCCGACGCCGAACCTGATGGCGATCTACCGGCTGCCACCCCGGTCGCCGTCCCCCGCTGAAGCTGGCGAGAACTCCCGATGACGGCGCGGCGGCGGCGAGGGCGCGGTACCGAATGACGCAATTGCGCCACATTCAGGTCACAAAATGTCGCTTCGAGATCTTTTCATGATCGATTTGTTGAGTTACGCTCACCGAGAGTCGACTCTCCGCCACCCCTAGCTAGCCCGACAAAATGCAACAAACTTCTCTAAATGGGCAGGACCTGCCCGAATCGGGCTTTGCGATCGAGAAGCAAGGAGTTTGAATGCTACGTCGATGGAGCATTCTGCTGGCCATGCTGGCGCTGACAGTCGGAACGGCCGTCACCGCGACCAGCGCGTCGGCAGCGACATCCGCGGGAAGCTTCAATCCCGGCGGCCTCATCCACCTCGCCGGCGCGAGCTCACACGCGATCGGGGTCAGCCACGCCTCGACCACTAGCACCAACTGGTCCGGCTACGCGGCCACCACCGGCACCTACACGAGCGTCTCGGCCAGTTGGACGCAGCCGAAAGGCACGTGCACATCGGGCGATCAGTACGCCGCCTTCTGGGTCGGCCTGGACGGCTACACCAGCAGCACGGTCGAGCAGACCGGCAGTGAGGTTGACTGCGTCGGGAAGACCGCGCAGTACTACGCCTGGTACGAGATGTACCCGGGTGCCTCAGAGAACTACAACAACACGGTCAAGTCCGGTGACCACTTCAACGCTACGGTGACATACGAAGGCAGCAACAAGTTCAGCCTGTACATCGCCGACACCACCCAGGGCTGGAGCCACACCACCACGGCCACCCTCAGGAATGCGGCCCGGTCCTCGGCCGAGGTCATCGTCGAGGCGCCGTGCTGCACCAACAGCGGCGGCATCCTTCCGCTGACCGACTTCGGCACGGTTAACCTCACCAACTCCCTGGCTAACGGCAGCGCCATCGGCAACGCCGGCGGCCTGACCGAAATCACCATGGTCGACAGCTCGGGACGCACCGAGGACACCGTCTCCGCGCTGAGCGGCGGTGAGAACTTCAGCGCTACCTGGGTCCGCAGCAACTAGGACTCACCGGTATCCGCTGACCATCTCATGCATGCTGGCCCGGTCGTCTTTCTGGCGGCCGGGCCAGCAATATGGCCCCCGCTCCCCCGCTCCCCGGCGACCCGCGACACGACCTGGCCGGCCGGTGTCAGGATGACCTCGGCCCGGCGCTGCCGGACCGCTTCGACAATCTGGCGTGCGGCCCGCTCCGCGTCCATCGAGACCAACGGCGCGCTGGCGCCGAGGCCGAACCAGGTGAATTCCTTCTCCGCCTGACCGGTGAAACGAGCTTGCAGATGCGAGCCGGTGCGCATCAGGCCGGGTACGACGGTGAGCTCGACCCGATGCCGATGATGGAGATCTTCGACCGCGGGGTCCAGCTCCGGGTGGGCCAGGCTCACGTCAAGCGATGGATCGACGACCTGCTGCCGATGGTCAGCGACAGCAGCGATCCGCTGGGCGTGGTCGGCTTCGCCACCCACCACCTGCCACTGGCGGAGGCGCCGCGCGGGTATGACATGTTCCGCGACAAGGCCGATGGCTGCATCAAGGTCGTGCTGCAGCCGTAGCCGCAAGCTGTCGCGTTGCGTTAAGCCCGGGCTCCCGTCAGTCAAGGGCCAGTCCCCGGCGGGCCACGCCGGCCGTGTGTGGTCCCTGACGTCCCGCTCGCCACACCCGTCCCGGCTGCCCCTTCTCTGGCCCCGTTCGCCGGGATTTGCGCGGTGGATCCGGGCTGCGTGGTGGATCCGGTGCATCCCCGTACACTCGATCCACCGCCAAGCCCGGATCCACCGCAATCCTGGGCCCGGCCTGGGGCACTGCGGGCACGCACGTGGTGTCCTGCCGCATACGCACCATTGGATCCTGGGGGGAACCCGCAGCCGCGTCGCTGCGGTGCACCGCAGCGGCGTCAGCTCGTGTCGGGAGGCACTCGACCGCCGCAGTAGGCGTTTTACGCCTCTTTCCTGCTCGAGCGCCACTAGTGTCCTAGCTAGCGGTATAGCGGGCGATAGCACTAATCCGAGGCCCGACCGGATCTGTGGTAAGTGTACTTTCCTGGGATTCGGTACGAGTTGGCACGTTGCTTGACAGTGGGTGGGGGTGACCAGTTGGCGGCGCTGCAACCGGGCGATCCTCAGCGCGTAGGGCCCTACGCGCTGGTAGGCAGGCTCGGAAGCGGCGGAATGGGCCGGGTGTACCTGGCCCGCTCGCCGGGCGGCCGCATGGTAGCGGTCAAGGTGATCCATGCCGACCTGGCCGAGGACACCGCATTCCGGGCCCGATTCACGCGTGAGGTGGCGGCTGCGCGCAAGGTGGGCGGGCTGTTCACCGCGCAAGTCGTCGATGCTGACCTGGACGGCCCCATTCCCTGGCTGGTCACTGCCTACGTTCCCGGATCATCCCTGTCGGAGGCGGTCGAACAGCAGGGACCGCTGCCGCCCCCGTCGGTGCTAGCGCTGGCCGCGGGCCTGGCCGAAGGGCTGAGTGCGATCCACGCGGCTGGCGTCATCCATCGTGACCTCAAGCCCTCGAACGTGCTGCTAGCTCAGGACGGCCCGCGGATCATCGACTTCGGCATCTCCTCCGCCGCCGGAGCCACCTCGCTGACGACCACCGGATACATGGTCGGTTCCCCGGGCTTCATGTCTCCCGAGCAGGCCGAAGGCCTGACCGTCGGCCCGGCCAGCGACATTTTCAGTCTGGCCGGCGTGCTCGTCTATGCCGCCCGGGGTGAAGGACCGTTCGGCTTTGGCGATACCACTGCACTGCTGTACCGCGTCGTGCACGGCAAGCCCAACATGGACCAGGTGCCCGAGAACCTCAGGCCGCTGATAAGGCGAAGCCTGTCGCGGGACGCCAAGCGCCGACCCACGGCCGCTGATTTCCTCGCCGAGCTGTCGGCCGCCTATCCGACCGCCGCCGACCTGACCGACTGGCTCCCGCCGCGGGTGGTCAGCCTATCCGGGCAGCGCGCCGCGTCCGCGGGCACGAGCGCGGTCCAGCCGGCCACGGCCCGCACGTTCGGCTCCGCGTTCGACGCCGGGGTCATCGGCGCCACTGGGGCGGCCGGGAGTTTTCGGGCTGACGGGGGTGTCAGGGGTGCCGGGGCTGGTGGGGCGATGCTGTCGGCGCCGACAGCGGGTAATGCCGATCCCGTAAGGGGCAGCCACCTCGCCGACGAGGCTACGCAGTCGTCGCTCGCGCAGCCGTCGCTCGCGCAGCCGCCGACGGCGCCCTCGCAGGCGCCTGGCGGATCGGCGGCGCTTGCTGGACAGCCGACGTATTCCGGGCCAGAGGGGTATTCCGGGCCTGGGGGGTACTCAGGGCCCGAGGGGTACTCAGGGCTACAGGGGTACTCAGGGGCTCAGCAATACCCGGCGCCGCAGGGGTATCCCGCCGGCCAGAACTATCCGGTTGCTGCCGGGGGTCCAGGGACCCAAGGTCCCGGTAACCCGTGGCGGGAAGCCCCGCAGCCTCCCGCCGGATCGGGCGGGGGTGGGCCGGGCGGGGGTGGGCCGGGCGGGGGCATGCTGACCCACGGGGTGGGAGCGGCGTCTGACCAGTGGTACCGGCCGCCGGCCGGCCCTGGCCGGCGGAGCAGGCGGCCGCGATGGCTGGTCCTGGCGGGAGGCGGGGCCGCGATCGGTGTAGTGGTGGTCGCGCTGGTGCTCACGCTAGGCGTTCACCCGGCCAAGACACCGGCGGCGACGCCGAGTTCTCCGGCCGCGCGTCCGAGCCCGGCCCGGAGCGTCTTGCCCACCGCGAACCCGACGCCGACCGTGGGGAATCTGCCGCTGCTTGAGTTCCGGGCCGGCGACTGCCTGACCGGGTCGAACATGGAACTGAATAAGAACACCCCGTGGCCGCAGCTCACCCGGGCCGTACCGTGCGGCAGGTCCCACACCGCAGAAGTTTTCTACTCGAATATCAATTTCTGGCCCAGGAACGAATCGTATCCAGGTGACACCGCCATCAAGAACCGGGCGAATGCGGAATGTAATTCCGCATTCGCATCTTATGACGGACGTGCCTACTCCAACTCGCGGTACACCTGGACCAATATCGTCCCGGATGCTGCGACCTGGACAGCCCGCGAGCGAGACCGGGCGCTGCACTGCGTGGCCTACTACGCGACGGCGGACCAGCCGGCCGGGCGTCCGATCACCGGGTCGATCAGGGGTACGAAGGAGTAACGGGCTGATCGCTGGCTGGGCGGCGGGACGGAGCCGGGCGGGGCTGACGTCGGGCGCTTCGCGCAGGCCGAACATGTCCCGCAGCGCGGTCAGGGCAGCGAGTTCGCCGCAGCGGCCGTGCACGCCGGGGACCGGAGGCGTCGCCGACGAGCAGAGGTACACGCCGCGGATCGGCGTGCGGTACGGATTCCACCTGGCCACCGGGCGCAGCACGGTCTGCCGCAGGCTTTGCAGGCCGACGCCGATGTCTCCGCCGACGTAGTTCGGATTGTGCGCCTCTTCGCTGGCCGCGGTGCGAACCGCCCGGGCCAGGATGAGGTCACGGAAGCCGGGAGCGAACCGCTCGATCTGCGCCTCGATCCGGTCGGTCATGTCCACGTCGGAGCCGGACGGCACGTGACAGTAGGTCCACAGCGTCTGCTGGCCCGCCGGGGCACGGGAAGGGTCGGCGGCCCCGGGCTGGACCACGAGCACGTACGGATCCTGCGGGTGCTTACCCGCGGCCACCTCGGCCTCGGCCGCGGCGACCTGCTCAAACGGACCGCCTAGGTGCAGCGTGCCCGCCAGGCGGCAGGCCTGGTTGGTCCACGGCACCGGGCCGGACAAGGCGAAGTCGACCTTGCAGACTCCGGGGCCGTAACGGAACCGGCGCAGCGCGGCGCGGTACCCGACCGGGAGCCGGTCTCCGGCCAGCAGGCCCAGGGTCCGCGGCGAGACATCGAGGAGGACGGCGGTCGCGGACGGAAGCTCGGACAGCGAGCGCACCCACCGACCGGTCTGGATTCTGCCGCCCGCCGTGGTCAGCGCGTCGGCCAGCGCGTCGGTGATCCGGGCGCTGCCGCCCGCCACGACCGGCCAGCCCACCGCGTGCGCCAGCCCGGTCAGCATGAGCCCGATGCCCGCCGTCGGGACGGCGGTGAGCGGCATCATCGCGTGCGCGGCGGCCCCGGCCATGATGGCCCTCGCCTCCTGCGTGTGCCAGCGCCTGACCGCCGTGGCGGCGGGCAGCACGGCGTGCCGACCGTATCCCGCCAGCACCAGCGGATGGGAAGGCACGCGGCGCAGCGGGGCGAGAATGGTCTGGCAGATCTCGCCCATGTGATCCGTTACGGGGCCCATCAGCCGCTGGTAAGCACGGCCGTCGGCACCGAGGCGGCTGGCCGTCTCGGCCACCGAGCGGGACACGATCGCGGCCCGGCCCCCGTCGAGCGGATGGGCGAACTCCACCTCGGGCCACGCCAGTGTGACCCCGCGCGCGGCCAGGTCAAAGCGCTGGAAAAACGGCGAGGCGACGGCCAGCGGGTGCGCCGCCGAGCAGACGTCGTGCCAGAAGCCTGGCAGCGTCAGCTCCTCGGTGCGGCAGCCGCCGCCGATGGTGGGCGCGCCCTCGATTACCTCCACTCGCAACCCGGCCGCGGCCAACGTGACCGCGGCGGCCAGCCCGTTCGGCCCGCTGCCGACGACCACTGCGTCAAGTTCTCGCCGCATCTACGCTCCGCAATCGGTTGGGGCTACCCGTTGGACTGGCTCGTCACGCCGCGGATGAGGTGCCGCAAACCGGTGACCGGAGCGATGATCGTCTGCAGCACGCTGCGCACCATGGAGTTGTGCCAGACGTTACGGGCGTGACGCCACTGTCGTTTGGAGTCTACGCAGGTGCTGTGGGTCTCGACCGCCGGGTCGGGCAGCCCGAGGTGGCGGCCGAGCGCGGTCAGCGTGGCGGCCCAGAACTTGTCCTCCTTGCCGTGCCCGCCCATGGTCATCGCGATCTCGTACAGCGGGTCGTTCGCGCGCATAAGCACCTGCGCCTGCACGGTGGTCGTATCGCCCTCGCGCTGCGCGGAGAAGGTGATCCAGCCGGCGAACATGTGACCCTGCGGCGTCATCAGCGTGAACGACTCGGCATCGGCGTACAACACGAAAACGCCGGTGGATAGCTTGACCCCGCCCCCGATGGCCAGGTCAAGCAGGGCCACGTCACCGGGGTTGATGCCGGTCAGAGCGCCGGAAAAGCGGTTGCCCTTCGGCCAGAACTCGGGGAAATGCTCGCGCCAGGTGGCAATCGCCTGTTCCGGGGTAATCCGCGAGCCGGCCTCCATCCGGTACGTCTTCTGCCACATCTTGCCGAAGCCCTGCACCGGGCCGGTAAGCCGGCGTCCGGCCACGTTGGTGCCGCGGACCCCGACCCGTTGAGCCCGGTCGTCGACCTCCAGCCGGTCCACCTTGCGCGCCCAGCTGGCCGCGTCCCGCGGTGGGGGCCCGGGCGGCGGCGGGGCCGCGGCCTCGCGGGCGCTGAGCCCGATCTGGTCGGCCGTGGCGACCTTGTCCGGGCCTGCTGTCTCTGTCATGGCGTATTCTCCTCTACCTCACGACGCCGTGCAGCGCCGATTCCTCGTTGTCATAGATGGTGATGGCCTCGTCGAGCCTGGTCAGCTCGAATATCTCCCGGTAGTGGTCGCTCAGCCCGTAGGCGGCGAGCTGCTGGCGCTGCCGGTTGGCGCGGACAAGCAAGGTGACGAGCATGCCGATGCCGCCGCTGTTCATGTACTCAAGGCCGCCGAAGTTCAGCACGAGCCTGCTCGTCGCGCTGCCGCCGGCGGCCTCGTACGCCGACATCAGCACCTGCTCGCAGGCCGCCGTGACCTCGCCCCTGATATCGACGACGGCGGTGGTATCGCCAACCCGCCGGACGTCCATCGTGATCGCTGGTGCGCTCATCTGGGTTCCCTCCCCTTATGGTCTAATGCGTGGTGCCTAGCTGGCTGACGGCGCGGTCGAGGTCAGGGAAGAGCTCGATAAAGTCCGACAGCCTGGTGATATCGAAGATCTCGCGGTAGTGCGCGGACAGGCCGCTGGCGACGACCTTCCTGCGTTCGGCCCGCGCCCGGGCTAGGACGCTGACGATCAGCGCGATGCCGGTGGAGTTGATGTAATCGACCGCGGCAAAGTCGAGCACCACCGTGCCCAGCTCGTCCGGGTGGGCGCTGGCGTTGAGCGCGCGCTCGTAGGCGGCGGTCAGCACGGTGGCGGCGGACCCGTCGACTTCACCCGCCAGTTCGATGACGGCGCCTCCGGGGAGCACCCGGGTCGTGGCTTCACACATGCTCGTCATGTGCTGCTCCTGTCCTCTGTGTCAAGCTGTCGTGCGCATGGTCAGCCAGATGGTGTGCCGCTGACCGTCGATCGTTACGTCCATCGCGTCGACCATGTTGCGGATGAGGAACAGCCCCCAGCCGCGCGGGCTCTGGTCGCCGTCCAGCTTCCTGACGAGATCGGGCTCCTCATGGTCGGCGTCGCCGTCGCGGTGAGCACGGCCGCCTTGGTCGCTGATGGCGACGGTGATGTCGTCGCCGCGGCGGGTCACCTCGACCTCGACGGGGATCTCGGGGTGGTTGCCGTTGCCGTGCTCGATGGCATTCATGGTGGCCTCGGCCACCGCGGTCTTGAGCCGCTCGAGCCGGGCGTCGGACAGCCCGCGGCCTTGCACGGTCCCGGCCACCCGGGCCAGCGCGAGCCGCTCGTTACCCGGCTCACTGGGCAAAGTGAAGGCGTCGAGCCGCTCTGGCGCGGGCCGGGCTACCTGTGTCATGACGCGCCTCCCTGTTCCGCCTGAAGCCCAGGGTCCCCTTGATGCCAGGCTGACGGCGAGCGCTGGAGCGACACCAGCGTGATGTCGTCCTCCTGCTCGTGTTCTGGTCCGGTAAAGCTGGCGAGCTCGGTCAGGCACAGGTCGATGAGGGCCTCCCCCGACGGGCCCTTGCCGACCAGCGCCGAGACCCGCGGGAAGCCGAACATCTCCCGGTCGGGCGCGTGCGCCTCGGCAAGGCCGTCGCTGTGCAGCAGGGCACAATCGCCGGGCTCGAACTGGAAGCGCCGCTCCTCGTAGTCCATGCCCGGCATCAGCCCCAGGGGCATGCCACGGGCCCGCAGCTCGGCCACGCCGCCCTGGGTGCGGACGTAAGGGACGTCGTGACCCGCGTTGGCGAACACCACCTCGCCGCTGACCGGGTTCAGCACCAGGGCCAGGCAGGTGACGAACATGTGCGCCGGGATGTCGACGCAGAGCATCTCGTTGACGTGGCCGAGAACCTTGCCCGGGGAGATCAGCCGGGGCGCGGCGTCCCGCAGCAGCGCGTGCGTGCTGGCCATGACCAGCGCGGCGGGGATGCCCTTGTCTGTGACGTCTCCGACCACGAACATGACCCGGCCGTCGGGCAGCGGGATGAAGTCGTAGAAGTCACCGCCGACCGTGCGAGCCGGTCGGTAGAACGCGGCCACGTGCCAGCTGGGCAGGTCGGGCAGTTGCTTGGGGAGGAACTGCTGCTGGATGATCTGGGCGATCTTCAGCTCCTGCTCGATCCGCTCCCGCTGGCGGGCTTGCGCCTGCTGCTGCCTGACCAGCTGGCCGACCCGCATGGCCGGAGCCGCGTAGCCAGCCAGCGAGTTGAGCAGCCGCAGGTCATCGGTGGAGTAACCGCGTTCTGACCGTCTCGGGCCAAGGCTGAGCAAACCCACCAGGCTGCCCGACGAGATCAGCGGGACGACCAGGACCACGCCGGCCGCCTGCAGGGCCTCCAGAGCCGGGGATTGGAGCTGCAGGCCGGTGATGTCCACCGCGCTAGCCGCGCTGAGCAGGTAGCCGACCAGCGGATCGTTGGAGGCCAGGTCCAGGTCCGGCCCGGCCGCCACCACGCTGGGCGCCGCCGTTGTGGTCACTGCGACGGCCGGCGCACTGCGCCGCAGCCAGCCGCGCACGCGTCCAGCTCGGCGTTCGCCTCCGCGTCCGGCTCCGCGTCCGGCCGAGTCTGGGCCGAACGGCTCTGGGCCGGGGGCCGGGGCGGGCTCGACCTGGGCCGGGCTTGGCGGCCCGGGTCGGCTAGCGGTAGTGGTCCCAGATGCCCCCCCGGGCATGTCCTTGACCTCGCGGGGCGCTGAAGCGGTCCCGCCGGTCCTCCTCACCTGCTGCGCCATGTCACACTCCGGGTTCGCGGCATCGTTTGCGACGCACCTTTTAGCCTAGAAAGAAGGCGATACGAGATCGTTACGGCAGTCAAGCCTTTCCGCCCGTTTTTTTACGAATGTGCGTTACGGTGACACCGATGGCAACGACTGAGCTCAGCCTGGCTCTCCTCGGGCCGCCGGTAGTCAGGCGCGGCGGCACGCCGGTCACCTTCGACACCAGGAAGGCCACGGCGCTGCTCGCGCTACTCGCCGTCACCGGCCGGGAGCACAGCCGCGAGCAACTGACCGACCTGCTGTGGCCCGAGGCCGACAGCGCGAAGGGGCGAGCCTCGCTGCGGCGCACCCTGTCGGTGACCGCCGCCGTCATGGGCGACGGCCTGGTCATCAGCCGGGCGGCCGTCGCCCTCAATCCGCCCGCGGTGCGCGTCGACGTGCGCGAGTTCGAGCACCTGATCGGTCGGCCGGACGCCGCTTCCCTCGAGCGGGCGGCCCAGCTGTACCGGGATGACTTCCTGGCCGGCTTTACCCTGCGCGGCTGCCCGGAGTTCGAGGAGTGGCAGGCGTCGGTGAGCGAGGAGCTCAGGCAGTCCCTGACCCGCGGACTCCAGCGGCTGGTGGCGGCCTGCATCGCGGACGGGCAACTGGACCGCGCGGCCGGGCATGCGCGCCGCTGGCTTCAGCTCGATCCGCTCCATGAGCCCGCCCACCAGGCCATCATCAAGCTGCATGGCTGGGCCGGGCAACGCTCCGCGGCGATGCGGCAGTACCGGACCCTGGTCCGGGTGCTTGACCGGGACCTCGCCGTGCGGCCGCTGCCCGAGACGACGCAGCTCTACGACGACGTCCGCGCAGGCCGTCTCAAGCCGCTGCTCCGGTCCGACGGCGACGACGCGGCAGATGACGTGCCGGGGCCGAGCGGGCCGCCGGGGCCGAGCGGGCCGCCTGCGCCGGGCACCTGGCCGCTGGTGGGCCGGGCGGGCGAACTGGCCAGCCTGTGGGCGGCCTGGCAGGGCACCGGGCGGCACGGCCGGGTGGTGGGGATCGCCGGCCAGGCGGGCATCGGTAAGACCCGGCTGGTCAGCGAGTTTCGCGCCCAGGCCGCGCGGGCGGGTGCCGCCGTCCTGGCGTCCCGGTGTCACGACGGTGAGACCGCGCTCCCGTTCGTCCTCGCCGCCGACTTGCTACGGGGCGCGCTCGCGATCCGCCCTGACCTGCCCGACGTGCTCCCGGCGCAGACCGCCGCGATGGCCGGGCGCCTGGTCCCGGCGCTGGCCGCGGCGCAGCCGGACTCGGCGGCCCCGCCCCTGGACAGCCCGGTCGCGGTCACCCGGCTCTACGGCGCCATCGCCGACACGCTGCTGACCGCCGCCCGCGGCGCCAACGGCGCCCCGGGCAGCTCCGGCGGCCTGGGCGTTTCCGGGGGGCCGGCCGGGGTGGTGGTGGTCGAGGACGTGCACTGGGCTGACGGCTCGTCGCTGGGCCTGCTCGCTTATCTCGTGCGGCGGCTGGCCGATTGGCCGCTGCTGCTCATCCTCAGCTGGCAGCCCGAACAGGCCGTCCGGCTCCGCCCCCTGCGTACCGCGCTCGGCGAGGCCGAAGACGAGCTGGCCGGCCAGGTTATCGAGCCGCGCCCGCTTGGCGCCGAAGCGATCAGCGCGCTGCTCGAGCTGGACGGGATGCCGCGATTCGACGTGGCCACGCTGCTTGAGCAGACGCGCGGGCTGCCCATGCTGGTCCGCGAGTACGTCGAGGCCCTGCGCGGGACGCAGGGGGCGGAGCAGGCGGACTGGTGGCCGCCCGCCAGCGTCAGGGAGCTGTTGCGGGCCCGGCTGCAGGCCGTGAGCGAACCGACGCTGCAGATACTGACCGCCGCCGCAGTCCTGGGCACCGAGAGCGACGCAGACCTGCTGCGGGCCGTCAGCGGACGAGGTGAGGACGAGATCGTCGAGGCGATCGAGGAGGCCCTGGGGCGGTCCCTGCTGACCGAGAACGCCCCGCCCGCTTCCCCCGTGCGGCTAGTAGCCGGCCAGGCGCCGTCTTACGGCTTTCCCTACGACGCGCTCCGCCGGACGGCCTACGAATCGGCCACGCTGGCCCGCCGCCGGCTGCTGCACAGCCGGGCCGCTGACATTCTGATCCGCCGCCACGAGCGCGACCCGGCCACCACCCCGGCCGCGACGGTGGCCGAGCATCTGCAGCGGTCCGGCCGGGAAGCCGAGGCGGCGCAGTGGTGGTGGCGGGCCAGCGAGGTGGCCCGCGAGCTCTACGCGCACTCTGAGGCACATGCCCACCTGCTCCGGGCCCTGGCGCTCGGCTTCGCGCAACTGCCCGGGCGGGTCGCCCTGGGCGACGTGCTGGTAGTGCTCGGCCGCTACCGGGAAGCGCTCGCCGAATTTGAAACGGCCGCGGCCATTGCCGACGGCAGCGGTGACGGGGAGGCGGAGGCCGGCGCTGACGGCGGCGAGGGCGGGGGCGACCGCACCGCGCAGGCCGCCATCGAGCACAAGCTGGCCGACGTACACCATCGGCTGGGTGACTGGGAGCTCGCCGAAGCCCACCTCGCCGTGGTGGCCGAACTGGTCGCGGAGGCCGGTCCTGGCCGCCTGGCCCGGGCCGAAGCCGACCGCGCCGTGCTGGCTTACCGGCGCGGTAACGCCCGCCAGGCGGCCGCACTCGGGCAGTCCGCGCTGGCCAGCGCGCGGGCCGCGGCCGATCCCGGCGCTACGGCGCAGGCACTCAACGTGCTCGGCATGCTCGCCGCCCGGGCCGGAGACGCCGCCGCGGCCGAACGCTATCTGCGGGATAGCCTGGCCGAGGCGCGCCGCCGGCCCGAACTCGGCGCGACCGTGGCGGCGCTGAACAACCTGGCCCGGCTGCTGGCGGAGACCGGCCGCAGCGGTGAGGCCCTGCCGGTCGCGGCTGAGGCCCTAGAGCTCGGCAGTGAACTCGGCGACCAGCACCGGGTGGCGGCGCTGCATACCAACCTGGCCGATCTGCTGCACGCGGCTGGCCAGGGCGAGGCCGCGCTGGCCCACCTGAAGGAGGCGGCCAGGCGATTCGCCTCGGTCGACGTGGGTGACGCGCCCCGGCCAGAGATCTGGATGCTGGTGGAGTGGTAGGGGTCTCAGGGCCTACGCTCGGCCAGCCATACCGTGACATGCGTGCGCGCGGTTGACTCGCGACGTCGCGTCGGGATCAGTCGGCTGCACCAGGCCCACGGTCAGGCAGGCCACGAAGATGGCGGCGCCCCCGTAGAGCCACTTGAGCTGCAGCCCCTGACCGAACCGCCGGAGGACGCCACCAGCACCAGGGCGCCGACGTTCAGGGCGAACGCCAGCACACCAAGCAGGATCGCGTGCCGCGCCGAGAACAGCCCGCGCACCAGCGCGCGGCTTACCTGCTCCTCCATACGCGTCACCCTAACGACCGAACGTCCCGGCATCGTTACGAGCCGGTGGGTAGGCTCGGCCCGTCCGCTAACAGGCCGACGCTGAGCAGCACCGTGACGCTCTGGCCGCCGGGATTCACGGTGAGCTGCCCATCGAGGCCGAGCAGGCTGGACGAGGTCACCGCGACGGTGACGCTCTGACCCGCGGTCAGCGACCCCGAAGAGGGGGAGACGGTCAGCTTGCCGGCCAGCGCGGAGCCGACCGCAACCGAGTAGCTGACCGGACCGCCGCGGGCGGTGATCGTGACATCCCCGGTCGCCGTGCCATTGACGGCGGCCAGATCCAGGGTCCCCGGCGACACCGACAACGAGCCCTTACTCGCGGTCGATGCCGTTGAGGACGGGCTGGCTGACGCGGTGGAGCCCGCAGACGCCGAGGAACCCGCCGGGGAGGTTGCCGAGGTCGGGGCGCCAGCCGGAGCAGATCCGGACGGAGCGGAGCCAGCGGTGGGCAAGGGTCCAAGCGGACCCGACGAGGACGAGCCGCCTGGGCCAAGCGCGGCAGGAGTCAGCCCGCCGCCGACCCGGGCGGAGGGACCGCCGTGGGCCGGGGCCGCGCCGTTGGTGCCGATGACCGCGCCATGCGTCGTCTCCGCGCCGGCCGCCGACGGGCTGTGCGCCCCGCTGATCACCAGGACGGCAATGACCCCGGCCGCCACCACCGAGGCGGCCGCTCCGGCGACCACCGCGTGGGAATGCTGCAGCGTCCGGTGCCACGGGGAGACACCGAGCGGCCTCAGGGGCTTCGGGAAACCTGTCGGTCCGAACGGTCCCGCACGGTTGGCCGCGCCCATGCGATGCGCCAGCCCGGCGGGCGTGCGATCGGACATGGTACTCAGCAGCTGATCCCGGAACCCCGGCAGGACCGCGACCAGCGGGGTCGCACCGGCGAACAGGGCCGGGGTCAGCTCCCGGCGCTTGCGCTCGCCGCAGCTGTCGCACCGCTCGATATGCCGGCTGATCCGCTTGCGCGTCAGCACGGTCAGCTGGCCGTCCCAGTTCGCCAGCAGCGCTGCGAGCTCGGGACATGCCTGCTGGCCAGTGCGGGCCACGATCAGGGCGCCCAGCGCCCTTTCCAGCTGATTGCGGGCCCGGGACAGCAGCGCGTGGGCGTGATTGCGCGACACCCCGAGCGCGTCCGCGAGCTCGTCGCCTTCGAGGTCATGGCCGAGGTTCAGCTCGATGACATCACGATCACGGGGGTTCAGCCCGTCGATCGCCTGCCGGACCAGCTTGTGCAGATCGGCTCGTTCCGCCTGGCGGCCGAGGCTGCCCGACTGGCTGGCCACGTCGGCTGCCTCTTCGAGCGCGGTGGTGCTGCGGGCGGCCCGCAGCCGCCGCAGGCTCTCGTTGCGGGCGACCGCGTAGAGCCAGGGACGCAGCTTGCCGGGGTCGCGAAGCCCGCGGAGCTTGGCGGCGGCGATGAGGAACGTATCCTGCACGGCATCGGCCGCATCGGCGGGCTCGTGCAGCATCGAGCGGCAATAGGAGTACAGCGGGACGGCGTACCGGTCATACGCTGCCGCGAGCCCGGCGGGATCGCCGGCCACAATCGCCGCGACAACCTCAGGGTCCTCCATCCCGCTCAGCGTAGTTGGCCGAACGCATCCGGGTGCGCCGGAACGCGATAAACCGCTGGCCCGCGGCACGCTCAGTCGCGCGGCCTGATCCAGACCGACAGGTGGTTTGGCTCGAGAGCCTGATTGACCGCGTGCGCCAGGTCAGTCCGAACGGTGTCCAGGTCCACCGCGTCCATCAGCCGGGACGCGAACGCCGCCACCGTCCGTTCAGCGTCGTAGCGAGCCCGGTTAAAACGCCGGTCCACCACGTGCTGTACCCGCCGCCGCGCCGGACTGACCTGGGCCGCTCTGCACGTCCCCGAAGGAATCAAGGCGAACGTCGTGGCCGGCCACCGCCAGGGCGGTGGGAACGAAGATGGCGGCGAACACGACGGCCCACAGGGCCCCGTAGATCCACAGCACCACGGCTGGCGTAGATCATCATGGGCAGGCACGTCGGGCCGACGTTGAGTACGGTCAGCTGACGGACCAGGCCGGCCGTGACCACGTAAAGGGCCGCCAGCACGAAGCTAAGAACCCCGAGGACCATCGCCATCGTCGGTGCGGCCAGCCAGGCCGGCGCACCGGACTGATCCGCGTCGCTGTCCGCGGCTTGGCTCTCCCCATGGCAGGCGACGCTGGCGCCGGAGCGTTCCGGAAACGTTACCGCAGCCAACAGCAGGCCCCGTACTCCCCCGCTTCCCGTCCGGGGCTGGCTCTAGCTGGCCAGGACCTTGTCCGGGTCATAGAGGACTACGGTGCCGGCGATCTGGTCGTGCAGCGACTTGTGGTCTTTGCTCGCGACGAACAGGACAAACGAGGTGATCTCGGTGATCAGGCTGAGAATACCGTCGATGATCCGTCCCACGATCTCGCGCAGGGCCATGTACCAGAAGCCGGCCACCCTGTTGGTCTCGGGGCGCCACACCCGCATCCCCAGTACTTGCAGAGCCGGGGTTTGACCGTTGCCCCAGACGATCAAGCCCCAGACGATGTAGCCGATGCCCAGCGTGACGATGGCCAGAAGCACGCCGAGGAAATAGGCGCCGATCCGGCGGCCTACGGTGGCGAGCTGCGTGCCCTGCGGCAGGACGAGACCGGAGGCCTGGTCGAGGAACATCCCTTGCGGTACTGCCTGCTGACCATATCCGTATTCGGCAGGCACCGGAGGTGCCGGGGTGAGGCCTGGCCCCGGCTGGCCGTAGGCCTCGCCGGGCTGCTGACCTGGCTGGCCGTACGGCTGGCCATATCCCTGACCTGGCTGCTGGCCGTAGGCCTGGCTGGACGCGGGGGTATACGGCTGAGCTGGCGGCGGCTGAATGGCGTCCTGCCCGGCTTCAGGCGGGTACGGATCTGGAAACTCACTCACCGAAATCTCACCTTCTGTAATCGCTAACGGCAAACGGACTCTATGACAACAAAGCGAGCACACTGTAGTCCCGATCAGCGATCGTGAACCAAACGTTACCGAACCGGTTAGCAATTTCCAAGATCGCCTAGGCCCCCGAAGGGCGCCGGCAAATACGCTTCGTTATGGACAATTACCCCGAATATCCCATGAAGCTATTCGTCGGGCAAGTGATCGGGCATGATTCCTGCCCGGTCGGCTAGGCCTGGCTGAGCAGTTCGGTCAGCTCGGCATCGAAGTCCATGAACCCGGACTCCTGCCCGGCCGGAACCAGCTGGTACGTCCGCGCCAGGAATGCTTCGATCGCCTCCGCGCTGACCTCGAACCGAGCCTGCCCGAACGGCGAGCTCATCGCGATATTCAAGATCCCGTGCCCGGCCGCGGCCCCCCCACTGGCTCCGTCCGCGGCCGGGCCGCAGGACGCCGTGGCCGGCCAGGCTCGGACATCCCCGATGCCCTCGCTGGCGTACAGGGCCGACGCGAGCAGGTCACGCGAGAGAGTCCATTCGACCGGGTCGTCCGTGCCCACGTAAAACGCCATCCGCAGCGCGTACGGATCAGCCCGGCCGTAGGACAAGCGGGCCCTCAGCGGCACGATCGTGTGCTCCGGGCTGACCAGCCCCAGCCCCAGCTCCGTCGATACGTCAGTACGGCTGCGGTTTCTCAATGTGCTACCCCCGAAGCGTGATCCTCATCTATCGCGATCGTGATCCGTCCCGGTAGCCCGCCGGGTAGCCGGGCGGGTGCAAGACGGTTGCGGGGCGGGACCGACGAACCACAGGCCGTTCGGAATAAGTGGTGACGAACGGGGCCGCTATGGTCAGGACTGCGCCTGGAGCAGCCCGAGCGGAGCTGGCGCGGCGAACTGGACCGTCAGGACCGACTCGCCACCGCCTGCCGCCGTGATGGCCGCGAGGGCCGGCAGATACGGCGAGCGCTGAGCCCGGAAGAAGGTCAGGATGTCGCTAGCCGCGCTGGGTTCCGCGGTGAGCTCGGCGGCCCGCAACGGCAGGCCCGCACTGGCGCCCGGACCATCGTCGAGAAAGGCCTCGATCCGGACGGGCTCGCTCGCCGCGAGCGTGTCCAGCGTCATGAGCAGGCGCGCGTCAACCTGACCGCCGGTAAGCTGCGCCCGCGCGGACATGGAGAACGTGATCCGGGGATCGCGCCGCAGCTGCCGGCCGGCCGCCCGGCGGGTCTCTAGATCCGCGGCCAGCGCGACCCGGTAGGCGGCGGCGCCGTCGGGGGCAATCGCACGAACGTCGATCCTGGCCTGGCCTGAGCCGAAGCTGGCCAGGACTACTGGGGCATAGACGCTGGTCAGACGGCTACCGAACAGTCCACGTACCGCCGCGGTGGCGAGCACCACATCGGAGCCAAGCGGATCGGCGGCACCGGGACCGAGCACAAGCAGGTTCCCGGCCGAGATGCCGTGCCGGACGAGCACCGAGCACATCGCGGGATCGCAGGCCAGGATCGCACCGCTGCTGACCTGCTGAGCGACCCAGGCAGCGGTCTGGCCGCGCACCGCCGTCGCCTGGGTCACCGGTGCTGCCGCCAAGCTCGTGGCGGGCCGGCTGGCGGAGGCCAGGTGCGGCACGCCGAAGCCCTGGATGGCCGCGACGGCCAGGACCACCGCCGCCGCTGCGACGGCACCCGCCGCGCCGATCCCGATGAGGCGGCGGCGCCCCGGCCGGCCCGCTGAACCGAGGTCCCGGCGGACGGCACCTTCGGCCAGGCTGGCCTGCCGGTCGTGGTGGGCGGCTTCGAGTTCCGCGCGCTGACCGCCCTGGGTGGGGGTCGCCAGGGTGCGCCAGTATCCGGCCGCCCGGCGGTGGGCCGCGGCCAGCTGGGCGCCGAGGCCGGCCTCGGCCAGGTACCTGTGCAGCGCGTCCGCGGTCCACCGGTGAACCAACAGCTCGGCACCTGGGCCGACGGCTAGCAGGCCCGCGGCCTGAGCCTCCGCGATCTGTCCAGGCCGGGCGGCCAGGACGTCGGGGGTCACCGGCAGGCGGAAGGCCGACGCGCGTACCAGCACGGTCCTGGCCCCGGCGCCGAGCCGTCCGAACAGCTCACTGACCAGTTGGTCACCGGCGGCGGAGGCGATCAGGGCGGCCGTGGGTTCTGGCCACTCGGTGGGCGCGGCCGTGGGTGGCGGCTGGCCGTTTCTGGCCTGGATCACCGACTCGATCCGGCTGGCCACCTCGGTGTAACGCGCGCCCAGGCCCAGCAGCGAGTCCAGGTGCTCCATGACCAGCGGATGCCCGGCGGTCATCCGCCAGACGTGGCCACGCTCGGAATCGAGCAGGAGCCGGATCGCCGGCAGCGACGAGGTGAGCTCCCGGGCACCGGAGTGGGTGAGCGGCCCGAGCTGACGGAATACGAGCCGGTCCCGGCCCGACCGCGGCCGGCCAGGTCGGGGGAGGTCCGGGGCCAGCGTGAACGGGCGGCGGCAGGTGATCAGAAGCTTTCCCGGCCAGTTAGCCAGCAGCGCCGCCACGGCCGGGTCGCGGATCGTCCACTGAGCCGCATCCTGAGAGAGATTGTCGTCAAAGTTGTCCAGGATGACGAAGTCTGTCTCCGCAGGTGTCGCGGTGAAGCTGGCCACGGAAACCGCGCCGCTCAGCGTCGTCACGACCTGCCCGGACCTGAGCCGACTGACCCGCGTGGCGATCTGGGCCGCGAGCGTGGACTTGCCGATTCCGCCCACGCCGTAGATCACCAGCCCGGCCGGCCCCGGGCCACTCAGATCGGCGGACCAGTTCCGGCCCTCGGCGGACCGGATCGACAGGGACGGGCGCCGGCTGGACCGGGCATCGGAACCGCGGGCATGCCTGCCGTGCCGGCTCGCGGGCCGCAGCCGAACCTGCCTGGCGGCTGAGACCGGCCCGGGATGCGTGCCCGCATCGACACTCGCATGGGCAGCGGTATGTGCCCCTAAGCCAGGAACTGCTTCCAGAGCCGGACCGGAAATCGGATCAACCGCTGGAAATGACTCTGGCTTTCTGGCTGAGGGAACCTCGCACCACGGCATCTCGGATGTCTCGACCGGGTCGAGCTGCCGGGCGCGGCTTAACTTCGCCATTACTCCACACCTTTCCCGTACTCCGACAGACGGGGCAAGCTACTTTCCTTGTTATATAACACACTGAGCGACGCTACCAACGCTTTTAGTAATTAGCTCCGCCATCGCTGGTCACGTCCTGACGGACAAATAGGGATATTTGCCGGAATGACGCCGCGAAAGCGTGCGGCAAGCACTCAACGGCTAATCCGCCATGCCGCAGCTATTACAAAACGGTATGCCGGGAGGGCCCGGTCGTTCGGCCGAGGACTGCGTCCAGCTCGCCCGGGCCAGCGGGAAGCTTCAGAGCCAGGCGGGCGAACTCAGCGGCGATACTGTGCCACAAGCGGGCCCGGCGAAGCATCGTGTGTTCACCGCTGCGTATCTCCACGGAGGTTACGTCCGTCACAGACTCGGCGCGTTCGGCAAAGGACCAGGTGTCGCCCGGACGGGTGACACGGTCGGCGTTCCCGTGCGCGAGCAGGATCCATCGCCCAGCCAGCTGTTCGACGGGCTCACCGGGCGGCAGCCACGGCGCCAGGCCTGCCACGGCCAGCACCGCGGGATGCCCGGCTACGCGCATAGCGGCGCGCGCTCCCATCGAGTGCCCGACCAGGACGACGGGCACGTCTGCGAACTGGTCGGCGACTGCGGCGAGAATCTGGCTGAAATCGTGGACCGGCGATGCCTGGTCGCCGTTCCAGCCCCGGAGCGCGAACCGGGGCCGGATGACGACGGCCCCGCTCCCCCGCAGCGCCTGCCGGATGGCTTGTGCCACCGGGATCATACGAAGCACTGCGGGCTGGGCCGCAGCCGTGGGCTCGGCGCTGACCGACCTGCCTCCGTGGGCGACCACCACGACACCGGTGACACCGGTAGCGTGGCTGTCGCCACTCGGGCGAGAAAGCGTCTCGCCGCTCGTCATATTTTCCCCCGCGGGTCCGTCGTCAGCGCGCCCGCGGGAGTAAGGGACCGAACACACCTGAGCTTGGTAAACTTCCTCTTCCATCTTGCTCGTACGTGTGTTCTAATTGCTCTATGGGTCGATGCGCTGCGGCGGGACGAGGGTCGGATGGTGCGGGTGCGGACGTCATGGGTCATAGCGGGCCTGGCCTGTTCTGCGCGCGGACGGGCAACCTGACTCCGGGCACCACGGTCAAGGCGCCATCGTGTGGCTGCACACGGCGGACATAGTCGCAGCCCCGATGACCCTGCGCAGGTAAATACGTACATCGCAGCCACGCAGTACCCCCCGTTCTTAGCCGGAAACCAGGCCACCTGATGGAGGTGACAACGATGACTCACGGTTTCGAAAGTTTTAACGAAGAAGATGATGAGTGGCTATCCGAACTAGAAACAAGAGCCATAGATCTTGAAAAGGAACTCTTCGACTGGCGCGAACTGCGGGCACGCGAGCTGTCCGACTCGGCCTATCGGCGGGAAGCGGCGCCGGGTCAGGCCGGCGCCGCGTTCCGCGCCGGCGGCGGGGACGCGAGGTTCGAGCAGCATGGCGTGCCGTCAGGTCTGCACACCGCGGCCAGGCCCGCGCGCCGGCCGGCGCCCCAGGCGTCCCGAGTCCCGCGGACCCGACCCGGCGAACCGGATCAGCCCGCCGCTGGCCCTGGCCCGAATCCGGCTGACGAGCGCACCAGGGCCCTCATCGACCAGGGACGGCGCAGTGTCGAGCGAGTGCGCTTGTCCCGCGGCCGCACGATCGCCCTCGTCACGGTGGCGCTGGTGGCGATGGTGACGGTGCTTGTGCTTGTGGTTTTCAGGAAAGGCGCCTCGTGGCCGCCCAGCGTGGCCACGGTGCAAGGCGAGATCACCGCTGCCTGCCAGAATCCCAATGTGGCGTCCGAGCCCGGTCAGGCTAACTTCGCCTGCGGGACGAAGACAGACCAGATCCTTTGGGTTTTCGCGCTGATGACCAGCACCGACAATCCGAACTATACGGACGCCAAGACCGGAAGGAAGGGTCTCGAGCCCATCGGCGCCACCCAAGGGGGCGAGGTCGCCTGGTCCCTGGATCTGCATAACCCGTACAACCCGTACAACCCGATCGATAGCCTCGAGGTGGCGGCGCGGGCCATCAACAACATCATCGGCGGGGCCACGCTGACCAACGCGAAGGGCAGCCCGGCCGTCCAGCCTGGGCTGGAAAGCAGCCCGGCGAACTGCGCACGGTACACCGGATCGTCGGCCGTCATTTCGCGGGCAGGCTTCCCCGACGTGTGCGCCCAGCCCGTGGCCAGCCTGACAGGACAGGCCGCCCTCGTGGCCGACGTGTATAAGGACTGGGTGGTGGGTGCGACGGCGACCGCGGCCCAGGACGTCAGCGTGCTGTTCCAGAACGCGAGCAACCCAGGAAATCCGCAAGTCCAGGCCATCCTGGAAACTCTGCCAGGCGCGCACTAGGTCAGGCTAAGACCTTTAGTCCGCACTTCATGCATACAAGCAACCCACGTTAAGTTGTGGAAGAAGGTGAATTCGTGCATCCCGTTAAAAAGCCAACCTGGCAGCAAGCGACCGCGCTTGTGAGCCTTAGCACCTGCGGGGCCATGACCGGATTCTCCTTCACCCACGGGACGGTGGCTGATATGACGTCGCCGACGAGCATGCCGGTTCACTTGCTTGAATTCGCGAAACCAGCGCGACCGGCATCGGTATCGGCGGACGACAGCACGCTGCGCGCGGCCATTATCAATGTGGCCAAGTATTACCTCAAGATGGCGCAGAGCAAGACGCCAGCCGAGATGGAGGCGATCATCTGGCAGCAGGACAGCATCGATGGCGTAGACCACGGCGAATCGTGCGCGGCCTTCGCCAGCCTGACCCTCGAGCTGGGGGCTAAGGCGGCCGGCCAGGCGAGCTGGGTCAGCGGAGGAAGTTCTTACCCGTGGCCGCTGCATGCCTGGGCCGATGTCCGGGTCGATGAGAACCCGGCGTCGCCCGGCGTGATCTCTGTGCTGCAGGACGCCGAAGCCCATCACCGCTGGCACCCGCTCGGCGACGGCTACCGGCCGCAGCCAGGCGACTGGGTGCTGTTCAACGGTCACGTCGAGGTGGTCACGAGATACGCCAACGGCGTGCTGTATACGATCGGCGGCGATTCCCTGCCCGGATTCACCGTCAACGCGCATCAGTTCAGCGTGCCACTGGCCGGCCAAGGCGTAGTTGGGTTTGTAAACAACGGCGCGCTGCCCGTCACCTCGAGCGCCGATCAGCAGGCGCAGGGCAGCGCCGCGACCCGGAACGGCGCCGCGACCCGGAACGGCGCCGCGGCGGCCGCCCGGGGCCGAAGTGGCACGGCGACCGGGTCGGCGGCCAGCGACGCGGGTACGGGCCAGGCCGCGATTCCGGGGATGCTGGCGGCGGCGCTCAGCACCAGCGCGCCGCGGAGCACGGGCTCGGCCGCTCAGACGGCCGGCCCGGGGCAGAGCACGAGTTCGGCCGCCCCGGCTGCGGCCGCCCCGGCTGCGGCCGCCCCGGCTGCGGGCACGGCGGCGGCGGGCACGGCGGCGGTACCGGGACTCGAGGCGATCCAGGACGACGGCTCCGGCGGTTCGGCCGCGTCGGCAACGCCCGGCTACAGCAGGCATCAGCAGCCGACGACGACAGCTCAGGTCCCCGGCACGGCCGCCCAGCAGGCGTTCATCAGCCAGGTCGCACCGGGAGCGCTGGCGGCGCAGGTGCGGTACGGCATCCCCGCGGCGGTGACCATCGCGCAGGCCATCGAGGAATCCGGCTGGGGGCAGAGCGTGCTCGCCGTGCGGGACCACAATCTGTTCGGGATCAAGGGCAGCGGTCCGGCTGGTTCGGACCTCCTGCCGACCCAAGAGTACGAGAACGGGCATTGGGTGACCCAGAACGCTGAGTTCAAGGTCTACCACAACGTCGCGGAAAGCATCGCCGACCACAGCCAGCTGCTCGCCTACGGATCCAGCTACGCCCAGGCCATGGCCGATCGTCACGTCCCTGATGCGTTCGCGGCCGACCTGACCGGCGTGTACGCGACCGATCCCAGCTATGGCTCGAACCTCATCGCCCTCATGCGGCTCTATAACCTGTATCGCTACGACGCCAGCACGGGCAGCACGGGAGGCTCGGGCAGCACGGGAGGCTCGGGCAGCCGGGCGGCGGTGCCGGGCCAGGGCGGGACGACAGGAAAGGGCGGGACGGCGAGCCAGGGGGGCGCGACCATCCCCGGGATCGTTGATGCTTTCATGACCGGGCCGCCTACGGCATCGGTGCGGGCGGCGAACCCGGCACCGGGCACGGCTGGTCCGGAGAAGCAGGGCGGACTTCAGCCGGGACACCGGCCCGTGCCGCGGATCGCACCCCGCCGGGCTCGTACCGGTAGCCGGCGGTATGTGTCGCAAATCCCCCGGGTGGTCACGACCGATTTCATCACGACGGCCAAGACACCATTGGCCCGCGCCGAGCCTCTATACCGGGATCTGGCCACCCAGGCCGGCATTCGGTGGGAGCTGCTGGCGGCGTGTGACTGGATGCAGTGCCACGCTCAGCCGCGTTATTCACCGGTCCACGGCGAGAAACTGGGCAGCGTCAATGCCGACGGAACCGTTTACCACACCAGGTCCGAGGCACTGTCCCAGGCGGCGAACGATCTGATCGACCTGGCGATGGCGGTCTACTGGATTGACATCACCGCCCGGCTGCCACTATCCGTTCGCAACCTGGCCAACGTATTTGCCGCTTTCCGATGGGGCGGCCTGCTGAAGCTGCACAACATATCCGCGATGGAGTTCCCGTACTCAGTGGAAGGCCTGACGGACCAGCACATCAAAATGCGCTGGCCCGTCATCAAGGAGTCCAATCCGCCGGACAAGCCGGGCGCACGGTTCCGTTCGCCCTTCGGGGCGGTGCCGGTGGTGCTGAGCCTGGATTACCCGGCCGTCGCCGAGTAATTCCTGGCCGACAGATGAGGAAGAGAACATGGCTCGATTCTTGATTTTCCTGGTGGGCATGCTGACCATGAGCAGGCCTGGAGGCCTGAGGCCAGCCTCGTCCCGGTCCCATAATGCTGACGGCGGGTTCCCGGCCGGCTATGGCGCTGGCACCAGCGAGTTGCCGGTTTCGGGAGGTCGGGAAGCGTGGCTCGACCCGGAGTATCAGGGTCGAGATGGCCGGGATACCCCGGGTCGTCACGACCCGGGCTGGCCGGCCCAACCCGAGAGAGGTACCAGCCGGCCCGGCCGGCGGAGCGCGCTTACGGGCCGGCGGCGGCGTGTCCCGCTCCGGGTGAAGTGGATAGCCATCGTGCTGGTGATCGGCCTGATCTTCCGCAAGGTGGTGGCGTGGGCGGTCCTGGTCGCGCTCTCCACGGTCCTGCATGTCGTGGGCGTCAACGTCCATCTGCCGCACGTTAAGCTCTCGTGGCCATGGCAGTCGGTGAGCGCGGGCACCACTTCTAACATCGACCTGGGCCCGTGGATCCTGCAGAAAATCGAGGGCATCTCACGGCCGGCGCTCGGGACCGCGAACTTCAACTTCACCTTCACCCATAAGGTCTCGAAGAATATCGGGATATGGCCGTGCTGGTACTCCAGCACGTTCGACGCGGCAGGCCACGCGTCCGCCACGGTCGACCTGAATCCCGGCCCTAGCTGGTGGGCTCCGGGCTCCGGCCACTACCAACTGCAGATTCTGAGCCGCCCGGTCATCGGCACGCCCGGTCGGGTCGGCGTCCTTATGGTCCTGCCCGAGCCGCAACTGCCGCAATCGGTGCACGATGTCACGGTCGACGACACGCTTTCGCATCCCATCGATACGCAGCACAGCTGGACCTATCCAGGATTCGGCTGCGGCGGGCTGATCCGCCCCCAGTTCTCCGAGGCGGTCCTGTACGCCCAGGCGCAGAGTCTCGCGTTCAGCCAGGCCAGGACCAACCCGTCGATCACCAAGCCGCTGATCAACGCCGCCGAGTCGGAAGCGGCCCAGATCATCCGGGACAACTTCATCCAGCCGACGGTGAACGCGCTTGGCTATAGGCTCACGGACTTCACCCTGCGATGGTCCGGCAGTTCATGACCCACTGGTCAACGGCCGTCGAACTTGTCGGGGTCTGGGCCGGTGCGCTCGTTGCGGTTCAGCAGGGTGATCGCTTCGACGGCCTCGGCGGGCAGCTCGAAGTCGAAGATGCCGATGTTCTCCTTGATGCGCTCGGGGTTGACGGACTTGGGGAAGATAATGTCGCCGCGCTCGATGTGCCAGCGCAGGACGACCTGGGCGGGGGTCTTGCCTGCCCGGC
>JBEKKH010000029.1:0-27123 GCA_050010815.1 Streptosporangiaceae bacterium | reverse complement strand
CACAGGGCCAGCACCATGTCCGCGGGGAAACCAGCGCCGCGCACGCAGATGTCCCGCCACACGCTCCACGTCGTCCCCGCCAGCCGGACCCGGTGCCCGGCGCCGGCCGCCGGCGAGGCCCCGGCCGCCGGAAGGGACGTCACGACGCGACGCCGGCTTCAATCGCCCCACCCTGCATGGCCTGCCCGTCCCTCACCCTCGGCAGCACTCAACCGGCGAAAACCTCCCCCAGCGTGCCCGCCGCGAACTGCAGCGTCCACCTCGCCGATTGCGCACACGGGCAGCTGTCCGGCCGCTTCGATGGTTGTCGTTCATGTGCTGGCGTGGCCGGGCGGCCTCGGAACGGAGGATGTCGACTCGGCCAGCCGGGCTTGCAGGAAGCGCCGTTCGGCCTCGGTCTGCGCGAGGTCGAGCGCGCGGCGGTACGCGTGGCGGGCCTCGACGGGCCGGCCGGCCCGGCGCAGGAGGTCGGCGCGCGTGGAGTGGAAGTACCGGTAATGGTGGAGGTCGAGGCGGTCCAGGATGGCCAGGCCGGCTTCGGGCCCGTCGATCTCGGCCACGGCGATGGCCCGGTTCAGCTCGACGACCGGGGAGCCGGTCTGCCGGGCGAGCGTTTCGTACAGGGCAGCGATCTGCGGCCAGTCGCGGGGCTGGTACAGGTGCAGGTCCGCGATGGCCGCCTGGACCAGGTAGGGCCCGGTGCGCCGTCGCGCCATGGCCTGCTGCAGCAGCGCTCGGCCCTCGTCGATCTGCCGCGTGTCCCACCGGGTGCGGTCCTGGTCGTCGAGGAGGACGACCTGCCCGTCGCGCACGCGGGCCGCTTTACGGGCGTCGTGCAGCAGCATCAGCGCCAGCAGCGCGAGTACGTCCGGCTCGTCTGGCATGACGTCGGCCAGGGCCCGGCCGAGGCGGATCGCCTCCGCGGCGAGGTCGACGCGGCCGCCGCCCCAGCCCTGGTTAAAGATCAGGTAGACCACGGCGAGGACGGCCGCCAGCCGGTCGGGTAGCTGGTGATCGGGCGGCACGGCGAACGGGATGCGCGCGTCGCGGATCTTGCGTTTGGCCCTGGTCAGTCGCTTGCTCGTGGTCTCGAACGGGACGAGGAACGCCAGCGCGATCTCGTCGGTGGACAGGCCGCCGAGGGTGCGCAGGGTGAGCGCCACCCGCGCTTCGAGGGCGAGTGCCGGGTGACAGCAGGTGAAGATCAGCTCCAGCCGCTCGTCCGGGATGGCGGCGGCGTCGTCCGTGCGGGCCTCCGGTGGCTGTGGCCTGGCCTGCAGGTCGCGGGCGAGCAGCGTCGTCTTTGTGGCCAGGACCTGCTGACGGCGCAGCTGGTCGATGGCGCGGTTACGCGCGGTGGTGATCAGCCAGCCGACGGGGTTGGCCGGTTCCCCGTCGCGTGGCCAGCGGTCGGCGGCGATGGCGAACGCCTCGGCGGCCGCGTCTTCGGCCAGCTCGATGTCGCCCAGGATGCCGGCCAGGGTGGCCAGCACCCGGCCCCACTGATCGCGGAAGACGGCGTCAAGCGCCACGGAAGCGTCCCTCGAGGATGGGCCGCACCTCGATCACAGTGCCGGGCCTGGTCTTAAGGAGCAGTTCCCCGGCGATGGCGAGGGCCCCGTCGAGGTTGTCGGCCTCGATCAGGAACAGGCCGGCCAGGTACTCCTTGCTGTCGATGAACGGTCCGTCGGTCAGCAGCATCCGTCCGTCGTCGTGGCGCAGCGTCGTCGCCGACTCATCGCTGTGCAGGCGGGCCCAGCCGGCGACAGCTGGCCGGTCGAGCAGGGCGGCCAGGCTACCCGGAATCGGGCGTGTGGCCCGGTCCGTGTCCTCGGGCAGGGCGTAAGCCAGCAACGCGTACTGCATGAGTCCTCCAGTCACGGGTCGATGCGGTTTCAAGTATCAGACGAACAGCGGCGCCGTGGACGGACAGCTACCGCCGAGAAGATTTTCGCGCCGGTGGTGTCCGTCCGGCGCCTGGCCGTTCGTCACTGCTCCAGATCCGCCCGGCAGAAGGCGGCGAAACCGAGGAGGACCAATGACCACCGTACCCACGCCGGGCCCGGACGCCGCACGGCTGGAGCGCACGTACGACGCTTCACCGGAGCTCATCTGGGAGCTGTGGACCACCGCGGCCGGCCTCGGGGAGTGGTTTGCCCCCGACGGCTTCGAAAGCCGGGTGAGCGAGCTCGAGCTCAGGCCCGGCGGTCAGCTGCGGTACACCATGACCGCGACCGCGCCGGAACAGGTCGCGTTCATGCGGAACACCGGCAATCCGCTCTCGGCCGAGGTGCGTAAGACGTTCACCGAGGTCGCACCGCCGACCCGCCTCGCCTACCTGTCACTGATCGACTTCGTGCCCGGCCACGAGCCGTACGAGCACCTGACCACCATCGACATCGAGCCCGCCGGCGACCGCACGAACGTGGTCATGACGGTCGATCCCCTCCACGACGAAACCTGGACCCAGCAGCACCGCGCCCATCGCGGCCACGAGCTCGACAACCTCGAGGCGGCACTTAGGCGACGCACGATGTCTCAACAGCCGGCCGCATACGTAATCTCGGCCGTAGCGGGATTTGAGGACGAAGCAACCGTTAGGCGTTACGCCGAGCTTGCGGGCCCGGCAATTGAGCATTTCGGCGGCCGTTTCATCGTCTCGAACGCCGAGCCAGTGGTTGTCGAAGGCGAGTCGCCATCGAGCCACCTCTCGATGGTCGAATTCCCCTCGATCAAAGACGCGGAGGCGTGGTACGACTCGCCCGAGTACGCAGCGGCGCGCGCCCTCACTCCAGCCGCCTTCAGGGGGCGCATGCTCATGTATGTGGAGGGCGTTAAGTCTCCAGCGTGATCCTCGGTCAATGAAATCTAAATAATGGTCCATTAAATACTCCGGCTTTCGCGCTTATGCGAGGCCTGCCAAGCCAGGCGGAGAACGCTGATTTCTTCGGGCAGAATCCCGAGGCTAACCCACAACAAAGGACCATAGGTGTTGCTGGGGCAACCACGTTGGACCATCGGTGTGGCTCGAGAGCGGGAGCGGAGCCCGGATCCACCACGATCCTTGCCGGGCAGGCTGCACCACCCGGCACGGGCGCTGCATAGCCACCACGGGTGTCACCGGGATCCTTCCCGGGCCGAGGACCTGGCTGCCCTGCTCCGCGGGCAGGCGCTCACCGGCCTCTGACGCCACAGCGCGCCGTTCCCATCACTTGCGTGCCCTGGCGGATGGGTATGGGTGCGGCACCGTACACATTCTTTTGTGCACGGTGCAGCACCCACACCCCAGGCCGGTTCCGGACCACCAGCGAGCTGGCGGGCGAGCTGGAGGCCGGACCAGCGAGCTGGCGGGCGGACCAGCGAGCTGGCGGGCGGACCAGCGAGCTGGCGGGCAGCCCGGGCTGCCGGGGCGGGACGAGCCAGGCTCCCGACGCCGGGCACCGGCGCAGGGGCGCCGGGGTCTCGTCGCCCGTCTAGCCGCGGGCCGGGCAGATCCTGACCGGTGACGGTAACCACCCCCGCTACAGCTTGATCGTCGCCTCGATGGACAAGCGGCGGCGGGTGTTTTCACAGTCGGCATACGGCACTGGGGCAACCACGTTGGACCATCGGTGTGGTTCGAGAGCGGGAGCGCCCCAGCACGGGTGTGCTGGGCGAGGCGGGTGGTGTTCGCGGGATGCTGACCCTTCGCCGGGCATCACCTTTAAGGCACCGGATAACCGGGTGAACGCTGGTTGCTGAGGTGGAGCTGAAGGCCGACAACGTCGAGAAAATCAGGCAGGAAATTGTCGCCTCCGGCGTCAAGGTGCTTGACGTCCAGGACCCGCATCTCTACTTTCAGGCCCCGGGCGGACCGGTCTTCCGGCTGGCCGGAACCAACGAGGACCTCTCCAGGTACGAGGGGACCGACCACCGCGAACTGCCCGGCGTTTTCGGCTGAACGGGCACGAGAACGCGGGAAAGCTCAAGTCCGCGCCAGCACGATCAAGCGGAACACGCTCGTGCCGCCCTGTCGCGTGGCCGAGCCCCAGCTCGTCATGGTTACGCGACAGGGCATCCCGCAGGTGCCCCATCCGCGATCACGTGATCGGCGGCGCGCCGCACCAGCCGATGAAGGCGCCCTGACAGCGTCGGCGATCAGGCGACGCGCAAGCTTTACTCCATCGTTACCTCGATGCCAAACCTGGCAACTGCCCGCGGCGTGTATTGATCTATCCCGGCAGTAACTAGATAGGTCGGCCGCGATTCTGGCTCGGGCTGGCCGGCGCTCTGGTGCCGGGGCTCGGCTATCCGGTTTCGGGGATCCAGGGATCGCCCTGGAAGGCGGTGGTGAGCGCGTCGAGTGCGCCGATGCCGTGGCGGGCGGTGGCGAGGTAGGAGCGGAGCGCGCAGAATTCCTCGGCTCCGGCCATAGAGCGCATGCAGCCGGAGATCTTGATCCGGAGTTTGCTCATGCGTATTGCCTGCTCAGCGGCATTATTCGTAAACGGGATGCGCAGGTCGCGGGCGAACCGCAGGTAGTCGCCCTCGCGGGTCTTCATCCTCGTGGCGAGGGCGTGCCGTTTCTGCTGGAGCTTGCCCTGGCGGGCGGCGTTGAGGGCGATCCCGGTCGCGGCGGCCTGGCGGTACCAGTCCTCGTGCTTCGTGCGGGTTTCCGGGTCGATGGCGGCCTGGCCTGCGGCGCGGGCGGCCTCTGCGGCCTCGTCCAGGGCGAGCAGCGCGTCGATGGCCTGCTGTGCCCGGGTCCTGTCGAGGTCCGTGCCGGTCTCGGTGACCGCGGCCAGCTCGCGCAGCACATACTGCGCACCGCACAGTGCGTGGCCTGCGACGTTGCCGAAGGTGTCGTAGGGTGCCCAGGCGTCGTGGACGGCGATCCCGGCGAAGTGCGGCAGGACCCCGGCGGCCTTCATCCCGTCCTTGCCGCGCTTGGCGTGGACGGTGAACAGCGCGAACTTCCCCGCCGAGGCGGAGTGGACCCAGGCGAGCTTCCCGGCGGTGCGGAACCCGGTCTCGTCGAAGTGGACGACTTCCGCGCTGATCAGGTGCCGCGTGATGGCCTGCACCGCCGGGGCGAGGAAGCCTGCGGTCTTCCGCGCGGCCGCGGCGAGGGCGCCAGGCGAGGGCGCGCAGCCGAACATGTCTGAAAGCGCCTGGCAGGCGCGGTCGCGGGACAGGAACTGGCCGTGCCAGAGGTAGATGCCGGTGCCCATGATCCGGGGCCCGTACTGGACCGGCGCGGTCACGCCGTCCGGGGCCTGCGCTTTCGTCTCGCAGCCGCCCCCGCACTTCACCGTGAGCATCTGGTGCTCGGTCGTCACCGCCTTGACCGGCGGGATGTCGGTGACCTGCCTGCGCTCGACCGCGGTGACGGGGGCCTTCTTCAGGGACTTTCCGCAGCAGGAGCACCTGGCCGGCCGGGCGTCCCGCTCGGCCAGCAGTTCCCGCAGCCGCGTGTTCGCAGCGTGAAGCCCGTCATCACCGCTGTCGGGAACGCCGGGCATCTCGGGCACGGCCGAACGCTGCCACGACTCCGCCCCGCCCGCAAATAGGCAGGCATCGAAGCGACTGGACTAAAGATCATTAATAGCGGGAGTTACAGGAGCGCGGTGGAACTCCACCACCGTGACGGGCTGGGGGCGGGGGGCCGGGTGAGGGTTATTGGTCAGCGCCGCTGGTAGTGCAGGCCCAGCGCGCCGTCCGGCAGGGTTGTCGAGGACACCAGGTCCCAGGCGCCGGATACGCCATCTGGCAGCAGCCGCAGCCCGCCGCCCAGCAGCACCGGCACCACGGCCAGCCGCAGGTCGTCCACCAGGCCGGCCGCAAGCAAGGACTGGATGAGCTTCGCGCTGTTGAGCACCAAGATGCCCCGGCCGGGCTCGGCCTTCAGCGTCGCGACCGTCGTGCCGGCGTCCCGGAAGACCCGGGTGTTCTCCCAGGTGGCCTCCGCCTCCGGGAGGGTGGTCGACACCACGCACTTCTCGACCGCACACAGCCAGTGGCCCAGGTCGCGGGTGCGCGGATCGGTCGCCGGGTCCACGGTGATCCCCGGCCACACCGCGTGGAACCCGGTGTAGTTGTTGCGGCCCAGGAGGGCGGTGCTGCAACCGCGCCAGATGCCCTCGAAGAACTCGCCCGTGGCCGGCCGCATGGCGTGCTCATACAGCCAGGTGTCGTGCTCAGGGCCTCCCGGTCCGCTGGAGTACCCGTCGAGGGAGACCGTGCACCATGCCATCACTCGCCGTTCGCTCATGACAGGTTAGACCCCCTCAGCTCCCAGGATTCATCGCCAGCGAGGCCAGCAACCTGCCCTGAACCTCCGCCATTAATGATCTTTAGACGAGAAAGCACAGGTAGCGAATTTGACCGGCCAGACAGACCTATCTAGTTACTCCCGGCATTGCGTTGTGCCGCGGCGAAAGGTGGGCGGAATGCGCCTGGACGGCAGCTTCCAGGAGTTTTACGAGGCCAACTACGGCCGGATCGTGGCGATGGTGACGGCGGTGCTCGGTGACAGGCACGAGGCGGAGGACGTCGCACAGGAGGCATTCGCCCGTGCCTTCACCCGGTGGTCCCGGCTCGGCGGGTACGACCTTCCCGAGGCGTGGGTCAGGCAGGTGGCCCTACGGATCGCGATCGACTCGAGCCGACGGCTGCGGCGTTCCCTCCGGGCTGCCGCCAGGCTGGCTGCCCAGCGGCACAGTCCGGGACCTGAACCGGGCGACTCGCTCCCGCTTACCCGGCTAGGTACCGCGCTGTGGCGGCTGCCGATGCGCGAGCGCGAGGTGGTCGTCTTGCACTACCTAGCCGACCTTCCGGTGGACGCCATCGCGCACGAGCGCGGACTGCCCCCTGGCACGGTCAGGACGCGGCTAGCCGCGGGCCGGCGGCGTCTGGAGCACGAACTCACGCGGCACCCCGAGGAGCTAACCGATGCAGGATGAAGATCTGCGTGAACAGTTCAGCGAGTGGGCACGGCCGCTGCGGGCCGCTGTCCCCCCGCCGGTCTCGGTCATCCGGAGGCGTGCCCGCCGCCGCACCGCGCGGGTGGCGGTGTGCTGCGTAACCGCAGTGGCCGTCCTGGCCGCCGGCGGGGTCCTGGCGACCCGTGAGATCGGCGGACGCAAGGCACCGGCAGCGTCACGCCAGGCACTGTCGGCCTCGCCACGGCCCGGGCAGTTGCCGGCGCCTGACGCTGGCGCCGGGGCGGCGCCGTACTACGTCGCGGTCAGCTCAGACGGCAGCAGCGCAGGCGTCTGGGATGCCGCGACCGGCAAGAAGCTCGGAACGATGGCCGCGCCGACCGAGCCGTCCGGCCGCGGCGTCCGTTACGCCACGATCTTCACCAGTATCGCCGCCGCGGGCGACGACCGGACGTTCGTGCTCGGTGCGACCGCCAGCACCAACGGCGACCAGGCCAGGGCCGTCTGGCTCTTCGAGCTACGCCTGGCAGCCGGCGGGTCCCCCGGCCCGCTGCGACCGCTATCCCTCCCGCGGCTGCAGCAAGGCACGGTCGGCCACTGGTACCAGAGCATTTCCTCGATCGCCCTCACGGCCGACGGCACCGAGCTGGCCATCGCCACCAACCGCGAATCCGGTGACCAGAACGGCCCCTCCGACATCGAGGTCATCTCGCTGGCCACCGGCACAGCGCGGACCTGGACGTCCACCCCCCAGGACATCAGCTCCCTGTCCTGGGCCGGGAACAGCACCCTCGCCTATGCCTGCGACGGCGTGTGCCTGCTCGACACCATCGCATCCGGCCACGGACTGGGCCAGTCCCGCCTCCTCATCCCCTGGTCCACCAAATACCACGGCCTGCAGGGCCTGCAGTGGCCCAGGATCACCCCCGACGGGTCAGCCATCTACGTCGCTATGGAAAACGGCCCGGGTTCCCTCGGGCTCGTCGAGTTCTCCGCGCGCACCGGCCGCCCGCTGCGCATGGTCATCCAGCCCCAGACCACCGATGGCGCCTTCTGCGGCACCCTGTGGAGCGACCCGTCCGGCCAGCATCTCACCGCCGCCTGTACCTGGGACGCCCACACCGGCACCGTCGACAACGGCCACTTCACCCCCGGCCGTAACCTCCCTCCCCAAACTCCCGGCACCGACAGCAACGGTGCAGGCGGAGACCTCATCGCCTGGTGATGCCCCAGAATTCACTCACCGGCTGGACCTCGCGCAGGAGCTTCAGGCGGCCCCGGTAGCTCAGAACTCGGTCGAGCACCACGGGCCGGCTCCGGTCCCGAACATCAGCTGTGCCTGGCGCACAGCGTGCGCATCCCCGGCAACGATCCCCGCGCTAGCCAGGTGCAGGACGGATGTGCCGCCCAGGAAAAGCGAGCCGAGGGCAGCGGCGTCCAGCCGCAGGCTGGGAGCGGTCGAGTGGCCGGCGGGCATGCACGTAGCGCCGTCCGGGGTGCCTTCAAGCAGCCACCGGCCCTCGTTCCACGGGCAGAAGGGATCAGCGACATCGAGGACCAGGGCGCCTTCGGCCGCGTAGCGTCTGCGGCTCAGCGCGGCCGGGAGATCGACCAGGCGCAGCCACAGGTGATCGTGCACACCGGTGACCACGAGCTGGCGACTGTCGGTCAGTGACCACCGCAGCGGCTCATGTTCCGGGCGGCCGCTCGCGATCACCTGGTCGGTCAGGTCCAGGTCGGCCAGGTGCTCCCACAGGCTGCGGTAGGCGGCGCTGGTCAGCGCGATGAGGTGGTCCACGATGACCGAAGCATGCTCGGAGTAGCGTTCCTCGCGCTGGATCCGGTAGATCGCGTACCCGCTCGGTCGCCCGCCATCGTCCCGGCACAGGAGGAACTGCCTTCCGGGCGGCGAGCCGTCGCCGACTAGGTCATGCCACCTGCCGGGGTAGGTGCGCACGTCGCCCACCTGGCCCCGGCGGCCCTGCTCGTGGAGCACGGGGAACAGTTCCCGCGCCGCGGGCGCGTCGATCATTTCCAGGTGGCAGCCGTCATCGCCGTCCGCCAGCCCGCGTGCAGCGCCGCGGGCCAGCCGCCAGGAGCTGTCCCAGGTGGCGGGCCCGTACCCGAACCGGCCGTAGATGCCTGCCGCACTGGCCCCCAGGCCCGCCAACGGAACTCCACGCGCGTGCAAGTCGTCAAGCTGCGAGCGCATCAGCGCCCGCAGGACGCCCCGGCGGCGGCGCAGCGGGTGCACCGCGACGTAAGAGACCCCGGCGATCGGCACGTGCACCTGGCCGGGCACGGTCAGCTCCATCGAGAAGGACATGGCCGTCCCCGCCATGCCGCCCCCGCGAAAGCGCCGAACGGCCTCTCGGCAGCCACCACCGTTCCTGTGTGCCGCCGCTGCCTGTCATCGCGGGCAAAGCCCCAGGCTGCATCGAAGACGTCGAGGAAACACTCGATCTCGCCGGTGGCGATCGGGCGCACGTCGATATTCTCTGGCCATGTCTTCGCCGTTGCGGACATGCCCTCACGATAGGGACGTGGCCTGCATCACGATCGGACGGCGCGGTACCAGTGTGGCTCATGTCAGGGGCCGGCGGGATCAGTGGTGCATTGTCCGGCTTGTCTTCCGGATGGTCTTGTGATCGTATGATCACTCGTTGTCGTATCGGCGGCGTCCTAGGGCGGTGAGCGCGTTGGCAGAGGTCGCGGTGGAGCGCGCCACCTACCACGATGTGTTCGCTGTCGCGGAATTCCGGGCGCTGTGGCTGGCGCAGCTGCTGTCGGTGACGGGGGATCAGCTCGCCCGGGTCGCGCTGACGGTCCTGGTCTACGACCGGACCCGTTCTGCGCTGCTCGCCGCGGTGACGTACGCGGTGACGATCATCCCGATCTTCGCCGGCGGGATCTTGCTGTCCGGGCTGGCCGACCGGCTTCCCCGCCGCACGGTGATGATCGGGTGCGATGCGGCCCGCGCAGCACTGGTCCTGGTGATGGTGATACCCGGGATCCCGCTGCCCGCGCTGGTGGTGCTGCTGTTCACGGTCACGCTGTTCACCGCGCCGTTCACCTCGGCCCGCGCAGCGCTGTACCCCGACATTCTGACCGGGGACCAGTACGTACTCGGTACCGCCATAACCATGACTACCTTCCAGGCCGCGCAAGTGGCCGGGTTCGCGGCTGGCGGTGCCCTGACCGGGCTCCTCGGTGCCCGCCCGTGCCTGCTCGCCGACGCGGCGACCTTCGCCGCCTCCGCGCTGCTGGTCTGGTTCGGCGTCCGTTCCCGCCCGGCGGCCAGTGCCGCCTCGGGGCGGCTGTTCGCGCCGCTGGCCGACGCGGTAGCCGGGATACGCCTGGTGTTCACCCGGCCCGCGCTGCGCACCCCGATGCTGTTCGGCTGGCTCGCCGCCTTCGCGGTGGTCCCGGAGGGGCTGGCCGCGCCGCTGGCCCGCTGGCTGCGGGGCGGGGATGTGCTGACCGGCCTGATCCTGGCGGCAACGGCGCTGGGCATAGCGGCCGGCTCGGTGGCCTTCTCCCGGCTGGTCCGCCCGGCTCGCCGGGTCGCCTGGATGGGGCCGCTGGCGGTGGCGTCCTGCCTGCTGCTGGCGGTCCTGGCGGCGCGCCTGCCTGCCGTGCCGACGCTGGTGGTGCTGGCCGCCAGCGGCGCCTGCGGATGTTTCCAGCTGGCCGCCAACGCGGCGTTCGTCCTCGCGGCGCCGCCGCAGCAGCGCAGCCAGGCGTTCGGCCTGGCGCAGGCCGGAATCTACCTGGGGCAGGGCGGCGCCGTCATTGTGGCCGGCGCCGCCGCAACCCGCTATTCTCCCCCGCTCGTGATCGCGGCCAGCGGCGCTGCCGGCGCGGCAGCCGCGCTGGCCCTGGCGATCTATCACCATCAGATGAGCTGAAATCAGCCCCAGCCGTGCTCGCGCATTCTCGCCGCCTCCCTCCGCTGCTTAACCGCCGTGACGGCACGCGGGAACGTCATGCCCTCACCCGGGTACGAGGCTTTTGCCTGGATTATCCCCACGGCGACCCGGCTCCGCGCAACCCGGATATACCCGGCCTGGCCTGCGGGCTTTCGTCTTCCTGCGTCCCGTCCCGGCGTGTCCCGGCATGACCCTTGACATCCCCGACGGGTACTAGGTCACAATGTAATGCGCTTCCCCCGTACCGGTGGCTGTGCTCGATAGCTGCCCGGCAGGGCGAGGGGATGGACCGGAGGATTCATGGGCGCCCAGCCGGAACCAGGTCACGGTTCGCCGGCTGCCCGGGTACGGAGCTGGCCGGTGTGGGGCCTGCCCCGCCGGCTGGCCGTCTACGTCGCCGCGGTCATCACAGCCTACGCCGCCGCCATCAGCGTCGCGGCGTCCCAGACCGCGTTCAGCCTGCACGACATCGCGCTGTTCGCGTTGCTGCTCGGGTTCGGGGCAGCCTCGATCGAATTGACCCGCCGCTCCGGTGAGCCAGCCGGGCTGATCATGGACGTCTACGGGATCTGGCAGCTCCCCATCGCGCTGTTCCTGCCGCCGGCGTACGCGCTGATCGCCCCGGTGTCCAAGCTGGCGTTCACCCAGTGGCGCACCCGCCAGACCGTGCTGCACCGCAGGATCTTCACCGCCGCAGCGGTCGGGCTGGCCTACGGGGCGGCGTCCTGGGCCTTCCACGCGGCCACGTCCAGGCTGCCCGGCGTGACCCCCGGGCCCGGGGACCGCTGGCTCGCCTGGATCGCCGTCGCGGGCCTGTGCGCGATACTGCGCTGGGCCATCGAGGCCGGGCTGGTGCTGACCGCGGTGAAAGGCTCCGATTCCTCCGCCAGCATCCGCCAGATGCAATTCCGCCGGGAGCCGATGTATAACGACGCCGCCGAGCTGAGCATCGGCCTAGCCGGGGCCGTCCTTATCGCGGATAACTGGTTCCTGATCGCCCTGTTCCTGCCCGCCGTGACCCTGCTGCAGCGCTCGCTGCGGCACGCGCAACTGGAAAGCGCCTCCCGGGTCGATGCCAAGACCGGCCTGCTCAACGCGGTCACCTGGCAGCGGGAAGCCCGCGTCGAGATCAGCCGCGCCGCTCGCGCCGGCACCCCGCTGGCGGTCGCCATGCTCGACATCGACCACTTCAAACGGGTCAACGACACCTACGGCCACCTCGCCGGCGACGCCGTGCTGGCCGCGCTGTCGGCTACGCTGCGGGGGCTGCTGCGCGACTGCGATCTCACCGGCCGGTTCGGTGGCGAGGAATTCGCCATCCTCCTGCCGCGTACCGACACCGTCACCGCCGGGCAGATCACCGAACGGCTCCGCGCCAAGCTCGCTGACATCACCGTCACCGCCGGGAACGGGAACGGCGCGGAGGTGCCGCTGCGGGTCACCGTGTCGATCGGCGTGGCTACCCTGGCGTCCTCTCACCGGGACCTCGATGAGCTGATCGCCGCCGCCGACGCCGCGCTATACCGCGCCAAAGCCCAGGGACGCAACCGGGTCTGCCTGCTGCCCGACGGGTCAGCCTAAGCGAAACCGCCATCCCCATCCACGCTTCCCAGGTTGCCTGGGCTGCTGCGGTGCGGCCCGGTCCCACCACGCGCACCATGATCCGGTCGGCAGAGCAAGACGACGGGAGTCACTTCTTCGATCGGCGCTGAGCCGGGCAGCGCTTTGGGCGACGACCAAGACAGGTGACGCCCGCGGCTCCGGCCGTCGTGGTGATGGCTGAGCCGACGGCATGGTGATCATGCCGCGGGGTAACGCTTTCCCTTGCGTCCTGCTGGCCGCTGTGGTCCCGGCTGCCCCGCCGGGCGGCCGTGTCCGGCGCCCTGGCCGGGATTTGCGCGGTGGATCCGGGCTTGGCGGTGGATCCGGTGCACGGGGATACCCCTTTTCCACCACGAAACCCGGATCCACCACGATCTTTCTCCGGTCGCCGCACCACCGGCCCGGAAGGTGCTATCCCGTCACTCCAGCAGAGCCGCACCCATGGGCCAATGGCTCAGGAACCGGTCGGGGCAACGCCGACTAGGTGGCGGCGCAACCACCTTCCGCATCACGGGCCGACCTGCGCGGGCCGACCTGCGCGGGCCGAGGCCGGAAGCCGTTCGGGCTGTCCATGGTTGACCGCTGGTGACCGCAGTTTCCCGCCCGTTCTGGCACGAACGTGGGTGCGCCACCTGGATGCAAACCACCGGCGCGCATGACGTCGACTTCCCCAACGAGGCGCTCAGCCAGGCACCGGTTTCCGTTGCTCATGTACTCTTCGATGATGGCGGTTATGGCCGCGCCAATCGCGACGCACAGCACCCTCCCGCTGTCTCTGGCGATCCTTCTGGTGATCGTCGTGCTAGCGGCCGGGTACTTCGGCGGCCGCGAGTACGTCAGCAGGCGCTCCAACAGGCGCAACTGGAAATAGCCCAGGTCCGTTGCATGCCGCTCCCCGGCCACCACGCCGCTCCGTCCAACCTGACAGGCGCCAATGGGGTTGCTCTGCTCGGCAACCTGCCCGAGCTCCGGCTTCACCGAAAGGCGTAACTGACTAGCCGCTGCTGGACCAGAACTGCGGTCGCTTCCTGCCCTCGCTTCATGCCACGTCACCCTTGCTGGCCGCCCAGGTCAACAAGCTGCTCAGGACGGCTTACCCCAGCGTGTTCGATGGCGCGGTGATGCGCGACTTCTTCGGCCCGCAGCCCACTTCGCAATCGGCCAGCGTCGAAATCTACTTGTTCACCTCCGGGTAACGTCGGGGCCACGACGCGATGTCCAGGATCATCGAATGGCCGCGCCGCGACGTCACAGGCCGGCGATGCGATCCAGCTCGTCGAGGTCCATGATCGCGAGGCTCCGGTAACCCGTGGCGATGACGCCGCCCTCGCGTAGTTTGCGGAGGACCTTTTGCGCCGTCGGCTCCGCCACCGCCGCCAGGCTGGCAAGCTCGGGCTGAGTCAGCGGCCAGGTGATAACGACACGGTTACCCGACCGTTCCCCGTACCGGACCGCGATTTCCCTGAGCACCCGGGCGAGCCGGGTCGGCGCGTCATATCCGGTGAATTCGACGCGACGCGCGTTGGCGGCACGCACCTTGGCCACGACGACCCGGTTGACCGCCTCGGCCAGCAAATTGTCCCGGTGCAAGGCGGCGAGGAAATCGGCCTGCATGATCACGCGGCCGATCACGGTGCCGCAGGTCGTGATCGTGCTGGAACGAGGTCCCTCGTCAAGCGCCGCGAATTCCCCCACGATGTCGCCACCGACGCGAATCGCGAGCAAGGCCTCTTTGCCATCTAAGGTCAGGCCCGTCGCCTTCACCACCCCGTCAAGCAGCACAACGACGAACTTCGTCGCGTCCCCTTCCCGCATAAGAACCTGTCCTGCTACGTACTGCCTGGTCATCCCAGGCTCGAGCAGACGATCCCGCGACGGCTTGGGCAAAGAACCGAGCAGGCCCGACGGCGGCCACGGCCCGGTTCCCCACCCACGCTGGTCGCGCAAACCAGCATGCTCCCGCTGGCCCATCTCTTCCCCCCAGGTTTGTCCCTGAGTTTTCCCAGCCTCATCCTGACCCCCAAACGTGGAGATCACAACCGAAAGCAGTCACAGTTGTGCAAATTGTCGTCGGCGTTTCACCACGATCACGTCTCAGGACGGGATGTCGCGTCCGGATCTGATGCACACTGGTAAAGGCTGGTGCGAGCGAATGACACGCTCTTGGTTGGGGCGCAAGACGCGATGGAGGCGACCTTGGCCGAGCACGAACCAGCCATACGCAGGCTCTGCATTGCTGCGACGGCCGCGGGGACCCCGGGACTGCTGGCCGACATTAAGCAATCCGAGGGCTTCTACCGCCTGTACCTCATGTCAGATTCCGAGGACGTAGAGCTTGCCTTCGCCTCTCCCGGCCTAGACGAGATGGGCCTGGTAACAGACCTGATCGCCGCCCTGCACCGGAAAGCCATGGTGGCGACCGGCCGCAGTTGCCCGGTGCTGGCCGGATTCCATGTCGGGATCACCAAGATCATAGGAGATGGCCTTGGCGGCGCGGGCGCGGACCGGACCCGGGCCCTGATACAGGACCCGGCGATAAAGACAGCGTCCGAGCGGGCCGGATCGCCAGCTTCGCTGGCCGTCGCCGTCACCTCCGGGCTCTTCGAGGACCTCCGCGCCGAGGGCCTGCCCGATCACGGCTGGCAGTCGATCCCCGCCGCCGGAGCCTGGCTGAAGCTGTTCGACTCAGCACCGGCGGAATAAGCCGCGGCATCCCATCTCCGGAGGGCATCAGGTCCGCGGACATGAAGCACAGTGAGAGCTGACGGGAAATCCTGCCCGGCGGTATCGCTTTGCACCAGCAGAGATGAGGCAGAACAGCATGGTTGACTGGGGAAAAATACTCGAGACGACGGGCACGGTCCTGCGCGGCATGAGCGATGCGGCGATTATCAACAACTGGCTGCAGATGGACGATCAAGGCGCCTTCACCAGCATCGCTACGCAGGTGAGGTCCTCCTCGATGGAGGATATCGACCGCCTCGACAGCGCGCTGCTGTCCCTGTCGGCCACGAATTTCAACGCCGAAGTCCGGCAGCGCCTGATCAAGTTCTATGTCATCTTCAAGCTCGCTGAAGTTGAGCGCTTCCAGCAATTCCGCGGATTCCCGTGAGCCGGGATGCCGCGTATGACGGAACGAGCACCCTCGGTGGCCCGGTCTAGGTTGAGACGGCCTCAGTCTCACCGCTCGCCGGAATCGGCGGGTGCGGTGCTGGTATGCCTATCTGGATTACGTCACCCACGCCCACGACCATCGCGGTCGCGCCATTCCCCACGATGGTCGTCTGGTCGACGACCACGCTGGCCTGACCATGCCTGCCCGACCTGCCCGATTCGCGGTAGGCACGGAGCAGCGCACCAAGCTCCTCATCGCTGCCCGGCGCCGAGCGAAGCAAGGCGCCCAGCTCACTGACCCAAGGTCCCAGCAGGGCCTGCCGCGCGGTCTCGGGATCTCGTGCGCCCTCGACCAGCCTGGCGTCGGACTCGAGCCGATCCTGTGCCGCCTGCGCTCGGTCGGTGCCGATCCGGACGAACAGGGCCTGGATGACTTTCTTCAGGCCCGACCAGGAGTCGGTGGCCATGGCGGTGACCAAGGCGGTAGCCCCAGCCGCGGCGAGCACATCAACGTCCAGCGTCGTAGGCACCGTGCCTCCTAGGTGGTCCGCCGGGCGGCCATCCGGCTCCGGCTGTGGTTGTGGTTGGCTGGACTGGGGTTGGCTGGACTGGGGTTGGCTGGACTGGGGCCGAGCCGCCCGTGCGGTTCGCGCCGCGAATGCGGGCACGAACAACCAGGCCTCTCCCTCGAACTCCTTGACGCCCACCTGGCGCGATGCGAAGTCTTCCGGCAGCACGGAGAGGGAACCGTACTTCACCGCGTCCTCGTAGTAATGCCCGGACATGATGAGGGCCAGCGGTGTGTCCGCGGGCGCCGTCCCGAGCGCTGCCCGCAGTTCGGCGGTGTCGAGCAGCCGGGCCAGGACTTCAAACGGACGTCCGGTGACGGCTCCGTCGTCGCTCACTTCAACCTCTCCGGCATGAAGAGCGGCCCGCACCCTGATCAACTTCCTCGACCCGGCGCCCTCGGCGTAGTTGTGCTGCCTGAGCCGCAGGGCGAGGTCATAGATGACCGTATTCAGCAGGTCAGCCTTGGCCGTGCCCGGTGGTGCGATGACAGTCAGGCCATCGCCGAGGTCGTGGATAAAGCAGTCGGCCCACGAGATGTTGTTGCGGGCGAGGGAATCGGCTACGGCTTCACGCAGAACTTTACGGATATTGTTTCCGGGCAGCCGTCCGCGAGCCGAGGACTTCTGCACATCTACGGAAAGCAAGGCTCGGTACTCGAGTTTCGACACTTCTGTTCCTCTACTTCCAGTCGTGGGTACCGTCATTCGCTGTCGCCGTCCGTGACGCGGGAGCCCACTCATCGGGCCCAGGGGTTGTCGAAGTCGCCGAGAGCCTCGATACTCTGCTCCGCTCCCCGCAGTTCCTCCGGGTAGCCCGCACGTTCCGCTTCGGTCAGCTCGTGCAGGATCGCCAGCGCCTCGTCGCCGATGGCCCTGGCATCGGCCATCCGAAAGTCGTTATATGTACGCCTGCACAAGCCAGAAAGCGCGAGCCCCAACGCGGCCCTGTATCGGTCCGGCTCTGCCTCGGCCAGCCTGCGAAACCTGGCGGCCGAAGCCTCGGCCACGGCGAGCGCCCGGGACACATGGCCAGCCTCGAGGAGTGTCTCCACTATCTCGTTCGCCTTGGCTGCCGACCGCAGCGGCGTGGCGGTTGTGCGCACCTCAGCCACCACACCGAATACTTCGGCTGACTCCTCGAGCGTGGCGACCGCTTTCGCGGTGTCGTCGTCTTCCTCGCCGTAGAGGCGAACGCAGCCAAGGACGAACAGGCCCGTGCCGAGGGACTCCGCGTAGGCCGCGGGATTATCCTCGGCGAGGGGACGGCACAGGGCGATCGACTCCTCGAGGATGTCTTGGGCGCGGCGCGTATCGCCCGTGGACGCGAGATGGATTCCGTAATTGTGCAGGGCGATAGACAGATGTGCCCGGTGGTGCGCATTATCACGGGCGAGGCCGCGCAAGATGTCGACCGCCCTTCCGGACGCCTCCGCGGCTTCATCGTCTCGATCCTGGCCAGCCAGCGAGTCCGCGAGGCTCAGCAGCGCCATCGCGGTTCCTGGCAGGTCTGCGGCGGAGCGGTGGCGTTCCGGCTCCTGGGCCAGGATGACCGCTTCGCGGGCCATCGATTCGGCCTCGTCGGCCCGGCCAAGATCCCGCAGGGTGTCGGCGAGGTTGTGCAGCACGACGACGAGCGCCTGGGCGTACGCTTCGGCGTTCTGCTCTGCTAGCTCCCTGAGTATCCCCGCGCTCCGTTCGAGGGCAACTGCGGACTGAACCGGATGGCCCAGCTTTTGCTCAAGCACGCCGCTATTGCTCAGCGCACGCGCGAGCCGGTCCCGATAGGCGTCCGGCAGCGCATCGGCCAGGGTCGCGTAACAGCTCACTGCCTCGTTCAGTGGTGCGCGGGCGTCCTGCAACCGGCCCAACTCCATCAGGCAGGTGCCGAGATTCCCCAGGTACCTGGCCAAGTCGGGCAGGTGCGCGGCCGGATTATCCGCAACCATCAGCCGCCCGGCCGCCACGGCCTCCTCGAAGTACTCGCGCGCCTGGCTCTTGGCGCCGAGATTGGACAGCCGCAACCCGAGATTGCTCGCCATCACGGCCCAGGTCTGCCGGTGCGCAGCGGGATTCGCCTTCGCCAGCCGGCGCAGGATCTCATCGGCCTCCCGCGACGGCCCGAGGGCGTCCTCGGACCGGCCGAGCTGCTCGAAGCGGTTGCCCAGGTTACCCAGCGCGGCGGCCAGCATGGGCACGTGCTCGGCCGGACGCGCCGCCGCCAGTTCCCGGAACAAGATCACCGACTGCTGCGCCGTCTCCAACGCGTCGGCGTACCGGCCGAGCTCGGACTCGATGATGCCGCGGTTGCCGAGGGCGGCCGCGAGTCGCGGGGTATACGCCACCCGGTCCGCCCCCGCGAGAGCGTTCAGGCTGGAGATGGCCGACTCAGCGGCGGCGAGCGCCTCGGCGTACCGGCCGAGCCCGGTGAGGACGACGCTGAGGTTGCCCGCCGCTAGGGCCAGGTCCGAGAGGTGCTCGCGGGGAGCCGCTTCGGCCAGCCGCCGGTACCGCAGCACGGATTCCTCGAGCGGCGGGACGGCCGCATCCCGGTCGCCGCCCTGGAACCGGTGAAGGCCTAGATGGCAGAGCACGAAAGCGAGGTTGGCCTCGTGTTCGGCCCGTCCGTGCCGTGCGAGCTTGCGGGCGATCGGCTCGGCCGCCGCGAACTGCTCGGCCGCCTGCTCGGGTCGTCCGGCATAACCGAGCCGGATGCCCCAGTCGCACAGCCACGTCACGCGGGTCGCTGAATCGCTCCGCCCGGCCAGGATGTGCTCCACCAGGCGTCCGGACACGTCAGCCATGCCCGCGTCGAGGTCGGTATCGCGGCCCGGCGGGAACTCCTGGTGCACCGCGCCCAGCAGCGCGAGAAGTCCGGGCTCAAGCCGCGGACCCTGGTCGCGGCCGATAGCGGCCAGGGCGCTGAGCGCCGCGCTGCCGCCGGCCAGGGCAAGCCCGGGCCGGGCCGTGACTGGTCGGTAGAGCGCCGCCGGTCCGACGTGCGGCCAGCGCGCGGCGGCGGCAGCAAGGAAGATCAGGGCTCGGGCCACCCAGGGCGGCGGGTGCGCATCGGTCCGCGGACGCAGGACCAGGCTGGTGGTGTCGGCCGCCCATTCCTGGGGTTGGTATTCGACGGTTGTATGCCCGGGAATGGTTAGCGCGAGGAAGTCCTCCGCCAGCCGATCCGGATACAAGGGCTCCAGAACCGACGGCATGCCCGGCTCAGCCGGGGGGTAGCAGACGGCGTGGTCGGCCAGGACCTGGGGCGTGCTGAGCGGTAGGTGCTGCGCGGTGAGCACGGCCGCGCCCGCGGCGGGTGGGGCCGGCCCGGTGAGCGCCGCGGTGAAGACGACACGGTTCATCACGTCCGGCGGAGTGAAGAAGCTGCGGTCCCCGGGGTCGAGCTCATGGGTTGGGTCGCCATACTGCGACTCCCAGTGTTTGTACTCCCGGTCCAGCAGGTAGCGGGTGAGACCGGCCAGGCCGGCCGCCCGCGGCGAACGCTCACCTCGGGCCGCCGCGTCGACCGCGACCAGCGCCGCCATATGCACCGCCAGAGTCAGGCCGAAATCGGGACCGCTGAGATCGGCCGGCGCCGCCAGGCGTTCCGCGCCCGCCAGGCCGTACCGGGCGGCGAAGGCGGTGCGCGCCGCGGAGAACATCTCGACGCGCGGTCCACCCTGGCCCGAACCGGGCAGTGGACCAAGCCGCTGGACGGACAGGTCGCCTCCTGCTTCTTCCAGCCGACCGCGCAGGCCCATCCAGTCGGCCGGCGCCCGGGCGATCAGCAAAACCCTGGACGGCATACCGACGTGGTGGAGCACCCGGTCGCTGAGCAGCCAGGACAGCTCAGCGGGCCGCCATTCATTGGCATAGTCGATGATGAGCAGCACCCCGGTGTGGCCGGAAACGCGCAGATCCACGGGCGGCCCGGGCTGATCGATGGTGTTCTGGCCCTGGGTCGCGGTCAGGACCTTCCACCCGGCCGACACCGATTCCGCGGCGAGCTCTCCGGCCAGCCGGCTCTTGCCCTGCCCGCCATCGCCGTGCAGCCACCGAGCGGCGAGGCGAGGTCCGCTGTCACGCCATTCGCGCAATTGCCGCAGATCCGCGGTCCGGCCGGTGAATCCGACCACACGCCACCGTGCGTTGAGCATCCGGCTGGCCACCCCACGCAGCCACGACGCGTCCGGCTCGGGTGCCTGCCGCCAAACATCCAGCCGGATGACCGGGCGCTGGTCGCCGAATCTGTAAGCGTTCCCATGGGCGATGAGGGTGACATGCCCGGACTCGATCTGAGCGTCCTGCGAAACATGCACGTGTCGCTCCGGGACCGAAGCGGCCTCCGCTTCCGTATCGTCCTGCTCTTCTTCAGCTGGCCGTTCGCGCGGCTCGCCGCTCATGGTGAGAATCCTCCGGAGGTCTCGGCCGACCCAACGATTATCTGTCGCGGCGGACAGCTGAATTCCGTCCTGCGGTGGGATCGGATCGAATCGGGCGGCTCTTTGACCGGCAGCTGGTCACCAACGACGGGCAGGCCGATCAGCCGCACCTGTTACTTCTGCGTCCCCTACGAGCAGCTCGCGCAGGACCCGGTGTCCTATCAGGGTCTGTACGAGGCGGTGGCCAACCTGGATCTGCTGCCGCACCCGGGCGGCGGCCTCATCCCGCTCGCCATCTCCCGGCTTGACCCGGCCGGCCTCGCCCGGACAGTCCGCAAGCTCGGCGGGGCCGTCGCGGCGACCGCGGCGATGCTGCTCGACGGCCCGGTCACGATCACCGGACCCGACCTGCCCGACTTGCCGATCCGGCTGCGTTTCTTCGACGCGGTCGCGGCGCTGCTCCCGTACGGGTACCGGCCGTACCTGACCACCGCCACCTGGTCAGACACCGGTGCCAGCGACCGGTTCCGGCTCGTGTTCGCCAACCGGGCGGGTAATGAGGCCGCACGGGTTCGGTGGGGCGCGCAGCCGCGACCGCCGGCCTCCGGCCTCGCCCGGACCTACCTCGGCTACCTGGAGCGAGCGCTTGGCCCGGCCGACGGCGATGACGATCAGCTGGCCCGGCCGACGGCGATGACGATCAGCTGGCGTGGCTGATCGATTACCTCGCGCGGGAAAAGGAGCCGCGTAAGTTCGAGAAGCCAGCCCAGGCGGCCCACGCCATCGCGACCCTGCGCGGTTTTTTCCTGCCCGGGGTCGTTTCCGAGAACCCAGTCGGCGCTTCAGCCGGGTATTCACGAACGGCCGGGTCAGGGAGCTTCCCGCGCCGAACCGCGTGCGGTTGCTGCGGCAGCTCATTTCCTTCGCCGATCCGCAGGACGTCGGGCTCATCGGCCAGTGGATCGACGAAATCGCCGTCGGCGATCAGGGGGCAGTGCTGCCTGACGAGATCGTCCTCGCCTGCCACGGACGGCTGTGGTCGGCCGGGTCCGTCCGCCGACCTGAGCCGCGAGTACATCCGCTTCATGGAGCAGCGCGACCAGGCGGACGACCTGCTCGCCGGGCTCGTGGCCCGCCCGGAGGACGGGACGGACCCGACGGCCGGCCTCGATGCCATCGGCCTGCTGCTCGCGGAATCCGTCATCGGCGCACAGGCCGGCCCCGAGGAGATGCAGACCGCCGCGGTGCAGGACCTCGCAAGGTCACTGACCGCAACCACGCCGCGGCCCCGGCTGGTCTCGGTCGTGCTCGATGCGAGGCAGGCGCTCGGTCAGATGCCCCGAGGGGCCGCGCCGGAGCGGATCGCGCAGGAATGCGCACGGGCGTACGCGGAGCGGCTGCGTTCCGCCGGATAAAACTGCTGGACACCGTCTCGCGCAACGCCGTCCCAGGCACGTCGCCCGCGATAGACGCCCCGCTCGCCGACTATCTCGATAGGACGCGTCAGGATTTCGAGACGGTCCTCAGGGACGCCCGCAAGCGCCAGTCTCACGGGGTCATCCCGGGCTGGATACGCGGCCGGGGCGGTGTCGAATGACCACTGGTCCGGGCCTGGGGCTGGACCTCGGGGCGCTGGTCATCAAGATCGCGGCGGATGGGGGCAAGATCGCCGCGGGCGGCGGCTGGACCTCGATTCCCGCGCCGGCCGGCGGTCCCCTGGCCGGCCTGCGCGGCGCGCTGGCCGCGGCGGGTACGGGCGGCACGATCTGCGTCGCCGTGCCCGACGCGTGGCTGACCGGTGACGTGCCCGGCGCCACCCGGCAGGAAAAGCTGCGGCACGAGTGCGAGGACCTGGCCGGAACCGGGCCGATCAGCTGGGCTGGGCAGCTGGCCGCGGTCAGCGCGTACGCCGCCACGTTGCTCGGCCCGGCCCGCTATCTGATCTGCGGTACCAGCGGCACCGGAGTGCGGGCCGGCCGGTTTAGCGTGTCCGAAGGAACCGTGCGGATCGAGGCCACCCACGCCGAGGACGCTGGTGGCTGGCGGGACTTCGACGCGGGTATCCGGGCCGAGCCGCGGGGTGCGGGGCTGCCTGCTGACTGGTACGAGCAGGCCAAGGCGCGGCAATCTCGGGCTCGCAGGGTGTTCAAGCGGGCGGCGGAGTACCCCGACGAGGCTCTGAGCACCCGGGTCTACGAGATCGCGGGACCGTTCGGCCTCATCGACCTGAACGCCGGACAACTGATCGGATGCTTCGCGCCGACGCTTCAGCGACTGCGCGCCGCCACGGCAGCGGTCCTCGGCGCTGCGCGGCCCGACCGGGTCGTGCTTACCGGAGGGCTGGGCTGGCTCCCGCTCGCGGCGCAAGGGATCGCCGACTCGACAGGCGTCGAGCCTACGGTGCTCGGCCTCGACGCGACCGCCCGCAGCGCCATGCTGTTCGCCAGGGGGGCGGCTCGCCTCGCTCAGCCCTCGGGATGCGAGCTGGTCTGCTTGCCAGCACACCGCATGCGAGACGGTCTCCTGGAGGAGGTCAGCGTGACGCTGCCATGGACCGAGTCGTGCGCCGCCGTTCCCGGCGGCGCGCTGACGCTGGACAACAGGGAAGAACTGGATCTGACGGTCGGCGGGCAGGCCCGGGTGGCGCGGTTGCGCGGTCTTGCGCCTGGCCGGTACCTGATCGGCCTGCGGGCGGCCTGGCCGGGACCCGGCGTTCGCGCCGAGCTCAGCGCGATGCTGCCCGTCCTGGCCGCCTGGAGCACAGCGGATCAAGACCTTGTTGAGGGCCTGCGGGCCACGGGATTCGCAGCCGACGGTTCCGCGCTTGACCACGTGCGGAACGACCTAGCCGACATCAAGCGGCGGTTGACCGGCCTGGACGAAGTCCTGGGTCCGCTGCTCGCCGCGCATGCGCAGGCCTATGAGGAGGCCAGAAAGGTCAGACCGTACTGAGGGAGGGTCGGTCAGCGCCGATGAAGGCCGTCCTATTCCGCTGAGAATTAGGCAGGCGTGACGCTGAACCATAACGGCTCTGCGATACGTGTCAGCTAGGGGGCGTCGGCAGGCTTGCGAGCGGCGGAAAGCCAGGCCGGCCACCAAAAGGGGCAGGGGTGACTGCGGACGACCGGCAACCGATACTTGTACGGCTGCTCGGCCCGGTGCGGGCGTGGCGGGGCGAGGCGGAACTGGCGCTGGGCGCGCCACGGCGGCGGGCAGTGCTGGCGCTGCTGGCGATGCGGGCAAACCGAGCGGTATCCCGAGACGAGCTCATCGACGGGATATGGGGTGAGGATCCGCCCGCCAGCTCGGTGAACGCCCTGCACGGCTACGTGGCCGGGCTGCGCACGGCGCTGGAGCCGCATCGGGCCCGCCGCGCACCGGGCCGGATGCTGCTGCCGAGCGGGCCCGGGTACCTGCTGCGGCTGGAGGCCGGCCAGCTTGATGCCGAAGTCTTCGGCCAGCACCTGGCCGCGGCTCAGGAGCTACGCGCGGGAGGCGACCTAGCTGGCGCGGCCCGTTCGCTCGACGCGGGGTTGCGGCTATGGCAGTCGGCCCCGCTGTCCGGGATCGCCGGGCCGTGGGCCGAGATCGAGCGGATCCGGCTGGGCGAGCAGCGGCTGACCGCGATCGAGGAGCGCGGCGATGTGATGCTCGCGCTTGGCCGCCATGCCGAGGCAGCGGCTCAGCTGGCCGGGCTGGTGCGTGAGCACCCGTTGCGGGAACAGTTCCGCGGCCAGCTCATGCTGGCGCTCTACCGGTGCGGCCGGCAGGCCGAGGCGCTGGCGGCGTTCGCTGACAGCCGTCGCGTCCTGGTCAAGGAGCTGGGCATCGAGCCCGGTGCCGAACTGCGGCGCCTGCATGAGCGGATCCTCGCCGCGGATGTCACCCTCGATCCGCCCGCCGCACCGTCGGCCAGAGTAGCGTCGGCCAGCTGGGAGCAGGAGCGGCCGGTGCCGGCCCAGCTGCCAGGAGACATAGCTGCCTTCACCGGGCGGGCACGCGAACTGGCCGCGCTGCACCGCCTGCTGGCCGCCGAAGACGGCGAGCAGGCGAGCGGTGGCCGAGCCCGTGCGATGGTCATCTCGGCGCTATCGGGCACCGCCGGAGTGGGCAAGACCGCCCTTGCGGTGCACTGGGCGCGGCGGGTCGCCGATGAGTTTCCCGATGGCCAGCTCTATGTCAACCTGCGCGGCTACGACCCCGGCCAGCCGATGCCGCCCGCCGACGCGCTGGCCAGGTTCCTGCGCGCGCTCGGCTGGGCCGGACAGGATATCCCGCTGGACGTGGAGGAGCGCGCTGCCGCATACCGGACCTTGCTCCACGGGCGCCGGGTGCTCGTCGTGCTAGATAACGCCGCTACCGTCGAGCAGGTGCGCCCGCTGCTGCCCGGCAGCCCGTCCTGCCTGGTGGTGGTGACCAGCCGCGATTCCCTCGCCGGGCTCGTCGCCGGACACGGCGCCCAGCGCATCGAGCTGGACAGCCTCCCGCTGACAGACGCGGCGGCGCTGCTGAGGGCACTGATTGGCGAGCGGGCTGAGGCTGAGCCCGATGCGGTCGCCACACTCGCCGCGCAGTGCGCGCGGCTGCCGCTGGCGCTGCGGGTAGCAGCCGAGCTCGCCGCCGCCAGCCCGGGAATCTCCATCGGCCACCTGACCGGCGAACTGGCCGACGAGCAGCGGCGGCTGGACCTGCTCGACGCGGGCGGCGATGCCCGCACCTCAGTGCGGGGTGTGTTCTCCTGGTCGTACCGGCACCTGCCCGCCGACGCGGCACGAGCGTTCCGGCTGGCTGGCCTGCACCCGGGCCCCGATCTTGACGCCCACGCTGTCGCGGCGCTCACCGCTGTACCCCTGGACCAGGCCCGGGACGTTCTGGCCCGGCTGGCCCGGGCGCACCTGGTCCAGTCCGCCCGCCCCGGCAGGTACGCCATGCACGACCTGCTGCGCTCCTACGCCAGCCAGCTCGCAGCGGCCGAGGATGGCGCGGACGACCGGCAAGCCGCGATGACCAGCCTGTTCGACTACTATCTCGGCACCGCTGCCAGCGCCATGGACGCCCTCATCCCGGCCGAGCGGAGCCGTCGGCCCAGGATCCCCCCGCCACCCACGGCCGCCCCGACGATGGCTGATCCCGCCGCCGCACGCCAGTGGCTCGACATCGAACGAACGGCCCTGCTGGCGGTCGCCGCGCACACCGCCTCATGCGGCTGGCCCCATCACGCCACCCGCCTCGCGGCCACACTCTTCCGCTATCTAGCCACCGGCGGCCACAACGCCGAGGCTATCGTCCTGCACGCTCATGCCCTCGCCGCGGCGCGCCAGCTTGGCGACCGCGCCGCCGAGGCAACCACTCTTGTCAGTCTCGGCGAGGTGGAATGGCGGCTTGGCCGGTGCCCGCAGGGAGCCGACCTCTACGATCAGGCCCTGACGCTCTTCCGAGAGATCGGCGACCGGGCCGGGGAGGCCCAGGTGCACGGGAACCTCGCCCTTATCGCCTGGCGGCAGGGACGATTCGGTCAGGCCAGCAGCCACTACGAGCGAAGCCTGACAGCCTTTCGCCAGATCGGTGACCGGACCGGCGAGGCCCGCGCGCTGGACAACCTCGGCGCCATCTGCTGGCGGCAGGGCCGGTACCAGCAGGCAGCCGGCTATCACCAGCGGGCTCTCGCGGTCAGCAGTCCCTGTCCATCAGCCGCCAGATCGGTGACCGGGCCTGCGAGGCCGAGGCACTGTCCGATCTCGGCGGCATCTGCCTGCGGCAGGGCCGCTATCCGCAGGCCGCAGGCAACTACCTGGAGGCGCTTGCCTTGTTCCGGGAGATCGGCCACCGGGACAGCGAGGCCCAGGCGCTCAACGGCTACGGCCAGGTGCTGCTCGCCATCGGCCAGCCGGGCCAGTCCTGCGCCCACCACGCCGCCGCGCTCGCTCTGGCCGACCAGATGGGCGATAAGTACCAGCAGGCCTGCGCTCACGACGGCCTGGCCTGCGCCCGGCAGGCCAGCGGCGACCTCGGCCAGGCCCGCCGCCACTGGCTGCGTGCCCTGGCCCTCTACACCGATCTCGACGTCCCGGAAGCCGACGAGGTCAGTGCCCGGCTGGCCGCGGCCAGCCGGGCAGACCCCCGCGACCTCAAGCCCCTGGCGGTGCCGTGACCAGCGCCGCGGCCGGGTCTGGTTACGGCCCGGGCACCCAGGCACCCGCGAGATCGCCGTACTGCGGGGAGGTTTCAAGCAGCTGCCGGTGAGAGCCCAGGATCGCCCGGCTGCCGTCGAGCAGGAGAACCCGGTCCGCGCGCTGCGCGGAGCTTATCCGGTGGGCGATCACGATGAGGGAGCCATCGCGCTCCGCGAATGCCCGCTCTACCCGTGCCTCCGCCGCGAGGTCGAGGTGGCAGGTCGCCTCGTCAAGAATCACCAGGGTGGCACGGGACAGATAGACGCGCCCGGCCGCGATCAGCTGCCGCTCGCCGTCGGACAGGACGCTCTGCGGGCCGCCGAGCACCGCCTCGTACCCGCCGAGCCGGTCCACCAGGGCGGTCAGGCCCAGGGCCGTGCCGCACGCGTCGAGTTCGGCGGTGCACGCGCCGGGGTTCAGGTAGGTAAGGTTCTCGC
>JBEKKH010000028.1:0-26283 GCA_050010815.1 Streptosporangiaceae bacterium | reverse complement strand
ACCGGCGGCCAGGTCCAGTGGTTTTCGATCATCTTCGTCATCGCGCTGCTCGTCGGGGTGTTCCGCTCGGTGCTGGCGCCGCTCATCGCCGTCCTGCCCGCGGTCGTCGTCGTCCTGATGGCCGAGCGGCTCACTGCGGAGGCGGCCGTACACGGGCTGTCGGTGTCCCAGATCGCCTCGCTGCTGCTGATCGTGCTGGTGCTCGGGGCGGGGACGGACTACGCGCTGTTCCTGATGTTCCGGGTCCGTGAGGAGATGCGGGCCGGGCTCGCGTGCCACGAGGCGATCGTGCGGTCGGTCGGGCGCGTCGGCGAGACGATCACGTTCTCCGCGGGCATCCTCATCGCCGCGCTGCTGTCGCTGGCCACCGCCACCTTCAGCCTCTACTCCGGGCTGGCGGCTCCGCTGTCGATCGCGATCGGGCTGATGCTCATCGCCGGGCTCACCCTGCTGCCCGCCCTGCTGGCGATCGTCGGCCCGGCGGCCTTCTGGCCCTCTTCGGTCAAGCCGGGTGCGGGACGAGCCGGGTGGTGGGGCCGGGTCTGCGCCCGGATCGTGCGCCGTCCGGTGCTCACCCTGGTGGGTGGCCTGCTCGTCTTCGGCGCGCTCGCGGTCGCCTCGGCCGGGTACGTGGCCGCCGGTTTCGGCGGGGCGGTGACCGCGCCCGCGGGCAGCGATTCCGCAGCGGGCAACGCGCTGCTGGCCCGGCACTTTCCGCAGACCGCGGTCAACCCGACCATCCTCGTGCTGCGGCTGCGGCAGCCGGTCTGGTCGGCCGCCGACGCGGTGGCCGGCGCGATGCGGCAGCTGGCCTCCGATCCGCAGTTCACCGCGGTGACCGGACCGTTCAACGCCAACGGCACGGCGCTGACCCCGGCGCAGTACGTGGCGCTGCACACCGCGTACGGGCCGCCACGCGGGCTGGCGTCTGCGGGGCCGAAGACTCCGCGGACGGCCCTGGCCGCCTACCAGTCCTACCGGGCCAGCGGCTCGTACGTGAGCGCGGACGGCACCACGATCTCGTTCGCGGCCGTCCTGACCGCCGGCAACGCCACCAGCACCGCGGCGGCGCAAGCGGTGCCCGCCGTCCGCGCCGACACCGCGCGGGCGGCCCGGGTCGCCGGGGCCCTGGCCTTCGGGGTCACCGGGCAGGCCGCGTTCACCTACGACGTCGGGCAGCTGTCCGACCGCGACCTGCGCACGGTCATCCCGATCGCCATCGCCGTCATCGCCGTGCTGCTCGCGCTGGTGATGCGCAGCCTGATCGCGCCGCTGTACCTGATCGTCTCGGTGGTGCTGTCGTACTTCTCGGCCCTGGGGCTGACCGTGCTGGTCTTCATCAGGGCGGCCGGACAACCCGGGATGACGTTCATCTTGCCGTTCCTGCTGTTCACGTTCCTGCTGGCCCTGGGTGAGGACTACAACGTCCTGGTCATGACGCGGATCAGGGAGGAGGCCCAGCGGATGCCGCTGCCCGAGGCGGTGAGCCGCGCGCTACGGGTCACCGGGACCACGGTCACCTCGGCCGGGCTGGTGCTGGCGGGGACGTTCGGGGTCCTGGCGGTGGTGGGCTCCGGCAGTGCAGGCACGCAGAACGTCAGGACGATCGTGGACGTCGGCGTGGGCCTGGCGCTGGGCGTGCTGATGGACACCTTCTTGGTCCGGACGCTGCTCGTGCCCTCGGCGGTGGTCTTGATCGGGCGGTGGAACTGGTGGCCGTCCCGCCTCAGCCGGACCTCCCCCGCGCCTCCTTGTACAAAGCATAAGATATTACTTAAGCTGGCCGGGGGAGGGACGTACATGACGAAGACCGGCACGGTCGAGCACCTCGGCGCCGACTACTTTCAGGATCCCCACTCGGTGCACGCGCGGCTGCAGGCGCAGCGGCCGGTCTCGGCGGTGATCATGCCGGGCGGCTGGCCGGCCTGGATGGTGACCGGGTACGCCGAGGCGCGCGCCGCGCTGGCCGATCCGAGGCTGAAGAAAAACACGCCGGGCTGGGAACCGGACCCGGTGGCCGCCGCCCTGGAAAGACACATGCTCAACAGCGACCCGCCCGACCACGAACGGCTGCGCAGGCTGGTGAACAAGGCCTTCACCGCCCGCCGGGTCGAGCGGCTCAGGCCGCGGATCACGTCGATCACCGCCGGGCTGCTCGACGCCATGCCGACTGAGGGTGAGGTGGACCTGCTGGCCGCGTTCGCCTTCCCGCTGCCGATCACGGTGATCTGCGAGCTGCTCGGCATCCCCGCCGCGGACCGGGACGACTTCCGGCGCTGGTCGGCCACCAGCATCTCGGACACGGCCACGGTCGAACAGGTCCAGGTCGACGCGACCGCGATGGTCAGGTATTTCACGGCACTGCTGGCCGTCAAGCGGCGACAGCCCGCCGACGACCTGCTGTCCGCGCTGATCTCGGTCCGGGACTCCGGCGACAGCCTCCAGGAGGACGAGCTGCTCTCGATGATGTTCCTGCTCCTGGTGGCGGGGCACGAGACCACGGTCAACCTGATCGCGGGCGGCACGCTGGCGCTGCTGCTCAACCCCGGGGAGCTCGCCCGGCTCAGGGCCGACCCCGCGCTGCTTGACGGCGCGGTGGAGGAGCTGCTGCGCTCGGTGAGTCCGGTCAACCACGCCACGTTCCGGTTCGCCGCCGAGCCGGTCGAGATCGGCGGGGCGCGCATCGGCGCGGGCGAGCCGGTGGTCATCGCGCTGAGCTCGGCCAACCGGGATCCGGCCAGGTACACGGACCCGGACCGGCTGGATCTGCGCCGGGACAGCTCGGGGCACCTGGCGTTCGGGCACGGCATCCACTACTGCCCGGGCGCTCCGCTGGCCCGGCTGGAGGCGGAGATCGCGTTCGGCGCCCTGCTGCAGCGGTTCGGCTCGATGCAGCTGGCGGTGCCCGCCGGGTCGCTGCGCTGGCGGCCGAGCACACTGATCCACGGCCTGGAGGCCCTGCCGGTACGGCTGCTCCCCTGACTCGTTCGCCCGGTGGTATACCGGTGCGATGGGGAGCCTGACTGAGATCGCGCCCGGGGTGCTGGTCGCGACCAGTTCGTTCGCGACGACCACCAGCACCGTGGTGACGGGGCCGGGCGGGTGCTTGCTCATCGACCCGGGCGTAACCGTGGCTGAGCTCGCCGCGCTGGCCGCGTCGCTTGCCGAACGAGGGCTACGGCCGGCGGTCGCGTGGTCCACCCATCCGCACTGGGATCATGTGCTGTGGAGCGCGGAGCTTGGCGACGCACCAAGGTACGCTGCTCCCGCCGCCGTGACCATCACCCAGACCGAGCGGGACGGTCTGGTCGACGGCGCCGAGAAATCCGCGCCCGGCCACGACCTGTCGCTGCTCGGCCGGCTGACGGCCCTGGACGCTGCCGTCATCCCCTGGGATGGCCCGGTGGCCCAGGTCATCGTGCACGATGGCCACGCGCCGGGCCACGGTGCCGTCTTCCTTCCGGAAACCGGAGTGCTCATCGCCGGCGACATGTGCTCTGACGTCGAGATACCGCTGCTCGACACGGTGGAGGCGGATCCGCTCGGCGACTACCGCACCGGTCTTGAACGGCTCGCGTCCGTGCCGGGCGTGCGCCAGGTCGTACCGGGACACGGGCACGTCGGGGACGCAGGTGAGTTCCGCAGGCGGCTCGCGCTCGACCTCGCTTACACCGATGCCCTCGCCACCGGTGCACCGTTCGCCGACCCTCGGGTGACGGAGGGCAGCGCGCAGTGGCTCCGCGACACGCACGACGAGCAGGTCCGTTACTACCGGCGCTAGGGCCTTCTAGACGGCCGGACCCTCGCTGTCACCGGTGTCACCTCTGTCGCCCGTGTCACCTCTGTCGCCAGGAGGACTGGTGGCTTCGGGCGCCGGGCTGCTGCTCTCCTCGGCGGTGCCCGGCACGGTGACGTGCGGGCCAGCGGACCTGGCCGGGGTGTCCGCGCGGGCGGTAACCGGTCCGGCCCCGTCGTGCGGCGTGAAGAGCATCCAGGCGAGCGAGATCACCAGCACGAGGAGGAATGCGCAGTAGATCCAGAAGGCCAGCGTGACGCCGGAGGCGATCGTGAGGCCAAGCTGCGAGGCCTGGGCGGGGGTAAGCCCGAACTGAGCGGGCGAGGCACCCGCACCGACCTGGATGCCGGCCGAGATGGCCTGGGCCACCATCGGAATGGCGGCTCCGGCCAGCAGGACCGCCCCGTGCCGGACCGGACGCCAGAACGCGGCCACGATGACCACGGCGGCCAGGGCGACCATGGCGATGACGTCCCCGGCAATCACCAGCCCGGGGTTGGAGAAGGCGTTGCCTTCCGTCAGCGTCCGGCTCACTCCGGTCGCCGTCCGCAGGGTGTAACTGTCCCACGACGGGGCGAAGGCGGCGGCCGCCCCGAGCCCGGCGAGCACGAGCAGCACGACGGGACCAATGGAGGCACCGCGCGGCCGGCCCAGGAACCGAGCCGTGGCCCGCCCGCTAGCGGGCCGGAGCAGCAGGGCCAGCGCCGATCCCGCGGCGCACGCCAGCCAGCCCACGAGCGAGAGCCACAGACCCCAGCCGCCTGCCTGCGTGCCGCCGGCCACGGCGGTGCCCGCGTCGGCGAAAAACAGGCCGAAGGTGACCACGCTCAGTCCGGTCGCCAGCAGGGCACCCACCCGCAGCCGGCCGCCGCCGAGCACGATGAGCACGGCACTGACGGTCCATACGGCCAGGTAGATCGCGTGCGGAACGTACTGGACGGCCTGCCCGGCCAGGCTCGATCCGGCGAGGTAGTCCGGGAAGAGCCCGGCGATGCCGACGATCACACCCCCGGCGAGCAGCAGGGCCGCGGCGATGGTACCGGTCCGGGGGTTGACGCGCGGGCTCACCGGTCCGAACGAAGATCTCTGGCCGAACGGACTTTCCTGCGCGAACGGGGCGCCCTGCGCGAACGGGGCCCCCTGCGCATAGGGGGCGCCCTGCGCATCGGGGGCGGTCCTGTCCTCAAGCACGGCCGTGCCCGGGCCAGCCGGGCCGGGGCCAGCCGGGCCCGGTCCCTGGCCCGCCGCCGCCGACCTTTCGGCGAGCGAGGCGGTAGCAGCGGCGGCCGGGACCTCGCTCTGCGCTATCGGGGGTGTCCGGCGGCCGACCGGGACGATCGCGCCAGGTGCCTCGATGGCGGTAAACCTCGACCAGGCGGCGGACCAGCCCTCCGCGGTTTCCGGCCACCACTGCAGCGGATGCGAACGCGGACCGCCTAGGGTCCAGATCCCGTAGAAGTCATGCCCGCGCCCGATCTCGTACGTGGCTCCCCGGTACGTGATGGTCACCTTGTCAAACACGATCCCAACCTTCCTGCGCCCGCACGAGCTCGCCCCGTCATGGGAGTAGATCAAACTAACTTAGAGGCTAAGTAGTCGGCCTGCAGACCGGCTGAGCGGTCGCTCAAGCATTCCTGACTCTTTGGTCCGTGCCCGCGGCGCCACCGGGCGGCGGGGCCTGACGGTTACTGGCAGATGAAGGCGACGAGGTCACCGGAGGTGACGAAGGCTCCGTGCTCATCGATGACCGCCTGCACCTGCTGGCGTACGGACTCGACGACGTCATCCCAGGGCCGGGCGACCTCGCTCTGGTGGTGGTCGGCCAGGCTGGCGATGTAGCCCGCGGCGACCGCGGCGTCGCGGATGACGACGGAGGCGTTGCTGGCCGGGCGGACGCAGGTGACGGAATCGAAGGCGGCACCCAGCTGCGCAGGCGCGTTCTCGGCCGTGAACGCCCACGTGGCGGGGCGCATCCGCCACCCTGGGGTTTCCGGCGTTCCGTCCCGGACGGCGCGCTCGACCAGCGTGCGCAGTGAGCGGGTGTGCTGGCCGCCGTTGGTCACGGCAATACAGATACCGCCTGCGGCCAGGACGCGCCGCAGTTCGCGCACGGCCGACTCCCGGTCCGGCACGTGATAGAGCATGTGGATGGCCAGCACGACATCGAACGCGCCATCTCGCAGCGGCAGGGCGGCCACATCGGCATTGAGCAGCGCTGGGTGAGATGCCGCCCGGAGCATCCCCATGGACAGGTCGCATCCGACGGTCCGCACCTGATAATCCCGCAGCCTGCTCAGGTATTCACCGTTACCGCAGCCAGCGTCAAGCACCCGCAGGCCGGGCGCTAGCCGGGCCAGTTCCAGGACCCATCCCACGATGTCGAAATACGGACTCTGGTACTGCCACATGCGCTGGCGAGCGCGGAGGTTCCGGTCATCTGCGTACTGACCCGAGGGATTCAATGTCACCAGGAGTAGATGCCCGGACTTCGCCGATCGTGAACGGGCCCGCCGCTACCGGGCGCAGGATGCTGAACTAGAGGCATGGACATTCTGGTTCTGGGTGGGACGGCGTGGCTGGGGCGCGAGCTATCACGGCAGGCCATCGAACGCGGGCACGCGGTGACCTGCCTGGCCCGCGGGGAAAGCGGCATCATCGCCGACGGGGCCGTCCTGGCCGCCGCCGACCGGCGTGAACCGGGGGCATACGACCAGGTACGGGACCGCGGCTGGGACGCGGTGATCGAGGTGTCCTGGCAGCCCGGTTTCGTGCGGAGCGCGCTGGCCGCGCTGGCCGGCCGGGCCGCGCACTGGACCTACGTATCGTCCGGGAGCGTCTATGCCTCCCACGCGGCCATCGGCGCTGACGAGAGCGCCCCGGTGCTGGCCGCCGCCGACCGCGACGAGGCCGAGCTTGAGCAGTACGGCGAGGCCAAAGTGGCCTGTGAGCAAGCATCGGCGACGGCGGCCGGCGGCCGGCTGCTGATCGCGCGGGCCGGGCTGATCGGCGGACCTGGCGATCACTCCGGGCGTTCCGGCTACTGGGTCGCGCGCGCCGCCCGTGACCCGCTCGGACCGATGCTCGTGCCCGACGCCCTGGATACTGCGACGCAGGTCGTGGACGTCCGTGACCTGGCCGCCTGGCTGCTGGACGGCGCCCAGGCCGGCGTGACGGGAACCTTCGACGCGGTGGGGCCGGTGGTGTCGTTCGGTACCTGGATCGAGCAGTCCCGCGCGGCGGGCGGACACACGGGCCCGGTCATCCTGGCGGACCCGGCGTGGCTGACCGAGCAGAAGGTGGCCCAGTTCATGGGCCCGGAATCGATGGCGATGTGGATCGACGAACCCGGCTGGGAAGGCTTCAGCGCGCGCAGCGGCGCGGCCGCGCTGGCCGCCGGGCTGCGGCACCGTCCCCGGACTGAGCTGCTGGCCGGCGTGCTGGCCTGGGAACGCGAGCAGGGCCTGGACCGGGTCAGAAGGGCTGGCCTGAGTGCCGGGCGCGAGCACGAGTTGCTAGCCGCCCTCTCCACGCGGCCGTAATCCCTGGCTCGAGCCGCCCGGGGCCGGCCCGACCGATTCAGGAGTGGCGGTACAGGTCGCTGAGCAGCCCGGCGACCGCGGCGGCGGCGGGATGCGGGTCGTCACGCCACCACGCCAGCCGGACGGGGACGGGCGGGGCATCGCGCAACGGGCGGTACACCACGCCCGGCCTCGGGTACTGCGTCACGGTGGACTCCGGGGTGATGCCGACGCAGCGGCCGGTCGCGATGGCGGTGAGCCAGTCGTCGATGTCGTCGGAGTACTCGATCGCCGGGCTCGCCTCCGGCATCCACAGACCCGGGGTGGTCGTACCGGTGCGCCGGTCGATGAGCAGGGTTCGCTCGCTGATCTCAGCCAGGCGCAACGAGCGCCGCGCCGCCCAGGGATCGTCCGCCGCCACGGCGCAGAAACGGCGCTCGAGACCGACGATCGTGTCGCGGAAACGCCGCTGATCCGGCTCGCTGCGGATGATGGCGATATCGCAGCTGCCCTCGGCCAGGCCAGCCGTTACCGAGTTGGTCCGGACGAGCCGGAGTTCGACCCCGGGGTGCTCGACCGCCCAGCGGCGCTGGAACGGCGTGGTGTGCCGGCCCATAGCCGACCAGGCATATCCGATGCGCAGCCGGTCGTGACCGGCCGCGGCCTCATCCACCACGTCGGCCGCCGCGGCCAGGGCACGCCGGGCATGCGGCAGGACGCGGTTGCCCGCCGCAGTGAGGGTGACGTTCCGGGTGGTGCGCCGCAGCAGCCGGACGCCGAGCCCGGTTTCCAGCGCAGCCAGCGTGCGCGACACCGCCGCCTGGGAGATGCCGAGGTCGATCGCGGCGTCGGTGAAGCTGCCCGTCTCCACGATGGCGACCAGGCAACGCAGGTGCCGCAGCTCTACACTCATAACCCAAGCGTATAAATGAACCGGGTCATGCATTTTGCGCAAGTCAGCTTCTGCGCCAGGCTGGCGTTATGCAGACCACCTCCGTCCGCCCCGCGGCTGCGGGGACGCCCCCGATCCCAGCACCCGATCCGGTGCGCGGCACCAGCCAGTGGGCCGGGCCGGCCATGATGTTCGGCAGCGCGCTGTCCAACCAGCTGGGCGCGGCGACCGGTGTCCTGGCGTTCCCGGTGATCGGCCCGGTCGGCGTGGTGGCCGTTCGGCAGTGGATCGCCGGGATCGCCCTGCTGGCCACCGGCCGCCCGCACTGGCGTTCCTTCACCTGGGCCCAATGGTGGCCGGTCCTGCTCCTGGCGGCCGTGGTCGCGCTGACCCGCCCGCGGCCATCGACCGACTACGCCGGCATCGGCCTAGCCCTGCTGGCGGCCGCCTGCTGGGCCGGCTACATCCTGCTCAACCGGCTGATCGGCGCCCGGCTGCCCGGCGCCCAGGGGTCGGCTGACGGTCCTGGACCAGTCGCTGCCGTGGACCGCCTGGGTGAGCATCGCCGCCATCGTCGGCGCCAACGTCGCCACCTCGGTCCACCCGGCCAGCACCGCCAGCGCCGTGCGGGTGACCCGGCACGCGGTTCGCCTGCACGGTGAGGATCACGGCGACCGCGATGACAGCCGCACCCGCCACCCCGGCCGGGCTCAGCCGCTCGCCGAGGATGACGGCCGCCAAGATGGCGCCGGTCAGCGGCTCAAGCAGCGCCAGCAGGGCCCCCGTGCTGGCGGCGGCGGTCCGCAGGCCGCGGAAGTACAGCGTGTAAGCCAGGGCGGTCGGGCCGGTGCCTAGCGCGACGATCAGGCCGATGGCCGCGGGGGCCGGCCGGAAGCCGAGGCCGCCGGTGGCCGCCGCCAGCGGCATCAGGGCCACGCCGCCCAGGACGAAACCGAAACCGGTCACGGTCGCCTCGTCCAGTCCAGGCACCGGGCGCGAACCCGTCAGGGTGACCGCGGCGAAGCCTGCCGCGGCAAGCACCGCCATTCCCGTGCCCGCCAGGACGGCGGACTGTCCGGGCCCCGACGGCAGGCCCACCAGCAGGCCCAGGCCGGCCACGGCCAGCCCGGCCGTGCCGTAGGCGCGCCGGCTTGTCCTTCGACCGGCGACCCGGTCCGCGCCGAGCACGATGACCGGGGTGGCGCCGATCGTGATCAGGGTGGCCAGCGGCACCGAGGTCAGCGACACCGCCGTGAAGTAGCAGGCCTGATACAGCGCGGCCAGCAGGCCGATCACGGTAATCCGGGTCCAGGCCGCCCGGCCCGCAGGCCAGCGCCTGCCGGTCGCCGTGAGGAAGGCGACGATCAGCACGCCTCCGGCGGTGAGCCGGTACGCGGCCACCGCGACCGGGGACAGACCGGCCGTCCGGCTCAGCAGGCTACCGGTCAGACCGCCTGTCCCCCAGAGCAGCCCGGACATCACCAGATAAGGCAGGCCCGTATCGGTACGGCGATCCGCGGTGGACAAGGCGCTGGACAACGACGGGAAGACACGCATGGGGATTCGCTCCTGCGACGAGAAGGGAAATGGCCGCGGAAGCGGAGCGCGTCAGGGTCACCGAGAAGGCGAGCACAGGTCTGGGCTCACCAGGTAGGAGGAAGGCGCGTCGGTCATTCGGCTCGACGCGCGCGCGAGCGCCCCGCTAGGAGCGGGGCGGCGGGGTGATCGGAAAACAGCGGTGCACCAGGACATAGTATCCGGCGCGGACAGACGGGACGGCCAGTGGCCGGCCTCCGGTGTCCGCCTGCAAGAATCACCAGGTGGTTCCTGAGAGCATTCGTGAGTTTTTCACGGCCAGCGCCAGCGTGGCCGGCGCGCTGATCGGCCTGCTGTTCGTGGCCATCTCGGTGGCTTCCAACAGGTTCGGCGACAAGACGGACGGGCAGCTGCACCGCATTCGGGCGGTGGCGGCGCTGACGGCGTTCACCAACACGCTGACGGTGTCGCTGTTCGCGCTGATCCCCGGCGAAAAGGTCGGGGGGACAGCTGTGGCCGTGGCGGTGGTCGGGCTGACGTTCGTGCTGGCATCGCTGCTGTCACTGATCCGCCTGCATCTGGTGCGGTGGCACACCGTTCGCGATGGACTGTTCCTGTTTGGTCTATCCGTCGTGTTCGTCTACCAGCTGATCGAGGGGCTAGAGGTAGCTGCCCACCCGGGCGACTCCGGAGACGTGAACACGATCGCGATCCTGGTCGTAGTCTGTTTCCTCCTGGGGATCAGCCGTTCCTGGGAGCTGATCAACGGCCCGGCGATCGGTATCACGAGCGAGGTGACGGCAATGGTCCGCGGTTACGGGAACAGCGCCGAGCCCCAGGAGGAAGAACACCCGCCGCCCCCGGCGCCCGCCGACGGCAGCTGAGATGCTGCTGACGTTCGGGCACGGGACCGCGACCGCCGGGCGGATGACCGAGCTGCTCACCGGCGCGGGCATCGCCGTTCTCGTTGACATCAGGACCGCGCCGGGCAGCCGCCGCCATCCGCACGTCGCCCGCGCCGAGCTGGAGCGCTGGCGGCCCGAAGAGGGCATCTCCTGCTCGGAGAGCCTGTGGCGGAACTGCCACCGCCGGCTGCTGGCCGATTTCGCCGTGGCGGCCCGCGCCGTGCCGGTCCGCCATCTGGTGCACGCCGGCCGGCTTGAGGAGCACCAGCTCTCCCCCGGCCTGCGACGGCGGGACGACGGCCTTCTCGTCTACGACGCGGGCCAGCCGACCCTGATGTAACCGCCGGTCATGCCAGGTAGGCCCGAAAGCCGCTGGTCTGCCAGTCCGAACCGCGGCGGGTAATGGCGAAGGCCTCGTAGCCGTCCAGGCTCTCGACCCAGTCGCGGGCGCCGGAGCCCATCGCGAACGCGGCCGTCGCGAAGGCGTCGGTCAAGGTCAGCCCGGGCCCGATCACGGTCACGCTGGCCAGGTCGGTCGCGGGCTGTCCGGTGTGCGGGTTGACGATGTGCGGTCCGCGCTCGGCGACGCCCGAGGTGGCCACGGCGAAATCGCGCCCGGTGACCACAAGCGCAAGCGTTCCCGGCCGCAGCGGGTGGGCGATGCCGATCCGCCAGAGCTGACCAGGACCGCGCTCGCCGACGCACTGGACGTCGCCACCGCCGTTGACGCTGTGCTCGGCCGAACCGGCTGCGGTGAACAGCGCCGCGGCCCGCTCGATCGCCCACCCCTTGACGTACCCGGACGGGTCGAACCGGCCGCCCGGCATGGTGGTGAAGTACCCGCCGCTCAGCGCGCCGACCTCGGCGCAAGCCCTGAGCACCTCGGCCAGCTCGGGCACGCACCGGTCCAGCGGCACCGAGCCGGCGCCGAAGCGGCTGACGTCACTGTCGTCGCGGTACGGCGAGAAGGTCGCGTCGACCCAGTGCAGCCAGCGCACCGCCTGGCCGAGCGTTCCCGGCCCGGCGGGGTCTCCGGCGCAGGCGGGAACGTCGAAGGAGACGACCGTGCCCATCACCTGCTCGGCGTGCCTGCACCGCGCCGCCCCTTTGCCACCGGTCATCGCGAGGTTCAGCCGCTCTGGTCCAGCGCGCTCTGCAACGAGGCGATATAGCCCGCGCTCGTGTAGCTGGCCCCGGACACGGAGTCGATCTTCGCGGTCTGCGCCGTCAGCGTCTCGCCGATCAGCTTGGGGAAGGCGAACTCGCCGATCTGGATGTCGTGCAGGGTGTTCATCGGCTGCTTGAGGACCGCCACCTTGACGATTTTGCCGTTCCGCATGATCAGCTGGATCTGGACCGGCCCGTACACGGTGTTGCCCACATGCCCGGTCACCGCGGTCTCATCCGTGGGCAGCCGGCCGGCCAGGCTTCCCATCGGGAACTCCCCTGGCACGGTGGTGGTGGACGACGAGGATGACGTCCCGCTGCTCCCGCTCCCGCTGCTCCCGCTCCCGCTGGTCCCGCCGGTGGTCGCCGCCGACGCTGAGGAGACGGTCGGGACATGCGACTTGAACGACAGCAGGGCCACCAGCCCGGCTACGGTGCCTGCGATGGCCAGGATTACTCGGCGCATGTCGCGGATCCTCCCTTCAGAACTCGAACGATTCGTGGTGGATGCTCCGCCTGGGCACCCCGGCCGCGCGCAGCGCCTTGACCGCGGCGGACGTCATGCCGGGCGGCCCGCACACATAGACGTCCTGAGCCTCCAGGCCCGGCGCGAGGGAACGCAGGACCCGCGGCGACAGCGGGTCGCCGCCCATCTCGGCCCGCGACCCGATGACGTAGTGGACGGCCGCCCCGCGCGCGGCCGCGATCGCGTCGAGTTCCTCCCGGAACACGACGTCGCGCGCGCTGCTCGCGCGGTAGATCAGCGTGACGGGTCCTGGCAGCGTCGCGAACAGGGCCCGCAACGGGGTGATGCCGACCCCGCCCGCCAGCAGCACGACACCGCGGCCCGACCGGCTGGCCCGGAACGCGCCGTAGGGTCCCTCGGCGAAGACCCGGGTCCCTGGGCGCAACCGGGCCAGCGCCGCACTGTGGTCACCGAGGTCCTTCGCCGTGATCCGCAAGATGTCCTGGCCGGGCGCGGCGGACAACGAGTACGGGTGCGATGACCACCACATCGACTTGGTGAGGAACCGCCAGCGGAAGAACTGCCCGGGCTCGGCGCCCAGCTCGTCCAGCCGGGCACCGCCGATGTAGACCGACACGACGCCCGGCCCCTCCTGCTTGACCCCGATGACGCGGAAACCATGCCGGGCGAACGAGCGCAGCGGCACCGCGAACCGGTACCAGGCGATCAGCGCGGCCACCGTCAGGTACATCGCCGACCACCAGAACCGCGCGGCCATGTTGCCGATGAACGTGGTGCCGTCGGCGAACTGATGACTGAACGCCAGGGCGATCGCCAGGTAGGTGTACAGGTGCAGGTAGTACCAGGTCTCGTAGCGGACCCGGCGCCGGGCCGCCCGCATGGAGATGATGCCGACGCCGATCAGCAGGAAGAGGGCCACCGTGGCCATCAGCACGTCCGGGTACTGGGTAAGCAGCGTCGCGGTCTCGCCCACCACGCTGGTGTGCGCCTGGACCGCGTAACCCCAGATGATCAGCAGGGCGTGCGCGGTCACCACGCAGACGACATAGCGGCCGCCCATCGCGTGCCAGCGGGCCAGCTGGTCGGTGCCCAGGCCCCGCTCCAGCGGGGGCAGCCGCGCCATCAGCGCGACCAGGACCACGACACCGTACCCGGCCATCAGCCCGAGGATCTCGCCCGCTCCGGTGAGCCAGCCGCCAAGCCCGTGGACTCCCGGTGAGCCATGCCACCACAGGGCCAGGACGACGACGGCTCCGAGGCCGATGACCGCCAGCACCACCTGCTTGCTGATCTTTCCGCTTTCTTTCCCGGGCCGAACGGTCCCTGGTGTCACACGCGGGCCACGCGGCGAGCCGGAACGCGGCGGCGCGGGCGGCGGCCTGCGCCCCGGGTAGGCCTCAGCCCCGGCATGGCGGGCCGGAGCAGGCCGCCTGGCCACATTGGTCACTGCGTCTCCCCTGCGCTAAAGGCTGTCCGGGCCATCGGGTCTTCGGGTTCTCCTGGGGTCCGCCCCTAGCTGGATCGTATGCTCAGCCGAGCACAATGGCGCCGCCCTGGATCGTGCTGGAAGCCTGGCACCGTCGCAGACTCACTTCTTCCCCCTAGTTATGACTACGTAGCGCGATTTCGCATGGTTCAGCGGACCTTTGTAAGGGGTTCGTAATTGGCCGGGGCCGGGATTGGTCGTCAACTCAGGTTGACAAGGGCGGGATGTCAACCTAAATTGACACCATGGACAACGCACCCGCACTGGCGGCCGCGGCTGACAGCTCGGACCCGCGCACGGGGCTCCGCGCCGTCGCCGCCTTGCGCCGGCTCCTGGAGCAACTTGAAGCGCTCCAGGTCGACAACGCACGACAACATGGCTGGTCCTGGCAGGAGATCGCCGAAATCCTCGGCGTGTCCCGGCAGGCCGCTCACAAAAAGCACGCGCGCCGCTCGGCTGACGGCCTTACCGCCCGTCGCGGGCGTCTGCGCTAACCGGAGGGAACCACGACAATGTTCGAGCGATTCACCGATAAGGCCAGGGCGGTCGTGATCTCGGCGCGGGCGCAAGCCGCCGAGCGCGGCGACCAGATCCGCCCGGTGCACATGCTGTACGCGCTGACGACCGGAGAAGGCATGGCCGCCCAGGCGCTGGGCGGCCTGGGCGTCGACCAGACCCGCGTCGAGCGCGAGCTGGACCGCATCGCTCCACTGGTCCGCCCCCTCGAGGGTCTTGGGGTTGATCCGGACAGCGGTGACGCCGAGGCGCTGGCCGCCATCGGCATCGACCTGGGCGAGATCAAGCGCCGGATCGAGGAGAGCTTCGGGCCCGACGCGCTCGAGCGCGTGCCACCTGCGCCACAGGGCCCGTTCAGCTTGACCGGACGGCCGACGGTGACCCGGGAGTTCAAGCAGTCGCTGGGGCTCGCGCTCAAGGAGGCCCGGGCGCTGCACCATACCTACATCGGTACCGAGCACCTGCTGCTCGGCCTGCTGGCCGCGGCCGAACGCAACCCGCGCGGCGACTTCAGCCCGGTCACCCTGCGGGACCTGGGCATCGATCCCGGTCAGGCCAGGCAGCGCGTCCTGGACGAGCTCCGGCAGGCCGCCCGCTAGGCGGTTCCGGAGCTTACTTTTCGGATAGGACTTTCTAACCTCCGGGATAGATCATACTGCCTGTACGGAGAGTATCTATTTGACTACACACAGCCATAACCTAGCAGAAGGGAACATCACGGATAGGATATGGTCAAATGCTCAGAGTAAGCGACGTCTTCGAGAGAGCACTGCATGCACCGGTCGCGACCGTCACCACACCAGGTGAGGTCATCGTCATCCGCTCAGCTGACACCTACGACGGCAAGCAGGGAATGAACCTGGCCACGGGCGTGAGCAACCGCTCCGCCGGCGCGCAAGCCCTGTGCCTGCACTTGATTACGATCCCCCCGGGAACGCGCGGCGTCCCGCACGTCCACGACGGGCACGAGTCCGCCATCTACACCGTCAGCGGAGAAACCGAGGTGTGGCACGGCGAGGGCCTGCGCCAGCGCACCGTGGTCAAAGCCGGCGACTTCATGTACGTCCCGCCGGGCACACCCCACCTGCCGGTGAACCGGAGCGACGTGATGACCGTGGCCGTGGTCGCGCGCACCGACCCCCAGGAGCAGGAGAGCGTGGTCACCATGACCCTGCCACCGCACCTGGACGAGCTCAATTCCTTTCCCATCGCCAGCCAGTAACCCCAGCCCGCGCGCCGGCCGGGGGCGAACCCGGCCGGCGCGTTCCGCGCTAGTCCCGAGCGGAAGACAGAGCGTAAGCCTCGGGTGGCGGGCAGGCACAGACCAGGTTCCTGTCACCGTAGGCCTGATCGATCCGGCGGACCGGCGGCCAGTACTTGCTGCGGCGGTTCACCCCGGCCGGGTACGCCGCTTCGGCCGGTGGGTACGGGTGCTTCCATTCCCCCGTGATGAGCATCTCGGCGGTATGCGGGGCATTTTTGAGCGGATTGTCCACGGCGTCGTATCCCCCGTCCGCCACTCGTGAGATCTCGGACCTGATCGCGATCATCGCGTCACAGAACCGGTCGATCTCGATCAGGCTCTCGCTCTCGGTGGGCTCGATCATGAAGGTGCCCGCTACCGGGAACGACATGGTGGGCGCGTGGAACCCGTAGTCGATCAGCCGCTTGGCCACGTCTTCCACGGTGATCCCGGTCTCGCGAGACAGCGGGCGCAGGTCGATGACGCACTCGTGCGCGACCAGCCCGTTCCGGCCGGTGTAGAGCACCGGGTAATGCGCCGCGAGCCGCTGGGCGACGTAGTTGGCGGACAGCACCGCGACACCGGTGGCCCGGCGCAGTCCGGCGGCTCCCATCATCGCGATGTAGGCCCAGGAGATCGGCAGGATGCCCGCTGAGCCGTAAGGCGCCGCCGCTACCGGACCCGTGTGACCACGGCCGGGCAGGAACTTTGCCAGATGGGCGCGTGCGGCCACCGGACCCACGCCGGGCCCGCCGCCGCCGTGCGGGATGCAGAAGGTCTTGTGCAGGTTCAGGTGTGAGACGTCGGCCCCGAACGACGGCAGCGTGGCCAGCCCGACCAGCGCGTTCAGGTTCGCGCCGTCAATGTAGACCTGGCCTCCTGCGGCGTGCACCGCGGCGCAGGCGGCAGTCACATTCTGCTCATAGGCCCCGGCAGTGGACGGGTACGTCAGCATGATCGCGGCCACCTGCCCCTGGTGGGCTTCCAGCTTGGCCTGCAGGTCGCCGAGGTCGATGGCGCCGTCGGCGCCGCACGTGACCACCGCGACCCGCAATCCGGCCAGCACCGCGCTGGCCGCGTTCGTGCCGTGCGCCGAGGAAGGGATGAGACAGACATCGCGGTCCGCCTCGCCGCGCGAGGCGTGGTACCCCCTGATCGCGAGCAGGCCGGCCAGCTCGCCCTGGGATCCGGCGTTCGGCTGGACGGACACCGCGTCGTAGCCGGTGATGGCGGCCAGCCGGCTCTCCAGGGACGTGATCAGCTCGGTGTAGCCGGCGGCCTGGGCGAGCGGCGCGAACGGGTGCAGGCCGGCAAACTCCGGCCAGCTGATCGGCTCCATCTCGGCGGCCGCATTCAGCTTCATCGTGCACGAGCCGAGCGGGATCATGGACCGGTCAAGGGCGATGTCGAAGTCCGCCAGCCGCCGCAGGTAGCGGAGCATCGCGGTCTCGCTCCGGTTCTCGGTGAACACCGGGTGGGTGAGGAACTCCGAGGTCCGCCGCAACGGCTCGGGCAGTGTGTCGGGACCGGCGTCGGACAAGTGCAGGCCGGCCGGGTCCGGCTGGCCGCACAGCGCGGCGGCCACCTCGCGCAGCTGCTCGTCGGTGGTGGTCTCGTCGCAGCTGACCTGCAACGCGCCGTCCGGCGCCAGGTACAGGTTGTACCCCGCGGCCCGGGCCCGTTCGGCCGCCTGCGCCGCCTCCGGCGTTCCGCCGTCGAAGCGGATCCTGATGGTGTCGAAGAAGTCAGCGGAGTCCGTTCGGCAGCCGAGATCGCGCAGGGTCGCGGCCAGGATCGCGGCGCTACGGTGAGTGCCCCGGGCGATGGCCGCCAGCCCCTCCGGCCCGTGGTAGGTGGCGTACATGGCCGCGGTCACCGCCAGCAGGACCTGGGCCGTGCAGATGTTGCTCGTCGCCTTCTCGCGGCGGATGTGCTGCTCGCGGGCCTGCAGGGCGAGGCGGTAGGCGAGCTGACCGTCAGCATCCACGGATACGCCGACCAGCCGGCCGGGCAGCTGGCGCTTGAGGACGTCGCTGACCGCGATGTAGCCCGCATGCGGGCCACCGAACCACAGCGGCACCCCGAACCGCTGGCTCGAACCCACCGCGATGTCCGCTCCCATCTCGCCGGGCGGCCTGAGCAGGGTCAGCGCCAGCAGGTCGGCAGCGACCGCCGCCAGTGCTCCGCGGGCATGCGCGGCCTCGATCATGGGGGCCAGGTCACGCACCGCCCCTGACGCACCGGGAAACTGCAGCAGCACGCCGAACAGCCCGGACTGGGCGGCTATCGAGGCGGCCGTGACCGGGGCGACGACGAGCTCGATGCCGAGCGGCTCGGCGCGGGTGCGGAGCACGGCCAGCGTCTGCGGCAGGCAGTCGGCGTCGGCCAGGAACACGTGCCCGCCCTTGGTCCCGCGCCGGGCCAGGGTCATCGCCTCAGCCGCGGCGGTGGCCTCGTCGAGCAGCGAGGCACCCGCCCACGGCAGTGCGGTCAGGTCAGCGATCATGGTCTGGAAGTTCAGCAGCGCCTCGAGGCGACCCTGCGAGATCTCCGGCTGGTACGGGGTGTACGCGGTGTACCAGGCCGGGTTCTCCAGCACGTTGCGGCGGATGACGGCCGGGGTGATCGTGTCGTAGTAGCCCAGGCCGATCATCGAGGTCAGCACCTGGTTCCGGCTGGCCATCCGGCGCAGCTCGGCCTGGGCCTGCGTCTCGGTCAGGGGATCGGGCAGGCTCAGCTGCGGGGCCGGGGTGCCTTCGGGCAGGGCCGCGGCGGTGAGCTCGTCCAGCGTCGAATAGCCCAGGCACCCCAGCATGTGCTGCTGGGCCGCTAGGGACGGGCCGATGTGGCGGACGGTGAAATCGGTCATGGAGCCTCCCCGGATCGGACACGCGGACACGCGGCTCCCCATCTGTCGCGGCGCACAGTCCGCTTCAGAGATGCCTGTCCCGTCCGGTTCGTGTGCCTGAGAGGTTCCGGGGATGTTGCCCCTTCGGCGCCCGCGCGGCATAAGGCGGGATCTCTCCCGGCCGGTGTCATCAGCAAGTTTGATGTTACCTGTTTAGCTGGTGCGGCGCAGGCGACGCTTGGCCAGGTCGTCCTGGCCGCCCGACGTTACCGCGACGAAGCCGTCCTCGGCCCGGACCGCGGGCAACACCGCCAGGTCCCCCTCGACCTCGCGCCAGACCCGGCCGAGCGCGATGCCGAACACGCCCTGACCACCCTGCAGCAGATCCACCACCTCGTCGGCGGAGGTGCACTCGTACACGCTGACCCCGTCGCTCATCAGCGTCACCTGGGCCAGGTCGGCGGTGCCCCGGTCGCGCAGATGCTGCACGGCGGCGCGGATCTGCTGCAGCGAGATCCCGGTGTCGAGCAGCCGCTTCACCACCTTCAGCACGAGGATGTCGCGGAAGCTGTACAGCCGCTGGGAACCCGATCCGTGGGCGGAGCGGACGCTCGGCTCAACCAGCGCCGTACGCGCCCAGTAGTCAAGCTGCCGGTAGGTAATGCCGGCCGCGGCGCACGCGGTCGGGCCCCGGTAACCGGTTTCCTCTGCGTCCACGCCCGCCTGACCAGGCAGTGCGGCATCGGCGGAGAGGCCAGGAACCTCGTCCTCGTCGAACAGGGTGCCTTGCGAGACGCCGACGGCAAGCGCCTCATCGCCGTTATCATCCCTGCTTATCGCCACGCCCACCTCCACCGGAGCTGACTACCCACGGTACTCGCACCGTAAGCCGACCCGGGTGGCAGCGTCAACGACCTCCGGCGGCGCGTCGTGACATTCCCGGCAGCAGCCGTGCAAACCGGCACGCACCGGACCCCTCAGGTGCCGCGGCCGAAGTCCTCGGGCGAGATGGTGTCGAGAAATTCCCTGAACTTCTCGACCTCGTCCTCCTGCTCGTCAGGAATGGGCACGCCCGCCTCGTCGAGGATCTCCTCGCTCGCGAAGATCTGCGCGCCGGTACGCAACGCCAGCGCGATTGAATCCGACGGCCGCGCGCTGACCTCGGCGCCGTTAGAGAAGACCAGGTCCGCGTAGAAGATCCCGTCCCGCAGCGCGGTAATGTTCACGGTGCGAAGCTGGACGTTCAAAACCTCCAGGACGTCACGGAAAAGATCGTGCGTCAGTGGCCGAAGCGACACCATGCCCTGCTGGGCGAAGGCAATCGCCGTTGCCTCGACCGCCCCGATCCAGATAGGCAGGTACCTGTCCCCCTGCGCCTCCTTAAGCAAGACGATGGGGCTGTTGGATGGCATCTCGACCCGGACGCCGATGACCTCCATCTGCCGCACTTCAGCTCCGTCCTCACGCGCCCTGGGGAACCTCTGCTGGCCACTTCTCCCCTTGCCAAGGTACACCCGTAAGCGTCCGGAGGCTGACCTCAGCCCCCCAGCCGAGGGCGCTCCCTCTCCCGGGTTGCGCCCGGATCCGTCCACCTCCGGCTCGTAGTCACTGCTGCGCAGCGGACCGCACGCCAGCCCCGCCTCGGCCAAGGCGGACTCAACCAGCGTCGCGTGCAACCGCAGGGTCAGATCGGCGATCTGCCAGGCCGTCCGGGCGGCCGCGTCGCGCGCGCCCGGGCCGCGCTGGCGCAGTTGCGGGGCCACGACCTGCTCGACCAGATTGGCCTCCCGGTCCGCGGACGCCTTGACCGCGCGCAGGTGCCTGGCCTGAACACCGTACTGATGCAATGCGGCGACCGCCCGGGCGACCGCCAGCGCGTCCCGGCCGTACTGGCGGCCCACCCGCCGGATCAGGCCGTAATCCTCAAGCTCGGTCAGTTCAGCGTCGCTGATGTCGGCCGCGTCGAGCAACTGGTGACGGGTCATGTCGGCCACGATCCGGTCGGTGGCGTCAGCCTGCTGCTGACCTGGGCCCGCCCCGCCGCCGTCGGCTAGCCGCTCCTTGATCACCCGCAGGGGCAGGTACGAATCCCGCTGCATGGTCAGGATGTACCGCAGCCGGGCGATGTCGGGCGCGGAGAACCTGCGGTAGCCCGAATGGGACCTGGCCGGCTCGATTAGCCCCTCGGCCTCCAGGAAGCGGATCTTCGATGTGCTGATGTCCGGAAATTCCGGGCGCAGCTGCGCCAAGACCGCCCCGATACCGAATTGGCCACGCGGTGGCTGGTCGGTCATGAGGTATCCCCCGCAACGCCGCGCCCCTCCGGCTCGCTCATGAGTATTCCTGGGCGCCCCTGCCGCGGCGGTCAGCCGAAGATGCCGGGCCGAGATCCTGGCTGGTGAGGAACAGCAGCCGGAACTTTCCGATCTGGACCTCATCCCCGCCGGCCAGCTCGGCCTCCTCGATGCGTTCCCTGTTCACGTAGGTGCCGTTGAGGCTGCCGACGTCGCGCACGGTGAACCGGAAACCCTGGCGGCAGAACTCGGCATGCCGCCGGGAGACCGTGACGTCGTCGAGAAAGATGTCGCTGTCCGGGTGACGCCCCGCGGTGGTCAGGTCGCCGTCGAGCCGGAACCGGCTGCCCGCATTGGGGCCGCGCATGACCAGCAGCAGCGCGCTGCCTGGCGGTAGCGCGCCGAACGACGCGGAATCCGGGAAGAGGTCGTCGCTCAAATCGCCGTCGTCGGTCCGGCCCAGCGAAATCGTCGAGGTGGTCTCACCGGGACGGGCGGCCGTACCTCCGGTTCCGGGCCCGGGTGCCGCAGGTCCGGCCGGCATGCCTGATCCGGGCGGGACAGGCACCCCCAGCTGAGCTCCGCAGTTCGAGCAGAACCGGGCGTCTTCAGGATTGGGCCGACCGCACCGGGCGCAGTAAACGCGTGGCATAGCTTCGCTCGGCCTCCCCTCAGTCTGGTCCTCGGCTTCAAACGATCCTGCCAAAGGTACGCGAGAGGAGGCGGGGCGGTCCACGCGCCACGCGAACAGCCCACGCCGTCCGCGCCCGTTTTTTTGGTCGCGACGCTTCCGCCACACCGCCTTGTCACCTCCGCCGTCGCTTACACCGTCGCTTACACCGCCGCACCGGGCGATGACCGCCGGGCGAATCGCAATGCGCGATTGTCTCACACCCGCGCAGGTTCGCGAATTCCGCGTGCTTGACGCCTGTCGCATGCCCCGTAAGGCAACCAGCCTACCCCGGTACGGCCCGATTATCCGGGGCCCCGGCGCCTGACGCTAGCGACCCGCCTGCTCGATCACCGAGGCCCACTCGTCCAGCAGCAGTTGCGCGGTGTCGGCATCGGTTCCCTCGGCCCACAGGTGGGTGACGGCGTCGGCCGGGTCGGGCAGCACGAGAACCCAGCCACGATCACGCTCGGTGACACGAACGCCGTCGGTGGTGTCGATCTCGTGCTGGGCGGCGGCTCCCATGACCGTGCGCATGACGCCGCCCTTGGCCGCCCACGGCGTCGGGATGGACCGCTTGAGCAGATGAGCGACCGGGATCCTGGCGTCGATCTGGCTCAGGGTCAACCTGGTCCGCGCGACCAGGCCGAGCAGCCTGACGAAGGCGGCGATGCCATCGACGGTCCGGCTGCATTCCGGCACGACGAAGCCGCCGTGACCGTCAGCCGCGAAGATGACGTCGTCTTGCGCAGCCGCCAGCGTGAGCGCGTGCATCGAGGTCGGCGTCCAGTTCACCTGGACGCCATGGAAGCGGCAGACCTGCTCCGCCACCCGGGTCGTGGTCACCGGCAGCGCCACCTGGCCGTGCTTGCGCTCAGCCGCGACCAGGTCGAGCACGGCGAGCAGCGCCCGGTCCTCGCTCACCAGCTCGCCCTTCTCGTCCACGAGCTGGATCCGCTCCCCGACCGGGTCAAACCTGACTCCGAACGCCGCCTTGGACGAGGACACCACCTCGGCCAGCCGTTGCAGGCCCGCGCGCTGCTGCGCGACGGTCTCCGTCGGGGATACCTCATCCAGCCGGTTGTTCAGGGTGAGTACGTCCACGCCGATGGTGCCGAGCAGGCTGGGCAGCACCAGCGACGCGGTGCCGCCGGCGCAATCGGCGACTACCTTCAGGTTGGCCTCGCGCACGCCGCTCATGTCGACGCACCCGAGCAGCTCGTGGGTATAGGACTCGACCACCCGGGGCGGGTAGCTGAGCTCGGCGATTTCGCCGGGGAACGCCCGGCGAAACTCCTGCCGGGAAAAGACCCGCTCCAGTTTGCGCTGATCCGCCTGAGACAGCTCGGCGCCGCGCTCGTCGAGGAAGATGATGTCGACGGACTGCGGGTCGCCGGGCGTGGTGCGCAGCGCGATGCCACCGCTGTAATGATCCCTGGCCGTCTCGAACCTGGCCACCGGCAGCGGCTGGGCTTCCAGGTCCACCACGTTGATGGCGCTGGCGTTCAGGGCCCCCTGCATGGCCCGCTTCAGCGTCCGCGCCGCCCTGGACACATCCCTGGAGGTGGTGACGGTGGAACCCTTACGCAGCATGGTGGCGTAGGCGCTGGCCAGCCGGACCGCGAGCTCAGGCGTCACCTCCACGTTGACCAGGCCGGAGACGCCGCGCGGGCCAAACAGGGTGCGCTGGCCCCTGGACTCCCAGATCACGCTGGTGTTCACCACCGCGCCGGCCTCAATGGTCTTGAACGGGTACACCTTCACCCCGGCGGACAGGTAGGCCTCGGGCTCGATCACGCACTCGTCTCCGACGACCGCTCCTTCCTCGATCCTGGCCAGCCGCATGACATCGGTGTTCTTGCCGATAACGCAGCCGCGCAGGGTAACGCCCTGGCCGACGTACACGTTGTTGTGCACGACGGCGCGGTGCAGGAACGCACCCTCCTTGACCACGACGTTGTTGCCGATGACCGTGTACTCCCGCAGTTGGGCGCCCGCTTCGATCTTGGCGTAGTCCCCGATGCACAGCGGGCCGGTGAGCACGGCGTCGGCATCGACTTCGGCGCCCTCGGCGACCCAGACCCCGGGCGAGACCTCAAAGCCGGCGATGTCGCTGTGCACCCGGCCTGCCAGCACGTCGGCCTGCGCCTTCATGTAACTCTCGTGGGTCCCGACGTCCTCCCAGTAGTCCTCGGAGATGTAGCCGAACAGCGGGGCGCCGCGCTTGAGCAGCTTGGGGAAGACGTCCCCCGACCAGTCGATCACCTCACCCGGCGGGACCTCCGCGAGCACCTCTGGCTCCATCACGTACAGCCCGGTGTTAACCGTGTCCGAGAACACCTGGCCCCACGTCGGCTTCTCCAGGAACCGCTGGATCTGGCCATCCTCAGCGGTGATCACGATGCCGAACTCGAGGGGGTTGGGCACCCGGGCCAGGCCGACCGTGACCAGCGCGCCTTTGTCCTTGTGGAATTTCACCAGCGAGGTGAGGTCCATGTCGGTGAGCGCGTCGCCCGAAATGACCAGGAAGGGCTCGTCCCGCAGGGCGTCCTCGGCGTTCCTGACGCTGCCCGCGGTGCCGAGCGGCATCTCTTCCGTGGCGTACTGCAGGCTCATCCCGAACTCCTCGCCGTCGCCGAAATAATTACGGACGAGTGCGGCGAGGAACTGGACGGTTACCACGGTCTCATCAAACCCGTGCCGCTTGAGCAGCCGAAGCACGTGCTCCATGATCGGCCTGTTGGCCACGGGAAGCAGCGGCTTGGGCTGGTTTGCGGTCATCGGCCGCAGCCGCGTCCCTTCGCCCCCTGCCATGACGACGGCTTTCAATGGATTTGCGGCTCCTTTCCCGGTTTCCGCCCTTAAGAGGTCTACCCCGCCGCAAGGAATTAACGGATCGCCGTCCCAATTCACCGGACACACACCCGGCAACGGGCTAATACCAGCAGCTCACAGACCCGCTCCGCCGCCCTGCGGATTCGCGTCGCCGCTGACCAGGCTTCGCACCTGAGCGAGGTACAGCATCGCAGCCCACCAGTACAGCACCGTGCCCCAGGTCGCGAAGGCCCAGCCTATTACCCGGGCCAGGGTTCCGCCCCAACCGGGGTGATCGCCCAGGAAAAGCAGCGGGAAGGCATAAAGCAGGCAAAGAGTCGCGCCCTTGCCGGCCAGGCTGACCTGCAAGGTGCCGAACCCGACCCGGCGCCGCAGCACGCCGAGCGCCGAACCGACCGTCAGCTCGCGGAGCCCGAGGACGGCGACCAGCCACCAGGGAATGATGCCGCGGATCGCCAGCGCGACGATGGTCGACACGATGTACAGCCGGTCCGCGGCCGGATCGAGGACCTGGCCGAGCCTGCTGGCCTGGTTCAGCGCGCGGGCGATCTTGCCGTCCAGCCAGTCCGACAGGCCCGCGACGATGAGCAGGCCCACGGCCCAGTCGTCGGCCACGGCCGTCCGTGGGCCGAGTACCAGCCAAAGGAAGACCGGTACCCCGGCCAGCCGGGCGGCGCTGATCCCGTTCGGGATGGTAAGGACGCGGTCCACGGACCAAGTATCCTCAACTAAGTGACTATGGCGGATACGGGGGCGCCTGCTCGTGCCGCCGACACGAGGGTGCCCGACTCCAGGGTTCTGGCTGAAGCAACCAAACGGCGGACGTTCGCGGTGATCAGCCATCCGGATGCGGGTAAGTCCACGCTGACCGAGGCGCTGGCCCTGCACGCGTCGGCCATCACCCACGCCGGCGCGGTGCACGGCAAGGCAGGCCGCCGCGGGGTCACGTCGGACTGGATGGCGATGGAGCGCGCCCGGGGCATCTCCATCACCTCGGCAGCGCTGCGCTTCGACTACCAGAGCACCATGCTGAACCTGCTGGACACCCCGGGACACGCGGATTTCTCCGAGGATACCTACCGGGTCCTTTCTGCGGTGGACTGCGCCATCATGCTGCTCGACTCGGCCAAGGGCCTGGAACCGCAGACGCTGAAGCTGTTCGACGTCTGCCGGAGCCGATCGGTCCCGGTCATCACGTTCGTGAACAAGTGGGACCGGCCCGGCCGGGAGCCGCTCGAGCTGCTGGATGAGATCGAGCAGCGGATCGGGTTGCGCCCGGCCCCGGTGAACTGGCCGGTCGGCGTGGCGGGCGACTTCCGCGGCCTGATCGAACGGACCACCGGGAACTACATCACCTTCACCAGGACGCCCGGCGGGGCCGGACGCGCCCTGGAAACCCGGCTCGACGCCGACGCCGCGGCCGCCCGCGACGGCGATGCGTTCGTGACCGCGCAGGAGGAACTGGCGCTGCTCGACGAGATCTACGGTGAGCTCGGAGACGCCGACGGCCGCCTCGACGACTTCGACATGGAGTCATTCCTGGCTGGCGTGACGAGCCCGGTGCTGTTCGGCGCCGCACTGCCAAACTTCGGGGTCCGCCGTCTGCTCGACGCCGTGACCACGTACGCCCCGCCGCCCGCGATGCGCACCGACATCAAGGGCGAGCCGCGGCCGGTCGACGCCCCGTTCTCCGGCCTGGTATTCAAGGTGCAGGCCAACATGGACCCGGCGCACCGGGACCGGATGGCGTACGTTCGGGTCTGCTCGGGCCGGTTTGAGCGCGGCATGGTGCTCACCCACGCGGCGACCGGGCGGCCGTTCGCCACCAAGTACGCACAGTCGATGTTCGGCCAGGACCGGGAGACCGTCGAGGAGGCCTTTCCCGGCGACGTCATCGGCCTGGTCAACGCGACCGCGCTGCGCCCGGGCGACACTCTTTACGCCGGCGACGTCCCGGTCGAGTTCCCGCCGATCCCCAGCTTCGCGCCCGAGCATTTCGCGGTCGTCCGCGGCAAGGAAGCGGGCAAGCAGAAGCAGTTCCGGCGCGGGATCGAGCAGCTGGACACCGAGGGCGTCGTCCAGGTCCTCGC
>JBEKKH010000027.1:0-26640 GCA_050010815.1 Streptosporangiaceae bacterium | reverse complement strand
CCGGAAGCGACCGCGGCGACGCTCGCATCCGTTGGATTCATCTGTATAAGCAGCACCGCGCCTTCACGGGCGACGGTCGCGGCGAAGCCAGCCTGAAAGGGCTCCAGCCATCCGCTGTAGTAAACGACAATGTTGGGCTTGACCCGGGTGAGGTTCGTGAAGGCCGTCACCGCGGCATAGGATGCTGGGGAGTCATGAGTGTAGACCCCGATTACCGAGTCGGCAGCGGCGGGGACACGGCTCCCTCGGGATGCGTTATGTAGCGGCGCCGGGCGTCCGGCGATGTATAGCACGGAAGAGACAATAATTATCACCGCCACGCCCGCAGTTATGATTGCCGCCAATCTCGTCCGGTGATGGCCTTTCGCGAGGCGAGACTCCTCCGGTGGAGCCTGACGATGCCGTCCCGAGCGTTGAGTGTCAGTCAAAACCTTATGGCCTCCTACCCCCAGTGATGAATTAGGCTTAGTACGCTCAGATGAGCTACTCGTTCATGACCCGGGCCTGTGGTACGTGCTGGCGCCCTTGCGGAATGCGGCAGCGGCCGCGGGAGTGTTAATGGTGAACTGCTGGCCCTCGGGGTTCGCGGAGTTGAACCAGACGAACCCGAGCAGTCCGTAGGAGCGGATGCCTGCGAACAGGTCGTTGATCTTTGCGGGCTGGTTGGCCGTCTGTACCGCGCCCGTCTCGGCGATCAGGATTGGGTCGTTGGTCAGTGCGCGCACGTCGCGGATGGTCGGTCCGAACAGGGGAGCGAATTGCCACGACGGCTTTAGATAGTAGCCGTCAATCCCGACCCAGGTCACGTAGGAGCTGCCTGGCCACCACGAATCCGGGCGGGCTATATGGCCGGCTTGCCCGTCGTTGATGATGTTGACGGTCCACAGCCAGGTGACGTTCCGGGCTCCCAGGGTGCGGAAAAGGTTGACGATGTGGCGCCAGGCGGCCACGAAAACTGCTGGTGATGTGTGTTTGTAACCCCACGAGGACCAGTCGCCGTTCATCTCGTGCCCGAAGCTCAAAATGACCGGGTGCTTGTAGGCGCGGACGGCTTCGGCGTAGGAGCTAAGGTACGCGTCGTACCGTCCGGATGCGATCTGGGCGATGCTAATCGGACCCTTGGGCTGGTCTGGGTTCATTTGCACGAGCGGTACCGCACCGTTGTCGGCTGCGGTATCGGCGAAACTTGTCGGGAAGGGAACGAACCAGCCGCTGTAGTACATGACCAGATCGGGCTGCGCGCCGGTCGTCTTCGCGAACGCCGTCACCGAGGTATAGGAGGCAGGTGCCCCCTTCGCGAATACCCCCAGGTAAGAGGCAGATGCGGGCGGCAGGTTGCTCGGCAGCGGCCCGGTGGAACCCGCGAAATTGTTGTAGAGACCGATACCAAGCACGATCGCGGCCACTGCGAGGAGGGCTCCGGTGGTGACGAAACGCCGACGTCTCCGCGGCTGGTGACCGCGCCGACGGCTGCTGGAGTCCCCTGCGGTGTGATCGGTCTGTAGTTGCGGCGCCAGGCCAACGGTCTCCTCTTGGTAATCGGGCGGGCGTCTCATAGTGCTACCTCCGCAGCATTGTCATCGCGGTGATTCCAGATTCCCTTACTAGGAGTCATCAGCGGTGCCAGCATGTAAAGCTGCACTCCAGCCAGGACCTCCGTCGCCCAGTACGGACGCCAGCCGTACTGATGCACCCGGAGCGCTAGGCCCAGCCAGAGCAGCAGCTGAACTACTGCGATCCAGCTGCACAGGATCCGGTTCACGGTAATAGGCACACGGCCTCGCTCCGGCGAAGCGCCGGTGGGCACCCACTCGGCGACACGTCCGTGGAGCGCGTACCAGACCGAGTACAGGTGACAGCATGAGTTGATCATGCATACCCGGTAGATCGTCGGCCGCCAGCCGCGGCTCAGCATCGGGAACACGAAGAGCGTCGCTGCGAGGGCCGGCAAGAGCGGCAGGTAATTGTGCGGGTAGATGTGCCCGGGGTAAAACCAGATCATCGTCAGGGTCGGGAACGGCCCGGTGAGCAGCAGGGCAGCCGATGACATGTAATAAAGGAACGCGGCCCAGAAGGCAGCCCGTTGCTGCCACGTGTACGGTGCTTCCCGGAAGTGTTTGTCGATCATGAGCAACATCGAGGACCGGCACCAGCGAGCCTGCTGATTGGCCAAGGACGCGAAGTCGGTTGGTGCTACGCCCTTGGCCAGGCACAGCGGGAGGTAGCGCGTTTCGTAGCCGGCCCACGCCAGCTTCACTCCGGAGTGGACGTCTTCGCCGATCGGCACCTGCGCGAAGCCGCCCGCGGCCGCGACGGCCGTGCGGCGGTACACCAGATTCGTGCCCGCGCAGATCGCCGCCTTGTAGCGGTCCCGGGCAGGCTGGATGAACCGGAAGAAGATCTCCTGCAGGGTCCCCGCGTAACGTTGAATGTAGGACAGTGACCGGTTGCTGACCTCGTAATACTGGGCCGTCTGGACGATGCCCACTTTGGGGTCGCAGAAATAGGGCATGGTCTCGTAGAGAAACTCCGGGCGAACCGCGAAATCTGCGTCGATGACCGCGATGAAATCTCCGCTGCTGATGCCTAGGGCGTAGGTGAGGTTGCCGGCCTTCTTCATCTCACCCGGGTGTGGACGCACTACGTACCGGAAGTTGTACCGGGCCGCCAGGCTGCGTATTGGTTCCCGGGCCGAATCATCGAGCACGTAGACGATCATGGGTCCGGTCCAGTTCATCTTGCTCACGTGGTGGAAGGTGTTGTTCAGCAAGGCCACTGGCTCACCGCAGCTGGGCAGGAACACGTCCACCGTCTCGCCATGCTCGCGGTAGCTGGCCACGGTGGCTTCGTGCTGTGGTCGGCTCAGCCTCGGTTTCCCCATGCGCAGCCAGAAATTGATAACGAGAGGCGGCACTATCACCATGAGCAATAGCCACATGAGCGGGGCGACAAGCCAGGCGCGCTCCGCCACATGGACGTACCCGTAGAGGACCCCGGCGGATGCTATCAGCAGCCAGGCGAACACCCAGCGACGCGGGCCGCCGAAGTATTTGTACTTTTCTTGATCGTCGGGTGCTTGCGGTAGGTAGATCTCTTCCCGTTGCCCGGTAACCGGAGGCTTAGTCACGAACATGGTTCCCCCTGGATTGCCGGGGTAGCGTCGCCGCTCGTGAGGCCCAGATGGTGAACCGGCCGACGCGCCCCAACACGTAGTAGCCGCCCGCGTCACGCATGTCCGCGGTGATCTTGGTGTCGACAGCCCGGGTGTCACCGAAGTCCAAGATCACGAGTGAGAAGTAATGCCGGTCGATCGCGGTCGCGTAGGAGGGTCCCCCTGGAAGTGCGTCCTGATAGCGGAAGTAATAGGTACTTGACCACCGCGGCCAGGGAGCTTCGGCACGAAGGTAATACGCCTCGACGTCGTAGTCTTCGGCCAGATAGTTACCGGGGTGGGAGCGGATCGCCGAGCGGAGAGTGCTGACCACGCTGGCCGCGTTCGGCCAGACTTTGTAGAGGGAAGCGGCCTGCCCCATCGAGCCGAACAGCGTAGCGGCCGCGATCGGTAGCGCCATCACCGGCGCCCATCCCCGGCCTCGGTCGACTCTGCTCATGCGCGCCATCGCGTAGCCCGCGGCGATCGCGGCGAACCAGGCGCCGAATACCACATGCTTTTGCAGGCTGACCGTGGTGTGAAGGAGGGCTTGCCCGGCTGGGGCCAGCAGGGCGGCGGCGGCCAGCACGACCGGTAGGAGTTTCCCGCGCGTTTCGCCGCGGGCAGCGAGTACCACGCCAAGAAAGGCGAGGACCAGAATCAGGCCGGTCCAGATGTAGGAGCTCTGAAGGACGGCTCTCACGGGGATGTCCGATTGCGGACGGCTCAGGGTGCTGGTCGTGACACCACGCCAGTAGCCGCCGCCACCGGCAACGATGGCCGCGACGATCAGCATGAGCCACGTGCCGAGCATGGTCAGGAGAGCCGCCAGCCATGCGCGTCCTCGGTGCTTGCGCCAGGCGGCCAAGGCCACGACAGCGAACACGACAGGAGCGAAGAGCACGGTTGCGTATTTGACGGCGTCGGCGGCAGCCAGGATGACACCGGCGATGAGCAAAAGCGAGGTCCGTGGCCTGGGCCCGCAGTTCGAAGCCCGGACGCCCAGCCATGTGGCTAGGGTGAGCAGAAGCAGTGCCATCGCATCGAAGGTGGCGAATGCACCCAGGAATTGCGTCCCGGCCAGGGTGGCGAACAATCCGGCCGACAGGAGCGCGGCCCGCTGGCCGTACAGTCGGCCGGCGGTAGCCCACAGCAAGCTGGTGACGCCCAGCATGAAGAACAGCGACAGGATCCGCGCGGCAGCGAGACCGCCGACGCTGTCCGCGATCGCGCCAAGAGGCGGATAGATCACCGGCGACCCGGAGAAATAAGCGGGGAAGTTCGGGATCGGCGTCTGGTGCAGCCACCGAGCCCATTCAAGGTGCCCGGCCCGCAAGTAGAGGGCCTCGTCCTGAAAGGCGGTGTTGGACCAGACAAGCCGAAGCGACAGGATGGCTTGGACGGCTAGGACCGCGTACAGCGGCCACCGCCGGGACGCCAGGCGGCGCAGCCAGGACGGCCCGGCTCGGCCTCCGATGACGGCGTGACCACCATGATCTTGAGCGACACCAGGTGAGTGACTAAGAGCTTCTGGCAGTCCGGCACCAGCCCGAGGTCCGGCTGACCCGAACGCCCCGTCTCCTGGCGAATACCGGCTGCCGATCACCCTTGGGCTGCAGCTGCCGGCGTTTCTGACTGCCATTTTGAATGCATACTTTCAGTCGGCCGTGATGGAGAAAAGGGATTCGCCAACCTGTCGGTTTGTCGATTGTCTACAATTTGCGTCTGCCGACATCGGGTGGTAACACGCGCACATTAGCTGCACCCCCCAACTCGCTAAATGTATCGATTACATCACCTAACGTAGCTGAATCTTCCTTTGTGATAGGACTACCGCCTACGAAAAGGTACAGTTCGAGCACCTTAGAAGAGTGCAGTTTGCTGATTTTTTCCGGCCGGCAGGAAAGGGAGATCGATGTTCGGGCCCCGGCCGCGTCACGAGCTCATGTCGGAGGAAGTCCTGCCTAACCAGCAGGGGAGCTCCGCGTGAGCTCGTCGCGTACACCCAGCTTGAAGGAGATCTCGGCCTGCAGATTGTCCTCGATCCGCCAGTCCTGACGGTTGCTGCCGGTGCCGCTCTGGTCCTTGTCGAACCACACCAGCCCGAGCGTCCCGTAGGTCGCCATCCCGCGGAATAGGTCCTGGATCTTCACGAACGGGTCGGCGTCGGGACCGACGGCGGTCTCCGAGAGCAGGACAGGCTCACCGGTGAACGTCCTGACCTGTTTGATGGTCGTGCCGAAGACGCTGGCGAAGGTATCGGACGGGCGGGAGTAGTAACCGTCGATACCGACCCAGGTGACGAACTGCGCGCCCGGCCACCATGAGGCGATCGGCCCGGTACCGGCTTCATCTGCCTGGATGGTCCACAGCCAGGTGACGTTGTCGGCCCCCTGCCCGCGGAACAGGGTCACGATATGCCGCCAGGCGGCCACAAACGTCGATGGAGGGACGTGCTTGTACCCCCACGAGTACCAGGACCCGTTCATCTCGTGCCCGAATCCGATAACGACGGCGCTGCGGAAGTTGCGGACGCTCTCGGCGTACGAGCGCAGGTAATCGTCGTAGGTACCGGCAGCGATTCCCTTGACCGAGGCGTCTGTCGGATCGATTTGCACGAAGGGGGTGACGCCGTGCTTGTGGAGTATCTCCGCGAATGACGTGTTGAACGGCTCCACCCAGCCGCTGTAATACCCAAGAAGGTCCGGCTGCCTGCCCGCTGCCTGTGCGAAACCGGCAATTGAACTGTAGGAAGGGGGCGCTCCTGGTGCGAAGACGCCCAGGTAGGAAGCTAGCTTGGGAGTAAGAGTGGCGTGGGCGGGGGGCGGAATCGGGGAGGATCTTGCTAGTCGGCTGCCCGTCGCCGCGACAGAGACGACGGCGAGCACGAGCGCCATGATCATCACCAGCCGGGATTTCATGCTGTTTTGCCTCCGGGGAAGATGACACGACTCACAAGGGCGAGATTAAGCAAGCCGAACAACAACAGGATCGCGAACTGCCAGGAACTCAGCGTCACCATTCGCCAGATCGCCAGCGCCGCCCACAGGACGGCCACGGTCCCGCTCCACCAGGTGACACCGATCCGGAAGCGTCGCAGCGAGCTTCCCGGCGTCCGGGTCGGATGCCAGCTCATCGACTTGCCTCGGGCGCCGTCCCAGATGGCGAACACGTGTGCCCAGCCGCGGGCGATGCTCAGCGGCCAGATACCCGGCCCGTAGCGGGAACGATGCCAGAGCGGATAGAGGACGAACCCGGTGAACATCGCCGGGAGCAGGGCGACGAAATTCCGCAGCTTGATGTGGCCGGGCAGGACGGCCAGCATGACGATGGGGATGACCGGCCCGAAGAATGTCAGCAAGGCGGTGTAGGCGTAGTACATGAACCCGGAGATATAGGTGAGCCGGGCCGGGATGGTCATGGGGATCGACCACAGCCGCCAGGAAAATACGATGCCGACGTTCCCTGAGCACCAGCGGTACTGCTGCCGCACGAAGGCGTCGAGGTTGTCTGGGCAGATTCCGGCCGAGAGCAGGATCGGGATGTACACGATGGAGTAACCAGCCCTCCGCACGTCAAGTCCGGTGTGCACGTCCTCGGCGTAGGGGATGAGCGTCGCCCCACCGCAGGGCTCGAGCGCGGTTCGCCGGTAGAGCGCGGAGGTGCCGCAGCAGACGGCGGCGTCCAGCCGGTTCCTGGCTACCTGGACCGTCCGGTAGAACACCTCCTGGATCGGGCCGGCCGACCTCTCGATCCATGTCTGCGCCGGGCTGCTCCTGAAGTACTGAGGAGTCTGCACGATCCCGATCTTGGGATCGTCCATGTAGGGAAGGGTCTCAGCCAGGAAGTCGCGGCGCACGGCGAAGTCCGCGTCCAGGATGACCAGATACTCGGCGCTGGTCTGGGAGAAGGCGTAGCGCAGGTTGCCGGCCTTCTTGCCCGCGGGCCAGTCGGGCCGGTGTATATAGCGGAAACCGAAGAGTTCGGCCATCGACCGGGCTTCGTCGGACGGTCCGTCATCAAGGACGTAAGCTCGCGCTTCGCCCGGGTAAGCCTCGATGAGACCCGTCACGGCGGTCCAGGTATTGCGGAGCAGCTCGATTGGTTCCCCGCAGCTGGGCAGGAAGATGTCCACCCGCGGATAGGAAGCCGGATGCCACGTCTGAATGCGGGCCTGGTGCGCGGCCAGGTCGAAACCGGCTCCGGCGAAATTCACCGGCAGGCTGGTCGCCTGATAGATAACGTACGTGGCGGTGAAAAGCAGGAACGGCGACAGGGCCAGGTCACCCGCGCCGAACCTGAGTTGGCTGTAGATGAGGCAGGCAGAGCCGAGGAAGATGACCGTCGTCAGGTAGAGCAGGTTCCGCTGGATGTAAGAGTATTTCTCCTTGTCATCGGGGGGCGGCGGCGCTGTCAGCTCACGTGCCCGACGCCGCCTGTCAGCCATGGTTACCGACCGTGCGATCGTCCCGAAAGCCTGCTGACCGCTCACGACTTCGGCTCGTATCGCCAGATCACGTAGGTACCCTGTGTCGGGCCGGCCGGGCCTTCGCCGTAAGGCACGATCTCGACGATTTTGTAGTTATGGTTGCGACGGAGGTCGGCGGCGATCTCATGGTCCAGCGATGTGGTATCGGCGAAGTTCAGCGCGACCAGGGAAAAGTAGTTGCCGGCGATGTACCCGGCGAAGGTGAGCGCGTTGCCTGGGCCGACAACCCCCGCGCTAACGCTAGGTCCGCCGGTGAAGTATTCATCCGGCAAGATGATGTTCCGCGTGCTGGACCAGCGCGTCCACTGAGTCCCTGAGGGCAGGTAGTACTCCGCAATGGTCGGATCTTCTACCAGCAGGCGCCCGGTAACGGCGAACGGTCGCAGGATCGTTGTGAAGTCCGACGAGTTAGCCCAGTCCGTGGAGAAGACCCATGACTGGCCGACCCCGAGAGTGACGGGAAAGGAAAGCGCGATCACGCAGGCCCCCACCGTGACCGTGCGCATGTTTCCCACGGGTGCCCCCGCAGCGAACTTGTCTACCGCGTAGCCTGCCGCGATGGCGGCGAACCAGGCGCCCAGGGCCACGTGCTTGTTCAGCGAGGCGGCGGTATGGAGGCCGGCTTGCTCAGCCGGCGCAAGCAGAGCGGCGACGGCAGCCAGCGTCAGCAGCCATGTCTGCGGGTGCAGAGGTCGGCTGACCCAGCTGATGATGGCTCCGCAGATAGCGGCGACGACGATCACGCCGGTCCACGTCCAGGAATCGGTGAAGATGGAGGCCGCGGAGTCGTTACCGGCCGCCCGCGTCAGCGTGGTCGCGTTGATGCCGGTCATGTAGCGGCTTCCGCCGACCAGCAGACCGAGGGTGATCAGCAGGGCGACGACCGCAAGCAGGGTCAGGGCGCGCCCGGCGGCGACCTTGCCGCCTGGCTTGGGCAACGCGACGACCAACGCCAGCAAGATTACGACGGGGTCGAACAGGGTTGACGGGTAGGAAGTGGCGTTGGCCACCGCCAGGGTGACCGCGGCCGCCAGCATCCAGAGGGTGGCGTCCTGCCGGTCACCGGCCCGAACGACCAGCCACGCCGCGAGGGTCACCAGGAACAGCGACATGGCATCGAAGGTGGCGAACGCGCCCAGATGCAGAGTAGGGCCGAGGACGGCAAACAGCGCACAGGCGAAGAACGCGGCCCGGCGCCCGTGCAGCCGGTTGGTCACGGACCATAGCGCGACGGTTGCCCCCAGCATGAAGATGAGGGACAAGATGCGTGCGCCCGTCAGCCCGCCGACGCTGTCCGCCAGCGCACCGAGCGGCGGGTATATGACCGGGGCCCCGGAAAAATAGGCCGGGAACGGCGGCAGCGAAGTGCCGTGCAGCAAGTTTGCCCATTCCAGGTGCCCGGCCCATAGGTACGTCGCCTCATCCTTGAATGCCGTGTCGGCCCGGACCAGACGGAGTGAAAGAAGGGCTTGAACAGCCAGTATGACCGCCAGCGGCCAGCTGCCCGGGATTCGCGACCACGCCGTTCGCGCAACGCGGTGCGAGGAAACCGAGGTCTTTTGCGGGAGTGCGTTGTTCGCAGGGCCAGGCTCGGCTGACCCTTGGGTCACTGGGCCAAGATCCATTGAGTCGCACCTGCCTGGTAAATAGAGGCATACCAAGGGATGCGTCGCTCGCCCCCCCAATATCTCACTTAAGGTACTTGCGGTGTCACGATACGCAGCGCTTCTGTACGAATGCGGGCACCGCAAACAGACGGTAACCTTAGGCGCCGGCCTAAGTACGGGTTTTCGGGGATTTCGCGCGAGAAAGGCCCTAGAGGCGGGTGCCAGCGATCCGCCGTCGAGCGCGCCGGGCCGAAACCCGCGTTACAACCATCACGATTTGTAATCCTGCTTGTATAACCGTCCATCTTGTGCTGCGCTATACCGTGCGGTTCACATCAGCCCGTGAGTGCGCCGCTTATGGGGGGTTTGACCTCATGGGAGATGAGGACGGCAGCCGAGAGCTGCCTCAGCGTGTGCGAGGTTCGGCTCGAGGCGGGTCGGACCAGGCAGCCGCGTCTGTGTCACCGGTGCTGTCGGAGGAGCTGCGGCAGCGGATCCAGGCTGCGGTCAAGGCCGAACGCGCTCAGGCGGTAGCAAGTGACCGGCCGACCACGACCAAGCCGCCGGAGCGCGCGACCTCGCCGTCGCCTGCCAACGGCCACGCGGCCGCTCCTTCGGTCAGCGGGACGCCTGGTCAGCGCAAGCACGCGGCCAAGCCCGAGCGCGCGGTCGGGACCAAGGTCGAGCCTGCCAGGGGCGGGCCGGCCCGTCATAAGCCGTCGGCTCCTACCCACGGCCGGACCTCAGCGCAGGCTCCAGCGGCTCGGCCAGAGCCACCCGAAACGAACCCGGCCAAGGAGCCACACGGCCGGCGTTTCACCCGGAGCCGCCTCGTTGTCATCGGGCTTGTGCTCGTGGCACTCGGATCGCTGATCACCGTGGTGTCATTGCACGTCGTGAACTCGGGCGGGAATAATAGCGTGGCGGAGACGGCGGCCCTGCAGCGTCAGGCGGCTCTCACTCGCAAGCTGGCGGCCAGCTGGGTCGCCCAGCAGGTCGACCGGGACGACATTGTGGCCTGCGATCACACGATGTGTGATGCCCTCAGGACCGCCGGGTTTCCCGCTGGCAAGCTGCTCGAGCTCAGTGCTACCTCGCAACCCCCGGTGAACTCCTCGGTTGTCGTCGTCACCGAGGCCGTTCGTGACCTGTTCGGCAGCAGCATCAACTCGGCCTGGGCTCCAGCCGTTCTTGCCTCCATGGGCTCGGGGGCCGCGGAGGTCACTATCCGCATGGTGGCGCCGCACGGAGCCCTTACCTTCCGGGACCAGCTGAGTTCAGGCCTGGCCAGCCGGCAGCAGCTCGGGAGATCCTTGCAGGGAATTTCCCAGCTGACGTTCTCAACCCGGGCTGGCCAGCAGCTCACCGGGGGACAGGTCGATTCCCGGCTGATGCTCGCGCTCGCCTATCTGGCCGCGGACGAGCCGATCTATGTCGAGCAGTTCGGGAACGTGGGGCCGGGCGCCGACACGTACCTCCCGCTACGATACGCCGATCTGGCCGTGACCGATCAGGCGGCGAATATGGCGAGCTCGGCGTACCAGCACGCCCTGCATGCCATTTTGAGTATGGCCAATATCCAGATCAGGCCAGCCACAAGCCAGGCCGTGACGCTCCCTGGCGACCAGCAGGTCTTCCGCGTCGAGTTCACCGCGCCGAGCCCACTCACGCCCGACAAGATTCAGGGACCTCCGTAACGGCGTTACCGTTCCACGCGTTCCTTGAGCCCGGCCGCCATCCCGGCGATGGTCAGGAAGTCGATGAACCCGCCTGCCGTATCAGCGAGCCACGGGCGGCGCACCGGTGCCAGCCGCAGCCGCAGGTGGATCCGGGTATGTTTCCCGGCCGGGGAACCGGGGGCCGCCAGCGGGATCAGCGTGAAGGACCAGGTCATGCTCACCCGCCCGCGGACCGACCGGTAGACCAGCGCGGACGGGGGTTCTACCGTCGCGACCTCGAAGGTCGCGTTCTGACCGCCGTAGTCGGGAACGATGTCGCCGACGACTAGGTGCTGCCAGGCCGGGTAGATGTCGCGGACGGCCCGGCCGCGGCGCGGCAGAAACCGCTCGACTGTGCGGGGCAGGTACCAGCCGGCCCGGTTCTTGCCCAGCTGCGCGATCCACGGCCAGACCGCCGCGGCTGGGGCGGCCACGGTGAACGCGCGGTCCATTACTACGTCGGGCCGGGCGATGATGTCATCGCCCGGCCTGCTCGCTGCTCGTTCCGCCGCCGTGGCGGTGACCGATGAGAAAGTTCCCGCCACGGCTAGGAGTCGAAGCCCAGGCCGGCTGCGTCCAGGGCCCGGAGCCACAGGTTCCTGCGGCCGGATTGCCGGTCGGCCTGGGCCAGGGACCAGCGGGTGGCCTGAACGCCTAGGTAGGCGAGGGGCTCGGGCGGGAAGGGGATCGGCTTGCTGCGGACCATGTCCAGCTCGGTCAGCTCGGTCCGCTCGCCGGCCAGCAGGTCGAGCATGACCCTGGCGCCGAATCTGCTCGCGCCCACGCCGAGGCCGGTGTACCCGAGCGCGTAGGCGACCCGGCCGTGGTGCGCGGTGCCGAAGAACGCGCAGAACCGGCTGCAGGTGTCGATCGCGCCGCCCCAGCGATGACTGAACCCGAGGCCTTCCAGCTGCGGGAACGTGGTGAAGAAGTGGTCCGCGAGCTTGACGAAGGTGGCGGGTCGCTGGTCGTAGGACATCCGGACGTGATGGCCGAAATGGTAGATGGCGTCATAGCCGCCCCACAGGATCCTGTTGTCCGCGGTGAGCCGGTAGTAGTGGAACTGGTTGCCCGAGTCGCCGATCCCCTGCCGGTTCCGCCAGCCGACCGAAGCGAGTTGTGCCGCGCTGAGCGGCTCGGTCACCAGCACGTAGTCATAGACCGGCACGATGTAGGGGCGCAGCCGGCGCACCAGCGAGGGAAACGCGTTGGTCCCCAGTGCGGCTCGCCTGGCCCGCAGCACGCCGTCCGGAGTCCGTACCGTCACGCCGTCCGCGTCACTGGACAGGCCGGTGGCGGGGGAGCGTTCGGCGATGCGGACCCCGATCCGCTCGCAGGCGGCGGCCAGCCCCCAGGCGAGCCTGGCCGGTGAGATCATCGCGGCCCCGTCGGGGACCCACCGGCCCGCCAGGTAGGTGGGGGAGTTCACCTCGGCCCGCAGCGCATCGGCGTCCAGGAAGATCCCGCCGTCGGTCTCGGCCAGCCGCCGCAGCTCATCCGCCTGGTGATCCTCGGTGGCCACCTCGATGATGCCAGCGCGCTCGAAGTCGCAGTCGATGCCGTACTTGTGCACGGCGGCCTCGATGGCGTTCAGGTTCTCGGCGCCCAGCCGCTGCAGGGTGTCGAACTCGTCCGGGAACCGCTCCCGCCCGTTGGCGACGCCGTGGGTCAGGCTGGCGTCGCAGAATCCGCCGTTGCGGCCGCTGGCGGCCCAGCCGACGCGGTTGCCTTCGACCACCATCACGGATCGCCCTGGGTTGGCTTCCTTGGCCAGCAGGGCGGTCCACAATCCGGTGAACCCGCCGCCGATTACCACCAGGTCGCAGGCCAGGTCGCCGTGGACCGGCGGCCGCGCGGGCGGTGCGTCGGGCCGGTCCAGCCAGAACGGCTTGGCCCTAGCCGCGGCCACTAGCCGGCCGAGCTCCTCAGCCCGGCGCGATCCGAGCTTTCCCGTGGCCATCGCGGTCAGACCGCGGCGAAGGCGTCTTCGAGAATGCTCAGCCCCTCGTCCAGCAGGTCCTCGCCGATCACGAGTGGCGGCAGGAAGCGGATCACATTGCCGAACGTCCCGCAGGTCAGCGTCACGAGCCCGGCCCGGTGGCAGACGCGGGAAACCGCCGCGGTGGTGGCGGCGTCGGGGTCAAGGGTACCGGGCGTGGTCAGCTCGATCGCCAGCATCGCGCCGCGGCCCCGAACCTCGGCGATCACCGGGTTGGTCTCGGCCAGCTTGTGCAGCCGGGGCAGCATGATCTCGCTGATACGGCGCGCCCGGCCGGCCAGGTCTTCCTCCACCATGGTCTCGATCGCGCCCAGCGCCGCCGCGCAGGCGACCGGGTTGCCGCCGTACGTGCCGCCCAGTCCGCCCACGTGCACGGAGTCCATGATCTCGGCGCGCCCGGTGACCGCGCCGAGGGGCAGGCCGCCCGCGATGCCCTTGGCCGTGGTGATCAGGTCGGGCACCACATCCTCGTGCTGGCAGGCGAACCAATCGCCGGTACGGCAGAACCCGGTCTGGATCTCGTCCGCGATGAAGACGATCCCGTGCTCGCGGCAGAACTCGGCCAGCCCGGGCAGGAACCCGTCGGGCGGCACGACGAACCCGCCCTCGCCCTGGATCGGCTCGATGATCACGGCCGCCACGTTGTCCTCGCCCACCTGGGTGTGGATCAGGCTTTTCACCGTATCGAGCGCGTACGCCTCGCATGCCTCGCGGCCGCCTGGCCAGCGCAGCGGGTAGGCCATCGGCATCCGGTAGATCTCACCGGCGAACGGGCCGAACTTGTCCTTGTAGGGCATGTTCTTCGCGGTCATCGCCATGGTGAGGTTGGTCCGCCCGTGGTAAGCGTGGTCGAAGGTGACCACGGCCTGCCGTCCGGTAGCGTGCCGAGCGATCTTTACCGCGTTCTCGACGGCCTCCGCGCCCGAGTTGAACAGCCCGGAGCGCTTCTCGTACGTCCCAGGTGTTCGGCGGGCCAGCTCTTCGCAGACTTCGACGTAGCCCTCGTACGGCGTGACCATGAAGCAGGTATGGGTAAACCTGGCCGCCTGTTCCGCGACTCGCGCGGCCACCCGGGGCGCCGCGTTTCCCACCGAGACCACTGCGATCCCGGCGCCGAAGTCGATCAGCGTATTGCCGTCGGCATCTACGATCACGCCGCCGCCGGCGTCCGTGACGTAGACCGGCAGCGAGGAGCTGACCCCGCGGGCCACTGCGCGCTCGCGCCTGGCCTGTAGCTCGAGTGAGACGGGGCCCGGGATCTCGGTAACGAGGTGCCGGCGCTGGAGAAGGCGGGAATCGTGCGATGCGTGCTCGGTCATGGCTTGACCATAAATCATTCGGCCTAACGGCTGAAGCGTTGGTCGCTATCTGCGGAGTCCGGGAGTCTATCGTGGTGAGCCGGATACGGGAAAGGACTGATCTCGGACATGCCTGACCAACGACAGCCGAACGCACGGGGGCTGTTCGGTGGGGTTTTTGCTCGCGGTGATGTCGAAGTCGGCGACACCGCTTGGCTGCAAGCGATGCTGGACGCCGAGGCCGCGCTCGCGCGGGCGCTCGAGCGGGCCGGGATGGCGCCCGCCGGCTCCGGGGAAGCAGTCACGGCTGCGGCCGTGGCGGCCAACTTCGACGTGAACGTGCTCGGCGAACTCGCGGCGCTGACCGGCAACCCAGTTCCCGGGCTGGCCCGCGAGCTGGCCAGGCAGGTGCCCCAGACGGCGGTCAGCGCCGTGCATCACGGCGCCACCAGCCAGGACATCATCGACACCGCCGCCATGCTGCTCGCCAGGCGGGCGATCGAGGTGATCCTGGCCGACCTGGCCCAGGCGGCGGACGCTGCGGCGGGGCTGGCCGGGGAGCACCGGTCCACGATCATGATCGGCCGTACGCTGCTGCAGCAGGCCGTGCCCATAACCTTCGGACTGGTCGCCGCGGGCTGGCTGACCAGCGTAGACGAGGCCCGCGAAGGGCTGGCCACGGTCAGCGCCCGGCGGCTGGCCATCTCACTTGGCGGCGCGGCCGGCACGCTCGCCTCGCTCGGCGATCACGGCGGCCGGGTCGCGGCGCTGTTCGCCGAGGAACTCGGCTTGACCCGGCCCGTGCTGCCGTGGCATACCGACCGGCTGCGGATCATCGATCTGGGATCCGGGCTGGCCCGCACGGCGGCTGCGCTCGGCAAGATCGCCAGAGATGTCACTCTGCTGGCCCAGTCCGAGGTCGGCGAGGTCAGGGAGGGCGCGGCCGGTCACGGCTCGCGGGCTACCCCGAGCCCGGGAGGCAGACCAGGGACCCAGCCTCCGCCCGCCGCCCAGGCCTCGGCCCCGCGGCGTGGCGGATCCTCCGCGATGCCGAACAAGCACAATCCGGTGGCCTCGATCGCCATCCTCGGCTGTACCAAGCAGGTCCCCGGCCTGCTCGCGACCCTCGTCGCAGCCGGGGAGCAGGAACATCAGCGGGCGGCCGGCGCCTGGCACGCGGAGTGGGAGCCGCTGACCGCCCTGCTGCGGCTGACCGGCTCCGCCTCGAGCTGGGCCGCCGAGCTGCTGTCCGGGCTGACCGTGGATACCTCGCGGATGACCGCCAACCTGGCCGCAACGAAAGGCATGCCGCTGGCGGAGCACGTCACCTCGCTGCTGAGCGGTGTCCTCGGCGGGGCCCAGGCGCACGACCTGGTGGCCGAGGCAGGCGAACGGGCGGTCAGCGCGGGCCTGCCGCTGCGCGATGTACTGCTCTCCGTGCCCAAGCTCGAGGAACGGCTCGCCTCGGCCGGCATCACCGCCGAGCAGATCGACTCCGCCCTTGAGCCGGCCGGTTACCTGGGCGTGACGGATGCCATGATCACCGCGACCCTCGATGCCCACGAAACCCTGAAATTGCAGGAGTCGCAGCATGGATGACAGCGAGCGCACCGAGCGCGGCATGCAGGTGCGCCGTGAGGTGCTCGGGGATGCGCACGTTGACCGGGCGGTGGCGGGGACCACGCCGTTCACCGAGCCGTTCCAGGACTTCATCACCCGCTACGCCTGGGGTGAGATCTGGTCCCGGCCGGGGCTGTCCCGCCAGGAGCGCAGCATCGTCACGCTGGCGGTGCTCGCGGCCCTGCAGCACGAGCATGAACTGGCCATGCACGTCAAGGCGGCTCGACGCAACGGCCTCACGCCCGAGCAGATCCAGGAAATCTTGCTCCAGGTTGCGGTGTATGCGGGCGTCCCGGTGGCCAACCGCGCCTTCCCGATCGCGCAGCGCGCGCTCGGTGAAGACGCGCAGACCCCCGAAGACGGCTAACTGGGGATTTACCCACTAAAATGTGCCTTCCGTCCGACATGCGAACGTCTGTGCACATGGCGACTGATCAGGAGTTATCGTTGGCCTAGGCGACCAGAGTGGAGGGAAATGGCCGAGATCGTCACACTCGCCGAAGCCGTGGAGCGGGCGATCCATGACGGTGACGCGGTGGCCATGGAGGGATTCACGCACCTGATCCCGTTCGCTGCCGGACATGAGATCATCAGGCAGCGGCGCCGCGACCTGACGCTGATCAGGATGACGCCGGACCTGATCTACGACCAGCTCATCGGCGCGGGCTGCGCGCGCAAGCTCGTCTTCTCCTGGGGCGGCAATCCCGGGGTCGGCTCCCTGCACCGATTCAGGGACGCGGTCGAGCATTCCTGGCCCGGGCCTCTTGAGCTGGAAGAACACAGTCATGCCGGGATGGCGAACCGCTATGTCGCCGGGGCCTCGGGGCTGCCGTTTGCCGTGCTCCGCGGCTACAGCGGCACCGACCTGTACCGGCTTGGGTCGCTCAGCGAGCAGCTGGACTCGGCCCCGACTATCAAGCCCATCACCTGCCCGTTCACCGGCGAGACGCTGACCGCGGTCGCGGCCCTGCGGCCCGACGTGACGGTCATCCACGCCCAGCGGGCGGACCAGCGGGGGAACGTGCAGTTGTGGGGAATCACCGGCGTGCAGAAGGAGGCCGTGCTCGCGTCGCATCGCTCGGTGATCACCGTCGAGGAGATCGTGGACGAGCTTGACCCCCGCCCCGGAGCCGTCGTCCTGCCCGGCTGGACGGTGAGTTACGTGGCGCAGGTCGCAGCGGGCGCGCATCCTTCCTACGCACTCGGGTACTCGGTCCGCGACAACGACTACTACGTGGCCTGGGACGCCATCGGGCGGGATCGCGCGGCGTTCACCCGGTGGCTGGAGGAGGAGATTTACGTGGTTGCTGCGGGGCAGCGGTGAACGGGCAAGCTTCTCAGGTGAGCGCCCGGGCCGCCGGACCCAGCTACTCCGCGGACGAGATGATGACCGTATCGGCCGCCCGAGCGCTGCGGGACGGCATGACGTGCTTTGTCGGGATCGGGCTGCCCAGCGCCGCCGCCAACCTGGCACGCGCGACGCATGCACCGGCGCTGGTGCTGATCTACGAATCGGGCACCATCGGGGCCAAGCCCGGCCAGCTGCCGCTGTCGATCGGCGACGGCATCCTGGCCGAGACGGCGGACGCCGTCGTGAGCGTCCCCGAGATCTTCAACTACTGGCTGCAGCCGGGCCGCATCGACGTCGGCTTCCTTGGCGCCGCCCAGATCGATAAGTTCGGCAACATCAATACCACCGCCATCGGCGGTGACTACCTTCATCCGAAGGTTCGCCTGCCCGGGGCGGGCGGTGCCCCCGAGATCGCCGCCTCGTGCCGTGAGGTGATTGTCGTGCTCAGGCAGCAGGCCCAGTCGTTCGTCGAGCGTGTGGACTTCGTCACCTCCGTCGGCTACGGGTCAGGCCCGGGTGACCGTGCGCGGCTCGGGCTCACCGGCGGCGGACCCAAGAAGATCATCACTGACCTGGGCGTTCTGGAGCCCGATGGCCAGACGCTCGAGTTCACGCTGACCGGGTTGTACCCGGGCGTCTCCGCCTCGACCGCGAAAGAGCGGACCGGCTGGGACCTGGCCATCGCCGCCGAACCGAAGATCATCGCCCCGCCGACCGCTGCGGAGCTCGCGGCTCTGCGCAGGTTCCAAGGCACACAAGCAAAGGGCACACAAGCAAGGAGTCACCCATGACGGCTGACGTCACGGCGTCCCTGGCGCCCCCGGATAGCGGCAAACTGGTCTTGCCTTCATACGAGCGCCCCTCGGGCCTGCACCCGCCGCTGGACTTCGACGGGTACCGTTCGACCGCGCTACGTCACCCCAAGCAGCCGCTCGTGCTCCTCCCGCACCGGCTTACCGAGGTGACCGGGCCCCTGCTCGGCGACCAGCTGATCATCGCCACGGATTCGGACCTGACCACGCAGCACGACGGCGAGCCGCAAGGCCAGCGGATCATCTTGACCGGGCGGGTGCTCGACTCCGACGGGCGCCCGGTCCCTGACACGCTGGTCGAGGTCTGGCAGACCAACGCGGCCGGACGCTACCGGCACTGGCGCGAGCATCATCCGGCCCCGCTGGACCCGAACTTTGACGGGATCGGCCGCTGTATCACCGACTCGGGCGGCCGGTACCGGTTCGTCACCATTGCGCCTGGCGCTTACCCGTGGGGAAACCACTACAACGCCTGGCGTCCGGCACACATTCACTTCTCGCTGTTCGGCCGGGCGTTCACCCAGCGGCTCGTCACCCAGATGTACTTTCCCGGCGACCCGCTGCTGCCGCTCGACCCGATCTTCAACTCGGTGCCGGACGAGAAAGCCAGGCAGCGGATGATCGCCGACTTCGACATCGAGCTGACCCAGCCCGAGTGGGCGCTCGGCTACCACTGGGACATCGTGCTTCGGGGCCGCAGCGCGTCGGTCTTTGAGTAGATGAGGAAAGACGACTACAGGGCGGAAAGACACATGCCAGGGCTGACTCCTTCGCAGACCGTAGGGCCTTATTTCGCGATGAGGCTGCCGTGGCCGGACGGCCCGTTCGTGGTGGCCGAGGGAACTCCCGGCGCGATCACGATTGTCGGCCGGCTCTACGACGGGGCGGGGGACATCATCCCGGACGGGATGATCGAAACGTGGCAGGCAGGCCCCGACGGACGTTTCGCCCACCCCGATGATCCGCGCGGCGCCAACCCGGGCGGTTACTACGGCTTCCGCGGCTTCGGCCGGTGCCCGACCGCGCCGGACGGCTCCTACCGCATCGTCACGCTTAAGCCCGGGCCCCTGCCTACCCCCGACGGCAGCATCGAGGCGCCGCACCTGGACGTGTCCGTCTTCGCCCGGGGACTGCTCGACCGGGTCGTCACCCGGATGTACTTCCCCGACGAGCGGACCGCCAACGCGGCCGACCCGGTGCTGTGTTCCATCACCGATCTGTCGCGGCGGGCCACGCTGATCGCGGCGCCTGAGCCGGAAGGCGAGCTCAGGTTCGACATCAGGCTGCAGGGTGAGTGCGAGACTGTTTTCTTTGATGTCTGAGGTCCGTCCGCGCTCAGCCCTGGAGGAACCATGCTGCCCTGGTCCGCCGATCTCGCCGGCCGCATTGACGAGCATGTCATCAGCAGCGAGTTGCTGCGGGGCAACCCGCTGGGAGACCCGCACGAGCGTCCGCTGGCGGTGTACGTGCCGCCGGGATACGACCGGGAACCCGATCGCCGGTACCCGGCCGTCTACGTGATCCAGGGTTACACCGGGCACCTAGCCATGTGGCGGAACAGGTCGCCCTTCCGGCTGCCCTTCCCCGAGGCGGCCGACGCGGGGTTCGCCGGCGGCGACGTTCCTCCGGCGATCGTGGTGTACGTCGACGCCTGGACCGGCTACGGCGGCAGCCAGTTCGTCGACTCGCCAGGGACGGGTCGGTACCACTCTTACCTATGTGACGAGGTCGTGCCCTGGGTGGACGCGCGGTACCGGACCCGGCCCGATGCCGCGCACCGGGCAATCATGGGCAAGTCGAGCGGCGGGTTCGGCGCGATGATCACGCCGATGCTGCGGCCCGACCTGTTCGGTGCCCTGGCCACGCACGCCGGCGACACGCTGTATGAGTACTGCTACATACCAGACTTCGCCACCGCGGTCAGGCACCTGCGTCGCTACGACAGTGACATCTGGCGCTGGTGGGACGATTTTTCCTCCCGGGTGGCCTTCACCAAGGAAGAGGATGCGTCGCTGCTCAGCCTGCTCGGCGTGTCAGCATGCTTCTCCGCGCACGAGGACGGTACCGTCGACCTGCCGTTCGATCCGGCGACCGGAGTGATCCGGCCGGCCGTGTGGCAGCGGTGGCTGGACTGGGACCCGGTGCGGATGGCGCCAGCCCACGCAGAAGCCCTGCGCGGGCTGAAGGCAATCTGGATCGACGCCGGCACCAGAGACGAGTACCATCTCGACCTTGGCGCCACGGCCTTCCGGGCCGCGCTCGGTGACGTAGGCGTAGCCGATGACGTCGTACATTTCGAGCTTTTCGACGCCGGACACGGAGGCATCGACTATCGCTACCCGATGTCACTGGCCTGGCTGTGCGGCCGGATGACTAAGTAGCGGCTAAGTAGCCGTCGGCCGGCTCAGCAGTCTGGTACGTTTCCGGTCGTATCGGGAACGGCTGAAACCTCTGAACCTTCGAATGGAGAGACGTTATGCGCAAGACCGGGTGGGCAGCAGCCGCCGGGCTCGGATCGCTGGCCATGCTGCTAGCCGCGTGCGGGGGATCGTCCTCGAGCAGCTCGACGCCGACCTCGACTGCCGCCGCCACCGGCCAAGCGTCCAGCGCCGCGTTGGCGGGCCTGCCTGCGCCGGGGTCGATCGTGCTGATCGTGCAGCAGTCTGCCCTCGGCTACGTGCTGGCCGAGGCCAATGGGCAAGTCGTCTACGCGTACGGCAAGGACAGCAAGGGCGGTCAGCCCACCTGCACCGGCTCTTGCGCCTCGATCTGGCCGCCGGTGACGGGCAAGCCCGTGGCCAGCTTGGCGGACAAGCTGCCGGGCACGCTCGGCACGGTTTCAGACGCGAACGGGGCCAAGCAGATCACCTACAACGGCCTGCCGCTTTACACGTTCAAGGGCGCGAAAATCCTGGCCACCAAGGCAAACGGCACGGACGGCGAGTGGCACGTCATCAAGCTGTCTGCGAGTGACATCAGGACGGGCTGAGCCACTGGAGGTTCCAGCGTCCCGCGCCGGTCAGCGTGACGGCCAGAGCGTTCTGCTAAGTTTCCGGGCTTGTCCCCGCGGCAAACCGGGGACGGGCCGCCCCTGTGAAGGAGATATGTATGCATAAAACCGGGTGGGCCGCAGCTACCGGGCTCGGGTCATTGGTGCTGCTGCTAGCCGCGTGCGGGGGGTCATCGAGTTCGTCGAACTCTGCCGCCGGTACGGCTTCCGGTACGGCCCAGTCCACCATGTCCGGGTCGAGCGCACCGTCGGCGACGCCCACCGCCCATCACAGCGCGGGGCCGCAGCCAAGCACCGGCACGGTATCGTTCCCGGCGGTGGGTACGACCGTCCTGATCGTGCAGAAGTCAGCCATCGGCTATGTGCTGGCCGAGGCCAACGGTCAGGTTGTCTACGTCTACAGCAAGGACACCAAGGGCGGCGCACCGACCTGTACCGGGTCGTGCGCCACGACCTGGCCGCCGGTTACCGGAGTGCCCAAGGCCGGACCGGCCGACACCTTCCCTGGCTCGTTCGCAGTGATCAAGGGCGCGGGCGGCGTCGAGCAGATTACCTACGACGGTATGCCGCTTTACCGCCTGGCCGGGGCCAAGCCGCTGGCCACCAAGGGCGACGGCCTCGGTGGCGAGTGGCACGTGGTTCAGCTCTCCGCGAGCGACATCAGCAGCTAGCCCAGGTGATCTAAGCGTTCCCGGGCTGGTCGCGAGTATCGGCCCGGGAACGCGGGCTCTTGGCCGCGGTTACCGCAAGTAGGAGGCTCCGTTGAGGTCGAGGATGGTCCCGCTGGCCCACTCGGCGGCGTCGGAGGCCAGGTAGACGACGGCCGCCGCGATCTCTTCGGGCGTCGCGACCCGGTTGAACGGGCTCTGGGCCCGGATCTCCGCCCCCCGCGGCGAATTCAGGTCCGCTGCGGCCATCTCGGTGTCGACGTAGCCCGGCGCCACCGTGCCGACCGAGATGCCCAGGGGGGCCAGGGCCCGCGCCATCGACTGGCCGAACGCGTTCAGGCCCGCCTTGCTGGCCCCGTAGGCCGGATGCCGGGGCTCACCGCGGAACGCGCCGCGCGAGGTCACGTTGACGATCCGGCCCCCGGTTTCCCTCATGTGCCGCACGGCGCACCAGGTCGCGTTGGCCGCGCCGATCAGGTTGACACCCAGGGTCTGCTGCCACGCGTCCTGCCACTGCTGGTACGACACCTCGGTGATCGGGTGCCCCAGGTAGATCCCGGCGTTGTTCACCAGCACGTCCAGGCCGCCGAGGTCAGCGGCGGCCGCGTCGACCATCCGCCGGACGGCCTCGGCGTCCGCCAGGTCAGCCTGGACGACGGTATGACCGCTGCCCGGCAGCCCCGCCCGTACGTCCTGGGCCAGTCCGGCCGAATCGCGATGGTGCACCGCGACCCGGTCGCCGAGCTCCGCGAATGCCTGCGCGACCGCCCGGCCGATGCCCCGTGACGCCCCCGTCACCAGGACTGCTCGCTTCGTCAAGATTCTCCTTAGGGCCGCCATGCTTTTCGATCTTTCCTTCCGAACGGACGGTGGTTCATCTTCCCAGAACCGTGCCCGGACGAACGCCGGAGCCCCCCGGCCCGATCTCCAGCTGGGCTAAGCCCTCCGCGCCGCCTCGCGATGATGACGTCAGCGTCGGCGGACCGAGGTAGCGTGCCCGGCGCTGGGACGGGCGGAGGACGGTCGTGGCCATCTTTATCAGCCGCTGGTGCGCAGGTATCGGCAACGCCCGGTTCACCCGTTCGCTGAGTATGGCCACGCCGTCCCCGTCCAGCCGCGGAAAGGCGACGGTGCGTCCGGCCATCGCCAGGATTATCGCCTCGGCTTCGCCGCGTACCGGCGCGCCGTGGCCCGATGTCCAGCCGGTGTCGGCAGCCTCGAATCGCAGTTCGCTGAGACGCCCGCCGACCGCGAAGCCGGGGCTCGGCGCGGTGGCCAGATGATGGAAGGTCACCGCCAGACGGTCCTCCGGGATAACCCGGTCGATTCCGAGCGGGATCCTGACGTCCAGGTCATGCAGGACGAGGTCGGCCAGCACGGGGTCGTATCCGGACCTGGGGACCGTGGTCCTGGCCGTGGCGTGGCGGCGCAAGCTGTCGACCAGGTCCGCCGTGGAGCGCCGCGCATACAGACGGGCCAGCCGTTCATTGCCAGGTGCGAAGTCGCCGGCGTAGACGAGCATGCACAGGTAGATTTTCGGCTGCCCGAAGCGCAGGTAACTCACCAGATGCGCGCCGACCTCGTGTACCGTCCACGCCTCGCACAGGCTCTGCCGCGCCAGTTGCTCCTCGCTGAGGCCGGCGATCAGGTCGGCCATGTGCTGCCGCTCGGCCACGATCATCTCGTGCACCCGCATCTCTCGACGATACGATGCCCGCGCGCCTGCCGATTCTCGTGCCTTGCTACCACCACCCCTCACTCCGGGCCCAGACTCCGTCGCGCCACGTCTCGCCGTCGGTCAGCAGGCTGGCGGCAGAGGATGCGTCCTGACCGACTCCAGTAACTTGCCGGGACAGTGGTGGCGCTGGTTGATCTCGACCGCGCGGCCGTCAGGATCCTCGGCCACCACGCGGCAGCCCCAGGGCATCACCTCATGAGCGGTAAGTACGGGCGCGCTCACGTCGGCCAGCGGACCTTCGCCGTGGTCTTCATGGTCCAGTTCCAGGCCGAGGCAACGATAGAACGCCGCCGTCGCCGTCGGATCAACCGCGAACAGGACTAGCGAAGCCATCTCCGTCATGAATCTCATTCTTCCCTCGATCGGAAGACCCGGTCTACGTGCCTTCGGACGGCTAGGCCATCCTGGCCTTATGAGCACTCCTGCACCTGCCTGGGTGGTGGCAGGGCCGCCCGGCGCCGGGAAGAGCACCGTCGCGGACGCTCTGCTCGCCGGACTCACGCCGACGCCGGCCCTCCTCGACAAGGACACGATGTACGAGTCGTTCGTGGCGGCTATCCTGACGTCCGCGCAGCGCCCCGCGAAAGAGCGCGAGGGGCCGTGGTACGACGAGCACATCAAGGTCCACGAGTACGCCGGGATGACCGCGACCGCACGGGAGATCCGCGCGCACGGCTGCCCGGTCTTGCTCTCCGGCCCGTTCACCGGGCAGATCCACGACGGGCAGCGGTGGCGGTCCTGGGTCGCCGAGCTCGGCGGCGGGCCCGTTCACCTGGTCTGGATCAGGTCAGACGAGGCGACCTTGCGTCAGCGGCTCGTGGCGCGCGGGTTCGACCGGGACGCGGCCAAGCTGGCGGACTTCGCCCAGTTCGGCGCCTACATGCGGCTCGGTGCCGAGCCGGCCGCCCCGCATGCCACCATCGATAACCGCCTGTCGGCCTCCGTGCCGCTGGCCGATCAGGTCACCGCCCTGATCGCGCGGGCCTAGTGCACTTACGTGTGCAGCAGCGTGTAGCGGACGGTCTGCAACCGGATCTGGCCGTCGCGGAACACGAATGTGTCGATGCCGTCGTCCACCCTGGTGGCGCCTGCGTCGGCGGCCCATTCCAGGAAGAGCGCGTCGCCGTCGTAGAGCTGTGTCTTCAGAGTCCAGGCGGCATCGGGCACATCGGCGAGCAACTGCGTGAAAGCCTCGCGGATGCCGTCCTTGCCCCGCTTGATGCCCGCGGGGGAGATGAAAACGGCGTCGTCGGCGTAGTCAGCGACGATGCCCTCCAGGTCCCCCGCGCCAAGGGCCTGGGCGTGGTGCTTGAACACTTCCTCGGGCGTGCGCGTCATCGCGCTCCTCCTTCGACACAGCTGCGGTTTCCTTCACCTTACGGCGGCCGGCCGGCTGCGGGTAGGACGTTCTGCTCGCAGCCGCAACTCCTCCCGCGCCAGCCCCCCGACGGCCGCAGCCGCGCTTGTGCCTATTCTTTGAGATGCTAGGGCCGGGTAATCGGGGCGAAGGGTCGCTATGGCTGATCACGAGAAAATGCGGGCCTCCGATGCCGACCGGCAGGAGGTGATCCAGCGCCTGCGTACCGCGCTCGACGAGGGTCGCCTGAAGATGGACGAGTACCTCGATCGCATGGGCCAGGCGTCGGAGGCCGTGACCTACGGCGAACTCACCCCGCTGTATGCGGATCTGCCCGAGAGCAGCCCGGTGATTCGGCCGGGACCAGCGGCGCCCGTCGCCCCGGCGGTGAGGCGGCCGGCTACTCCGTCCCAGTCGGGGCATCCGCTCAAGGTCGTGTGGACCGTCTGGGGAGCGGTCGTGTCGCTCAACGTGGTGATCTGGGTCCTGGTCTGCGCCAGCGCCGGGCAGCTGGTTTACCCCTGGCCCGTCTGGGTCGCCGGCCCGTGGGGCGCGGTACTGCTCGTCCTCACGGTTTGCCTCCCACGCGGCCGCAGGAGCCAGCCCGACCCGCGCCGCCTGCCGCCCGGGCCGCGGTAGCTCAAGCTGGCCGCGGCCGGCCTCACCGGCGCGGAAATGGCCGCAGGTCCGGCTCGACCCAGCCGTGCCGGGCCGGCTCGGCAGCCAGGGTCGCCGACCGGTAGTGCTGGCTGAGCAGGCGCTTGTCCAGCAGCGCGGGATAACGCGCGGCGAAGGCCTCGAAGTCGGCGCATTCGGCGTCCTCGGCGAGGTGGTGGGCGACGAGCTCGACCCAGGCGCGGGAAACCGTGTAGTGGTACTTCTGCGGCGCCCGCTCGTACGCGGCGATCTGCCGGATCCAGGTGCAGATCTTGCCGGTGGCGTCGGGCATGCCGTAACGCCGCACCGCGAGGAAGGCCAGGTTGATGTGTTGACGGTGCCGGAACTGCCCCGAAGGGCCGGTGATCGCGGGCAGGATCGCGGCGAGTTCGGCGTCGGGGGAGCCATGCGCTCCCGATGGCATCGGGTGGTGTGGCATCAGCAGACCTCCTGCAGTGCGGTGATGACGGCGTGATAGCCGGCGATCTGGGTGGCGGACAGACGGGCCAGCGCCTGGCGTTCCAGGTCCGACACGGCGGCGAGCACGCGCATGGCCACGGCCTGACCCGGCTCGGTCAGGGGCAGCCGGAATGAACGGCGGTCGGCCGGGTCGAGCTCTCTGCTGAGGTAACCGCGGTTCTCTAGCCGGTCAAGCACGCCGGTGAGGGTGCTGCCCTTGGTCCCGGTCCGCTCGCTCAGCTGGCGGACGTTGACCGTACCCCCGTCGCCGAGATTGGCCAGCGCGTTGATCTCGGCCCCGTTGAGGTTCAGGTCGGCCAGTGCCGTACCCAGTGCGTGCAGGGTGTGGTGCGTGGTCTTCTGCAGGGCCAGCACCGGCCCCGGCAGACCGTCCCCGTACCCGGCCTGCCCCTCGCCGGAATCGCCCGAATCATTTACTTCATTTTTGGATATCACGAAACCGAACTATACGGTATCGGCGGACTAGTTACATGGCAGGTACCGTTCGCCCCCGCTTCCAGCCGCAGCGGAACCCCTTCCCCTGGCCACGACGATGGACCATTGTGGTTGCTGGGGCAACGACGATGGACCTTCGGTGTGGCTCGGGTCCGCCCGGGAGCCCGGATCCACCACGGTCCTTGCGGGGCAGGCTGCACCACCGGCACGGGCGCCGCATAGCCACCACGGGTGTCACCGGGATCCGTCC
>JBEKKH010000026.1:0-29859 GCA_050010815.1 Streptosporangiaceae bacterium | reverse complement strand
TGTTGTCCCGGTCGATCGCCACCACCATCGGCGTCAGGGTGAGGGCGAGCGCGGCGATCAGGCCGGCCACGAACGCGCCGCGCTCGCCGGTCAGGCCGGCGACGCTGCGCCGCACGGCGGCGTACACGACGGCGACCGCGGCGACGCCCTCGGCGGCCTGGGGGAGGAGCATGCTCCAGCTGTTGAATCCGAAGATACGACCGGAGATGCCCATCACCCAGAATGCGAAAGGCGGCTTGTCGACCGTGATGAACGAGGCCGAGTCCAGCGAACCGTAGAAGAACGCCTTCCAGCTTTCCGTCCCGGACATGACCGCGGCCGCGTAGAACGCGTTCGCGTCGCCGTTGCGGGACAGGTCCCAGGAGTACAGAATCGCCGCCAGGATGAGAATCGCCCACAAGGCCGGCCGCGCCCAACGCGGATCGGACGGACGGCCGAGCACCGGCCGTCTGAGCCGACCGCGGGCCGGCCGCCCCGGCTCGGCGGCGGAGTCGGTCGTGGTCAGCCGGGTGGTCATCGAGGCTGCTCCGGGGCATTTAGTTGCGTCGGCGCCGATGGGCGGCCGATTCCGGGGCCCTCGGGGATCCCGCGCCTTGTGCGGGACGTAAAGCGGAGCCGCGCGACGCCCCTCAGGTCGGCCAGTGCCGTGTGGGCGATGTCCACTTTACTGTCGGGGTCTTCCGTCCACACCACGGGAACTTGGTAGATACGAAGCCCCTTGCGCTGGGCCACGATCAGAAGTTCCGTGTCGAAAAACCAGGCGTCGTCTTTGATCTCGGGCAGGAGCGCCCTGATGACCTCAGCGCGGCCGGCCTTGAACCCGCACTGGGCGTCGGTGAACCGGGCCGAAAGAACAGTCCGCAGCAGCAGGTTGTACGAGCGCGAAATGATCTCCCGTTTGGCGCTGCGCACCACCGTGGCGCCGTGCGCCAGGCGGCTGCCGGTGGCCAGGTCGCTGTGACCGGACAGCAGCGGGGCGATGAGCGGGAGAAATGCATCCAGGCCGGTGGACATGTCCGCGTCCATGTAGGCCACGATGTCGGCGTCGCTGTGGCTCCAGACATGGCGGAGCGTGAGCCCGCGGCCCTTGCGGTCCAGATGCACCGCCCTGACCTCGGGTAGTTCCGCGCTCAGCTGCCGTGCCAGCGCGAGGGTGCCGTCGGTGCTCGCGTTGTCGGCGATGGTGATGACGAAATGAAAGGGAAGGTTGCCGGTCAGGTACGAGTGCAGCCGGCGGATGTTGGGCGCCAGGATTTTCTGCTCGTTGTATACCGGCACGGTGATCTCGACGATGCAGTCGCGTGATATCGGCTGCTGCTGGCCGTGGCCGGCCAGCAGCAGCAAACTCGCTGGCGCTTCACCGGCGGTATCCCCCGTCATGCGCGGCGCTCCCGCAGCGCGGTTTTCCCCCATGGTGCTGAGGATGACCTGCGCTGATCAGAGTATGTTGCAGTAAGTATGCGGGAAAGCTGAAGGCCGCCGCGGCCCGGCGAACCCGCCCCGCGGCCCTCCGCTACTCTCCTGTTAGTGGCCAGGGCAGGACCGGGAAGGTGCGATCGCATGCGGATAGGGATGTTTCTCAGCTACGCGGGCGGTTTCGCCGAGACCGTAGTGGAACTGGCTGACTACGAGAAGGCCGGACTGGACATCGTCTTCGTGCCCGAGGCGTACAGCTTCGACGCGGTGAGCCAGCTGGGCTTCATGGCGGCGAAAACCGAGCGGCTGCAGATCGCCTCGGGCATCTTGCCGCTGTACTCACGCACCCCTGCGCTGACCGCGATGACCGCGGCCGGGCTGGATTTCGTCTCAGGCGGCCGGTTCACCCTCGGACTGGGCGCGTCCGGCCCGCAGGTGATCGAGGGCTGGCACGGCGTGCCCTACGACGCACCGATCGGCCGGGCCCGTGAGGTCATCGAGATCTGCCGGATGGTCTGGCGCCGCGAGCGGCTGGCCTTTCCGGGCCGGTACTACCAGCTACCGCTCGAAGGGGGGACCGGGCTGGGCAAGCCGCTCAAGCTGATCAACCACCCGGTCAGGGACCGGATCCCGATCGCCCTGGCCGCCATCGGCCCGAAGAACGTCGAGCTCGCCGCCGAGCTAGCCGAATCCTGGATGCCGATCTTCTACCTGCCGGAGAAGGCCGCCCACGCGTGGGGCGGCGCGGTCGCCGACGGGACCGCCAAGCGCGACCCCGGGCTCGGCTCGCTTGACGTGATCGCCAGCGCGCCGCTGGCGATCGGCGAGGACGTCGCGGCGCTGCGCGATCGCGGCCGCCCTGAGCTGGCCCTGTACATCGGCGGGATGGGGGCCAAGGGCCGAAACTTCTACAACGACCTGGCCCGCCGGTTCGGCTACGACGAGGAGGCCGAGGCCATCCAGGACGCCTACCTGGACGGCCGCAAGGCCGAGGCCGAGTCCCTGGTGCCCGCAGAGCTGGTGGAGCGGACCTCCTTGATCGGCCCGGCGTCGTACGTGCGGGAGCGGGTGGCCGCCTACCGTGAGGCGGGCGTGACCACCCTGCTCGTCACCCCCCTCGCGCCCACCCACGAGGCCCGGGTCCGGCTCATCGAGGAGGTCCGGGCCCTCGCCGGTTAGCGCACCTCGGGTGGACCGGCCACACCGGCGTAGAGTTCGGGCATGGCCGAGATACACGCCGCTCGCCGGGACCGGGCGCAGGAGAAAATTGCCGAGCTTGGTGCCGACGCGGCGCTGATCACCTCGGGTCCGAATGTCCGCTACCTCACCGGCCTGGCCAGCTCCAACGCCGCGCTGCTGCTGCCGGCCAGCGGGGCACCGGTCCTGGCCACCGACTCCAGGTACGCGCTGGCGGCCCAGCGGGACTGCCCGGACCTCGAGCTGATCGTCGAGCGGTTCGTCGAGCCGCGGCTGGCCAGCCAGCTGGCCAGCCGCGGGCTGCGTACCGTGGCCTTCGAGGCGCACGAGATGACCGTCGAACGCCACGCGGAGCTGATAGCGAAGGCGCCGGGCGTGAACGCCGTTCCGTTCGGCCGGAAAATTGAAGAGCTGAGGACGGTGAAGGATCCGTCCGAGCTCGAGCTGCTCGCGACCGCCTGCCGGATCAGCTGCCAGGCCATCGCCGACGTGTTCGCGCTGATCAGGCCGGGCGTGACCGAACGCCAGCTGGCCGCGGCGCTCGATGCGCGGATGACCGACCTGGGCGCGGAGGGGCCGGCCTTCGGCACCATCGTGGCCAGCGGCCCGAACGGCGCCATCCCTCATCACGCGCCGACCGACCGGCCGATGCGCCGCGGCGACCTGATCACGATGGACTTCGGCGCGCGGTACGGCGGGTATCACGCGGACATGACCAGGACCGTCGCGCTCGGCCAGCCCGCGGGCTGGCAGCGGGAGATCTACGAGCTTGTCGCGGCTGCGCAGCGAGCCGGACGCGACGCGGCCCGCCCGGACGCCGATGTCGGGGATGTGGACGCGGCCGCGCGCGACCTGATCCGCGATGCCGGGCACGGGGAGCACTTCGGTCATGGCCTCGGGCACGGCATCGGGCTCGAGGTGCACGAGGCCCCGGTGATCGGATACGCCAGAACGGGTAAACTGGCCAGCCGGGTCCCAGTCACCGTCGAGCCTGGTGTTTACCTGCCCGGCAGGGGCGGTGTCCGGATCGAGGACGTTCTTGTCGTGGGGGCCGGCGGGACGGGCCTTCTCACGACTACTACGAGAGAACTTCTCGTCCTTTAACCTGGAGACGCAAACGTGGCCACCACGAACGACCTGAAGAACGGCATCACGCTGAACCTGGACGGCAACCTCTGGACCGTCGTGGAGTTCCAGCACGTCAAGCCCGGCAAGGGGCCCGCCTTTGTGCGCACCAAGCTGAAGAACATCATGTCGGGCAAGGTCGTAGACCGGACCTTCAACGCCGGCGTCAAGGTTGACGTGGCCAACGTCGACCGGCGGGAAATGCAGTACCTGTACCGCGAGGGCGGCGACTTCGTCTTCATGGATACCCAGGACTACGAGCAGCCGCGCGTGGACGCCGCCGTCGTGGGGGACGCCGCGAACTACCTGCTGGAAGAGCAGACCGTGACCATCGCGTTCAACGACGGCACGCCGCTGTACGTAGACCTGCCCGCGGCGGTCGAGCTCACCATCAGCCAGACCGACCCCGGCATCCAGGGCGACCGCTCCACCGGCGGGACCAAGCCGGCCACGCTCGAGACCGGCGCCACGATCCAGGTGCCGCTGTTCATCTCGACCGGGGAGAAGATCAAGGTTGACACGAGGACCGGTCAGTACCTCGGCCGCGCCTGATGATGATCCCCTTTTCCCCGGCCTGTCATGTCCGCGCGTAGCAAGGCGCGCAAGCGCGCGCTCGACGTCCTGTTCGAGGCCGAGCTGCGGGGCTTGCCGGTCCTTGAGCTGCTCGCCGAGCGGATCACGCTGGGCGGCCCGCCGGTGCCCGCCTACGCCGCGGATCTGGTTCGCGGCGTGGCCGTGCACACGGCGCAGATCGACGAGCTGATCTCCTCCCGCTCCGAGGACTGGACCCTGGACCGGATGCCCGCCGTGGACAGGAACGTGCTGCGCATCGGGGTCTTCGAGCTGCTCTGGGCGCCGGACGTACCCGACGGGGTCGCGATCAGCGAGGCGGTCCTGCTCGCCGGTGACCTGTCGACCGACGCCTCACCCGCGTTCGTGAACGGCCTGCTGGCCCGTATCGCCGAGCTCAAGCCGTCGCTGCCGACCTAGCCCTGCGGCTGGGCAAAGCGTACGCGCAGACCGAATCGGTGCAGCACCCGGAAGAACCAGAACGCGGACAAGCAGCTGCCCGCCACCGTGCCGCCGATCGTGACGACGGTGCTGAGCAGCAGGAACACCCTGACCGAGGCCACCGCCATCAGTACCGCCAGGCCGACCGTCGACACCGCGAAGATCCCGGCCCACAGCCAGGTCGCGCCCTGGAAGAATCTGTGCAGCCCCGCATGGTGAGCCGACGGCTGGCGGAGCGCCACGACCTCGGCGGCGAGCTGGGCCACCAGCGGCTTACGGGTGGGCGCGGTCCTGGCGAACAGCACGCACAGGCCCAGGTTGGCCAGCGGGAACTGGAGCAGGAAGAAGAGCACGCTCCCGGTGGCGATCACCACGGCCGTCTGCAGGGTGAGCACCAGGGCTGAGATCGTGAGCAGCCCCGGGACGCTGTGGGTCACGACCTTGCGGCCGAGGACGGTAAGCCAGACCACCGCCGTCGCGGCCACCATTCCAGCGTCCCGGCCACCCAGCTGCGCGCCGAGGAAGTAACCGGCCACAGGTAGTCCGAGGGATTCGGCCAGGTTCCATCCTGCGGTCAGCATCAACCGCCAGGGGCGAGGCAACTCGAGGTGCTCAGCCATGGCGATGAGCATACGGTGGCAATGAGCAAGCGCGCTGGGATTGCCGGCAGGTGGCGGAAAGAAGAGTCTGGGAGTTCTGCACGGCTGTAGAACGTACCGCTGGCCGGGTAAGTTCAATGTGTTATCGGCAGTAAACCCAAAGTAGCCATCGGCAGGCCGGCGGAATGCTGGTGGCCGGCACTACATTGGACTCCTGGACAAGGAGGCTGGCGTGGCGGCAGGGGACATGGTCTGGGATGTCCTGCGCGACGTGGTGTCCGCTCGGGTGGCGGAGACCGGCAGGCAGGCGCTGGACATCATCGACGTCGGCGGCGGTACCGGCGGGCTGGCCGTGCCGTTCGCGGCCATGGGGCACAATGTCACGGTGGTGGACCCGAGCCCGGACGCCCTCGCGGCGGCGCAGCGGCGGGCCGCCGAGGCGGGTGCCCGGCTGACCGCGGTCCAGGGCGATGCCGCCAGCCTGGACGCCGGGGCGGGGGCCAAGACGGCAGACCTCGTCATCTGCCATAACGTGCTCGAGTACGTCGACTCGCCGGCCGACGCGATGACGGCGATCGCCGCGGTCCTGCGGCCGTCCGCCACCGTCAGCGTGCTCGCTTCCAACGCGGTGGCCGCGGTGTTGCACCGGGCGCTGGCCGGCCGCTTCGCTGAAGCCAGGCAGCTGCTCGATCCCGGCGCCGAGGCCGGCCCGCCCCGGAGGTTCACGCTGCCCGCGCTGATCGCGCTGATCGAAGGGGCCGGGTTGCGGGCCGGACAGGCACATGGGCTGCGCATCTTCGGCGGGCTGGTGCCTGGCGTGCTGCTCGACGGCGACGCCGGTGCGGCCGAGGCGCTGCGCGCGCTCGAGGAGGCCGCCGCGGCGACCCCGCCGCTACGGGACATCGCCGCTCAGCTGCACGTGCTCGGCCACCGCTGACCGTGATGGGAGCCGCCGACGACACGGGCTGCCACATCTTGCACGTGGACATGGACGCCTTCTACGCCAGCGTCGAGGTCAGGGATCGGCCCGAGCTCGCCGGCCAGCCGGTCGTGGTGGGCGGGACCGGCGGCCGCGGCGTGGTGCTGTCCGCCTCCTACCAGGCCCGGGCGTTCGGGGTGCGCTCGGCGATGCCAGTGGGCCGGGCCCAGCGGATGTGCCCGCGGGCGGTGTTCGTGGCCCCCAGGCACCGGGTGTACGCCGCCGTGTCCAAGGAGGTCATGGCCATCTTCGGCACGGTCACCCCAGAAGTGGAGCCGCTGGCGCTCGACGAGGCCTTCCTCGATGTCTCCGGCGCACTCCGGCGGCTCGGCGCATCCGCCGGGATCGCCAGCCACATCCGGGCCGAGGTCGTGAGGCAGCAGGGCATCACCTGCTCGGTCGGGGTCGCGCCGACCAAGTTCGTGGCCAAGATCGCGTCCGCCCGCTGCAAGCCGGACGGGCTGCTCGTGGTCCCGCGAGACGGGGTCCTCGGCTTCCTGCACCCGCTGCCGGTCGCCGCGCTGTGGGGTGTCGGGGAGCGAACCGGGGAGACGCTATCCCGGCTGGGGCTGCGCACCGTGGGCGATATCGCGCACACCCCGCTGGCCTCCCTGCAGCACGAGCTCGGCGTCGCGCAGGGCTCGCACCTGCACGCCCTGGCGTGGGGCCGGGACGAGCGTCAGGTGACGCCCCGCGTCGCCGAGAAGAGCATCGGGGCCGAGGAGACCTTCGCCACCGACATCGATGACCCGGAGCAGATCAGGCGCGAGCTGCTCAAGCTCTCCGGGCGGACCGCGCACGGCCTGCGGGGCAGCGGGTGCGCGGCGCGGACGATCTCGGTCAAGATCCGGCTCGCCAGCTTCAAGACAATGACCAGATCCCGGACGCTCGCCTATCCGACCGATGTCGCGCATGAGATTTACGCCACAGCGTGCGCACTCTATGAGTCGGCCGGTCTCGACCGTGGTGCGCAGCTGCGGCTGCTCGGTGTCCGGGTGGCGGGGCTGGTGCCTGCGACCGGCGCAAATGCCCAGCTAACGTTCGATGACCGGCCTGTCGGCTGGCGAGAAGCCGAGCGGGCGGTCGATAGGATTACCAGGCGATTCGGGTCAAGCGCGGTCCGTCCGGCCGCCTTGGTAGAGGACCCGGAGCGGCCGTCGGAGGAAGCTTTCTGACCAGGTAGGGGGTCCGCCCTTCCACGGAGAGTGTCAACGCTCGTATTCTGGAAATTGAACCGGGTATGTGAGGTGAACCGGTCACCGCACACGTGCCGGGCGCAAGGTTTTTTATGGGAGGCGTCGTGCCGCTCTCTGAACACGAGCAGCGCCAGCTGGAGCAGATCGAGCAAGCGCTTTATAAGGAGGACCCGAAGTTCGGGCGCCTTGTGCGCTCCAGTGATCCGCGCGTGCACTATAAGCGCAAGCTGGTACAGGACTTCGTCGGCGTGCTGATCGGTGCCGGGCTGCTCGTGGCGGGAATAGTGACTCGTCATGTGTACCTTGAGGCGGCTGGGGCGGCCGTCGTGCTGCTATCGCTGCTGTGGGCGCTGATCCTCTGGCGGCGGCATGCGGCCAGGGTGCGGCCCGCACGCGCCAAGCTCAAGTCCGTCGGCCCGGTCGCCAAGCCCAGCCGCGCGGGGTTGACCAGACGGGCCCGGATGATGGAGCGGATGGAAGAGCGCTGGAAGCGGCGCCAGGAAGGTGACCGCAGGATGTAGGCCGGCGGTCAGCTCGGCGGCCGGCTCGGCGGTCGATTCCGGGCGGCCCGCCTGACCGGTACTCGCCGGCGCGAGGTACTCTGCCGTCCTATGCGGGCGGTCGTGCAGCGAGTGAGCAGGGCCAGCGTGACCGTGGACGGGCACGTCGTGGGCGCGATCGACGAACCTGGTCTCCTGGTCCTGGTCGGCATTACCCACGAGGACACCCCCGAGCAGGCCGTCAAGCTCGCCGCCAAGCTCTGGGGCCTGCGGATTCTCGACGGAGAGAAGTCCTGCTCGGACGTGGCCGCGCCGTTGCTCGTGATCAGCCAGTTCACCCTCTACGCGGACCTGGCCAAGGGGCGCCGTCCGTCCTGGTCGGCCGCCGCGCCCGGCGCGGTGGCCGCACCGCTCGTCGCCGCCGTGGTATCGGCCCTGCGTGACCTCGGGGCCCGCGTCGAAACCGGCGTCTTCGGCGCCAATATGAAGGTCGCCCTCCTCAACGACGGCCCGATCACCCTGATCCTCGACCTCTGACCCCCGGCGGTTAGCCCGCGGAGGTCACCGAGAAGGTACTCGATGTGCCGTTGCATCCCTTCTACGGGACCCTATGTGCCATCGACTCCCTTGCGCCTTGGTCACCAGCGCGTCCGGGACTGCGGCGGCTAGATCGGCCAGGGTGGTCATGACGGAAATGGGGAAAAGCCGCGCTCGCCAGCGGGCACGGCGCCCCACGGAGGCGGCCAGGCCGCGCCGCGCCGTGCTGCCGTCCTGCCGCAGCTGCTCCGATCCGGATGGGCGCGCCGCATAGGTGGCGCGTTCTTCCGCCAGCGCGAGCCTGCGGATCGCGCCGGCGGCCGGTTCGGGCAGCTCGGCGGTGACGCGCTGGGCCAGCGTCCGCGGCGGGTCGCTAGCCCGGCAGCCCACTCCTAGGTCGGTGAGGTCGTCGCGCAATTCCCGCCAGGCGACATGGGCCCGGCTCGCGTCGTCATCGGCGCGCATCCAGCGTCCGCGCCTGAGCACCAGCCGGATCGTCGAGGGCGCGATCAGCGCCAGCGCGGCGGCGACGCCGAAGGCGATGCCGACCGTGGCCCAGCCCGCGCTGAGGCGCAGGCCGGAGGTGCGGGACAACAACCGGTACAGCGCCAGCGCGATCAGCGCCGCCGCCACCAGGACCAGCGTCACGGAGGTGGCGCTGACCGGTCTGCGCCGTCGGCGCGAGCTGGCGGATCCGGCCAGGGCCCGCTGCCTCGGCGGGGCCACCATGGCGATGAACCCGCAGGCCAGCGCGATCGCCGCGATCACGGCCAGGGCGGTCGCCGCCCACGGCGTCCCCGCTGCCTTGCCGGACAGCGGAGTGAGCGCGCCGGTGTCGTCCTGCTGGCCACTCCGGAACTTCTGGGCCGGACTCGAGCTCGGCGTGCCGACCGGTGCCGTCGCCTTGTCGATCGGGACACCACCGGTGTCGATATGGCTGGTTCCCGATGCGTTGTCCATGTAGTTCGTGGCGTGTGCGGTGCCCTGGCCGGCGGGCGTGGGTTCGAACCGGAGCCAGCCGAAGGTCGGGAAGTACACCTCTGTCCACGCGTGCGCGTCGGTGTTCATGACCTTGTACTCGTTGCCCTTGACCCGGGTACCTGCCGTGTAGCCGACGACAAACCTCGCCGGCACACCCAGCAAGCGGGCGAGCACGGTCATCGCGTACGCGGACTGCACGCAATAGCCGGTTCTGGTCTGGGTCAGGAACGTCAGCAGGCCGTTCGCGGTGTCGAACACCGGTCCGGAGAGGCTGTAACCGAACTGCGATCCTGAGAGCCAGTCGGCCAGCGCGTTCATCTCGCCGATCTCGGTCTTCTGGCCGCTCGCGTACTTTTTCGCCAGCCTTTCCAGCGCCGGCGTCTTGTACGAGCCGGGCAGGGCCAGGTCCGCGGCCAGGCCCGGCGTGGTCGTCAGCGGGCCGAGCTGCTTGAGCTGGGCGGGAGACGGGTCGACGTTGAGGCTTCGCTCGGTGTAGCTCTGGCCGGTGCTGGCACCGCCGCTCGAGTAGATCATGAGGTCCTGGTCGGCCAGCCACTTTCCCTTGACCGCGACGGCGGTGGCCGGGTAGACCAGCGGCAGGAAGGCCGGCTGCGAGCTGGCGGCGGGAAGGGTTGCGACCAGGGTCACGGTGGTCGTCAGCACCTGCGGCGCCGCGGCGTTCGAAAGCCCCTGCGGCACGGGCAGCGACGCGGTGGTCGGCACGGCTCCGTTACCGTAGTTGGTCACCAGCCAGCCGGGATCGGTATTCCCTGTGCCGTCATTCAAGGTGTCGAACACGTACTGCCTGAAGTACTGCGCGTCGTCGCTCTCCGCGCTCGCCGACGCGTTGGTCGTGTAGGTGAACACCACGTTCGGGCGTTTTTCCTGGAGCTCCTTGACGGCCTGCGACAAGGCGCTGGTCAGGGACAGCGGCCCGGTGCCGCCGCCGGTCCCGCCGATGCCAGGCCCCGAGGTGAAGACCTTGCTCGGGTGCAGCCCCGGCACCAGCAGCGGAGCGCACAGCGCCAGCACGATCGAGGCGAGCCCGACCCGCCGGCCGGCCGCGGCCAGCAGCCGGGTGTCCGGCCCCGGCCCGGCACCGCCAACCCGCAAGCCGTCCACGCCCAAGCCCACGCCAGAGCCAGAGCCAGCGTCCGCACCAGGCTGACCCGCCGCGAGGTCTTGCGGCGACGTGGTGCGCCACAGTGATACCAGCCGTCCCCAGACCCGGATCCGTTCGCGCCCGTCCGCGCTCAGCATGGCCAGGTACCCGGCCCCGGCCAGGCAGAAGACCAGCGGGGTGGCCAGCTGGCTGTGCGGTGCGTTCACCATCACCGGCACGGTGAACAGCACGAGCAGCGGGAGCCCGGCCAGCGCGGTCGACCGCAGCCGGACTGCGATCAGGTCGGTCGCCACCGCGGCGATACCTACCCCGGCCTCGGTCAGGAACAGCAGGCCAGGCAGGTTCGGCACCGGGGGCGCGTACCTTCTGGAGTCGCTCAACCCGATTCCTACCAGGTCCCACAGGTGGCGGATCGAGGTGGGGGTGGGTATCACGAGCAGCAGCGAATAGCGGGCCTCGAACACCAGGTTCAGGTACAGCACCAGGCCGACCACGCCGGCCGCCAGACACACCAGCACAGGCAGGGACCGCAGCCTGGTCAGCGCGCCGACCAGGGCGACGACGAGGACCGCGCCCATCGAGCCGGCGAACCACACCGAGTCCGTGAACACCGGGTACAAGACGGTGGACGTGAGCACCACCGCGATGGCGGCGGTCACGGTCATCCGGCGGTCTAGTGTCATGTGGCCTCACCTCCGGAATCCCCCGAGCTCGGAGATCCTGTGCTGTGAAAACCCCCCACGGGCAGCGGCCGGTCAGCGGGCCTGTGCAACTGCTGCCAGGCCGAGGCGAGCGGCGTGCTCGCGGTCATCACGGCGACCCGCCAGCCCGCGGCGGCCAGGATCTCCGCCGTTCGCGCGGTGTCCTCGGGAACCGCGTCCGCCGCCCACGCGGAGACCGCAAGCAGCAGGGCCATCGCGGGCGCGTTCCCGCGCCTGCTCGCGGCCAGCTGGCTGGCATCGTCGTCGGACAGCCGCCCGATCACGGCGATCAGCTGGCCGCCCGCGTTGGCCAGTGCCGACGTGCCGGGCCGGATGCTGGCATCGCTCGACGGGTTGATGACCGCGAGCATGTCCAGCAGGGTGTCCTGGAAGGTGCCGCGGGGTGCCATTTCGCCGGCCCCGGTGATAAGCCTGGCCCGGAAGCCTTCGCCGGACAGGTGCGCGCCGATCGAGGCGGCCGCACTGACGGCGAACTCGAACGTCGCGGAGGGACCCCGGCCCGAATGCGCGGAGCGGCGGGTATCGAGGAAGACCGACGCGCTGTTCCGCCACTGGTGTTCTTCGCGGCGGACCATTAGCTGGCCGTACCGCGCCGTCGACTTCCAGTGCACGCGGCGCAGCCCGTCCCCGTCCTGGTACAGCCGCGGGGCCGCGTCGTCCTCGCCGATGGCCGATATGGTCCGCATCCCGCCATCACCTTCGCCGAGCCAGCTGCTCGGGGCCGACGCCCGTGGTAGCGGGACTATTTTCGGCGTGACCACGAGCGTGCTCGTCGTGCTGAACGAGCGGCTGATCTCGACCAGCCCGAACGCGTCGGCCACCCGGACCCGGAGCGGGCCGATGGTGAACTTGCCGCGGGTGTCGGAACGGATCTGGTAACTGAGCTCCCGGTGCCCGCTCGCCTCGATCTCGTCCAGCACGAACCTCGGCCTGCTGCCCAGCGAGTACGGGGTCACGTCCTCGGCCAGCAGCACGCTCGTGCGCAGCCGCGAGACGTTCTCCACCCGCACCGTCACCACGCTGAGCTGCCCGGCGGGCACGCGCGGCGGATCGAGCCTGCGGCTGCAGGACAGGCGGTAACGGGATCTGCGCGCGATCAGCCCGGACACGAGCGGCAAGATGACGAGCAGCGCGCCCACCCGGACCAGATCGGGCTCGGGGATGGCCAGGCCGCACACCACGGCCGCGCCGCCCGCGGCCATGAACGACCTGCCCCTCGTGGTCAGCGAGCTGAGTAGCGCCCGCATGGCCCTCCTTACCGGTTCGTGCTAGAGCCGCCCACCCGGGCTCAGCGCCTAGGCAGGGGGAGCTGCGCGACGATCCTGTCCACGACTTGCTCGGGCAGGTGCCGCTCGACAATGGCTTCTGCCGTGGGCAGCAGCCGGTGCGCCAGCACCGGCCGGGCCAGCCGCTGTACGTCGTCGGGGATCACGTAGTCCCGTCCGTCCAGGGCGGCCCAGGCCCGGCTGGCCCGCAGGAGGTGCAGCGTGGCCCGCGGCGAGGCGCCGAGGCGGATCTCGGGTGAGGTCCTGGTGGCGTTGGCGAGGCTGATGATGTAGTCCTTGACCTGGTCGGACACCAGGACTCCGCGCACCGCGACGACAAGCTCCTGCACGTCGCTCGCCCGCGCGACCGGGCTGAGCTGGTCAAGCGGCGACCTGGAGCCGTGGTTGTCGAGCATCTCCCGCTCGGCGGCGGGGAGCGGGTAGCCCAGTGAGATGCGTGCGGTGAACCGGTCTCGCTGCGCCTCGGGAAGCGGGTAGGTGCCCTCCATCTCCACCGGGTTCTGGGTCGCGATCACCATGAACGGTTCCTGCAGCGAATAGGTCGTACCGTCGACGGTGACCTGACGCTCTTCCATGCATTCGAGCAGCGCGGACTGAGTCTTCGGGGAGGCCCGGTTGATCTCGTCGCCGAGCACGATGTTGGCGAACACGGGTCCAGGCCTGAACTCGAAATCGCGCCTCTCCTGGTTATAGGCACTGACCCCGGTGATGTCGCTCGGCAGCAGGTCCGGCGTGAACTGGACCCGGCGGACGGTGCCGTCAATGGCCTTGGCCAGGGCCTTGGCCAGCATCGTCTTGCCCACTCCGGGCACGTCCTCGATGAGCAGGTGCCCCTCGGCGAGCAGCACGGCCAGGGTGAGCTGAATGGCATCCCGCTTGCCCTCGATCACCGACTCGATGGCCTTGCCGATCCTGCGTGCGGCCGGCACTAGATCATCGATCTGGCTCCCGGTCTGCCTTCCGGTATCCAGTACCACGTGGCCTCCTCGAAGGCGCTGGCGCGCACTACCCGGCCAGCTGGGGTGTCCTGTCACCTCGTGCCCCGGTTAGCCGCCGTAACGCTACAGTACGTCTTTCTCCGCCGAACGCGCGACGCTGGCGAAGCATCTTCGTCAAACCCCGCATTCCCGCGTACAACGGCAATCCCATCGTGACCTAACCGCAGCGCGATGGCGACCCCGCCCGGGCTTGGCCGTCGTTCCGCTTCGCCCGGAGCCATCCTGGATCCCCCACTTTGCTCCACCCCCTCCTCCACTTCGCTCCACCGCGTCTACCTGGCGGTTCAGTGGGGCTACAGGGGCGATCTGAGCATTTTAAGCGTTGACGGTGGGGAGATGTGGGGTACAGTGGAGCGCAGTGGAGGATAGGCGGCGGGAGGTGGGCACCTGTGTTCCTTGGTACTCACGCCCCGCGGCTGGATGAGAAGGGCCGGTTGTTCCTGCCTGCGAAGTACCGAGATGAGCTCGCTGGGGGAGTAGTGATCACCAAAGGACAGGAACGGTGCCTGTTCGTCTTCCCGCAGGAGGAGTTCGCCCGCATCACCGAGGCGCTCAGCACCGCGCCGGTGACCGCCAAGTCGGTCAGGGACTATAGCCGCGTCTTCTTCGCCAGCGCCTCCGATGAGCTTCCCGACAAGCAGGGCCGGATCACCGTCCCGGCTGCGCTGCGCGCCTACGCCGGCTTGCAGCGGGACTGCGTAGTGATCGGCGCGAACACCCGCCTGGAGATCTGGGACACGCAAGCGTGGGAGACCTATCTCGCCGCGCAAGAGGACTCGTTCGCCGAAGCCGCCGAGGAGGTGCTCCCGGGAATCCTGTAGCTCCCGTAGGCCGGTCCCCATCCGCCGTTCCCTGCTGGCATCACTTCCCCGGTGCCAGCCGGCGTCAGCAGATGGGGACCGGCGGAGGGATCGCCAGCCCCCGAGAACAACCGCAGGACCCGGAGCAGGAACAGCAGCACCGCATGGCAGGAAGGGGACAGGTTGGACAGGGCACGACACGAACCGGTGCTCGCCGGTCGTGTCACCGCCCTGCTTGCGCCCGCTCTGGCCGCCGAAGGCGCCGTGCTGGTGGACGCCACCCTGGGCCGGGCCGGGCACGCCCGGGCCCTGCTCGAGGCCTGTCCCGGGATGCTGCTTGTCGGCATCGACGCTGACGTCGCCGCGATCGAGGCGGCCCGCGAGCTGCTCGCCCCTTACGCCGACCGGGTGAGGTTGGTGCACGCCAGGTACGACGAGATCCCGGCCATCCTGGGCACCATCCCCAAGGCCGGCCCGGCCCGCGCCATGGGCCTGCTCTTCGACCTCGGCGTGTCCTCGCCGCAGCTCGACGACCCCGACCGCGGCTTCGCGTACGCCCAGGATGCTCCGCTGGATATGCGGATGGATCGCACCAGGGACCTCACCGCCGCGGACATCGTCAACGGCTACCCGCCTGCCGCGCTCGCCCGGGTGCTTCGCGAGTACGGCGAGGAACGTTTCGCTCAGCGGATCGCCGGCGCGGTGGCCCGCGAGCGCGACCGGGCGCCGATCACGTCCACCCAGCGGCTCAGCGCCATCGTGAAAGAGGCGATACCCGCGGCGACGCGGCGCACCGGCGGCAACCCGGCCAAGCGCACCTTCCAGGCGCTGCGGATCGAGGTGAACGACGAACTCGGCACGCTGCGCCGGGCTCTGCCGGCCGCCCTAGGCGTGCTGGCCACCGGCGGCCGCGTGGTGGTACTGGCCTACCACTCCCTGGAGGACCGCATCGTCAAGCGGGAGCTCGTGCGCCTGTCCGCCGATCAGAGCCCGCCCGGCCTACCGGTGCCCGCGAGTGCGGCGGCACCCCAGTTCCGCCTGCTCACCAGGGGCGCCGAACGCCCGGACAGCGAAGAAGTCACCGGTAACCCGCGCGCGGCCTCCGCCCGGATGCGCGCCGCAGAACGCATCAGGGAAGCAGCATGACCCGAGGGGGTAATGACATGCCCACAGGCACAATGCCGCCAAGAGGAACCCGTACCCGGGCCGCCAAGGCGGCCCCCCCGGGCCCCGTAGGGGCCCCCAGGGGGGTACGGGGGGGCGGGCAGCCCCCCCGTGATCGGGGGGTTCCGGGGGGTCGCCCCCCCGGGCTAGCACCATCCCCCCGCCACACCAGGCCCCTTGCCGGGCCCGTCGTCGGGCCGGCTCCACGGCCGGTCCCCGGGCCGGCCGGCGCCCCAGGATCCAAGCCGCGCCGGCGCTCGCCCCGGACACCGTTCATCTTGCTGCTCGTCGGGCTGCTCGGCGGTGCGCTGGTCTCACTGCTGGTGATCAGCACCACGCTGGCGCAGGGGGCGTTCCAGATCACCAGCCTGCAGCAGCAGAACGCCAGCCTGGCCCGGCAAGAGCAGACGCTCACCAACGCGGTGGCGAAGGCGGCCAACCCGGCCGTCATCGCCCAGGAGGCCCAGCGGCTCGGCATGCGGCAGAACCCGGACCTGCGCTTCGTCAACCTTAAGAACGGGAAGATCGTCACCGGGAAGGTTTCCAGGTCCGACGCGGAAATCAATATCCCGGGGTACACCCCGTGACACCGCAGGACCCCACCCGCCGGCCGCAAACCAGCCGGCGTGATGACCGGCGCCCGCCGCCACGCCGACCCGTCCGACCCGTCCGGCCCGGGCCGCTGGGCCCGGACCCGCGGCGCAGGCCATCACCGGCGCCCGGCCGTCCCGGCCGTCCCGGCCAAGCGCCACGCGCAGGTGCCCCAGCCCGGCCCGTGGACCGGGGCAGGCCGCCGCGGCCCCCCAAGCCCCGCCGCCTGCCTCCTCGCGGCAATCCGAACCGGCGGCTCGGCTTTACCCTGCTCGCGATCATCTTCGTGCTGTCGCTGTTCGCCGGGCGGCTGGTGCAGTTGCAGGGCATGGAGTCGGGCACCTACCGCAAGCTCGCCTTGGCGGAGCGGGAGAGTCCGCCCCAGTCGATCCCCGCGGTGCGCGGCAGCATCACCGGCGCGAACGGGCAGGTCCTGGCGATGACGGTGACCACCTACGTGGTCTACGCCGACCCGCCGCAGATGACCAGTGCGACGATGACCGCCGCGGCTCTGCAGCAGCGGGCGGCCAACGAGCTGGCCGGGCCGCTCGGCCTGACCCCGGAGGCGGTCCTCAGCCTGCTCGAGCGCCCGAGCTCACCGGATTACGTGGTGCTGGCCGAGGGCGTATCCCCGCAGGTCAGCGACCAGATTACCGCCTTGGGCGTGCCCGGCATCTACCAAACCCCCAGCTACGCCAGGTCTTATCCGGACGGCGGCATCGCGGCCAACATCATCGGCTTCACCAGCACCAACAAAAAAAGCGGCGTGCTGACCGGCGAGGCGGGCCTGGAAGAGCAAGCCAATGCGCTGCTGGCCGGGCAGCCGGGCAGCGAGCAGGTTCAGACCAGTACCGACCACCAGCCGATCCCGCTGGCGGGCAGCAACGACAAGCCGGTGGTCAACGGCAGTGACCTGCGGCTCACCATCGTCCCGGCGCTGCAGTACGCGGCCCAGCACGCATGCCAGGAGCAGGTCGCCAAGACCAAGGCGAGCAACTGCACGGTGGTGATCATCCAGCCGCACACCGGGGCCGTGCTCGCCATGGCGCAGTACCCGACGTTCAACCCGTCGGACGTCACCAACGTGAACCAGACCACGAACCTGGCCGTGCAGGCCCAGTTCCAGCCGGGCTCCACCGCCAAGGTGATCACCGCCGCGGCCGCGTTCGAGCATGGCGGACAGACGCCGATGAGCGCCTACAACATCCCGTCCGAGATCGTCCGGGGCGGCCAGGTCATCCACGACGCCGAATGGACGCCGGGGGAGCGGTACACGATCGCGGGCATCATCGCGCATTCGTCCAACATCGGCATGTCGCAGGTGGTCAGCCACGTCACCCCGCAGGTGCAGTACGACTACCTGAAGGCGTTCGGCCTCGGCCAGGCGACCGGCATCGGGCTACCCGGGGAGGCCAGCGGGGACCTGCCGGTGCCGTCCAGCTGGTATCCGGACACGCGCTACACGCTGTCGTACGGACAGGGCGTGGCGGTGACGGCGATCCAGATGGCCGAGGTCTACGCGACGATCGCCAACGGCGGCGTCCGGGTCCAGCCGACCCTGGTCGAGGGCACCACGAACTCCGCGGGCAAGTACACCCCGGCCGCGCCGCCCGCGTCGAAGCGGGTCATCAAGGCCAAGACCGCGCGGGAACTGCTGCAGATCCTGCAGCAGGTGCCCGCGATCGACGAGGAGGGTGACCAGCCTTGGGGCATCATCCCCGGCTACGCGATCGCGGCCAAGACCGGAACCTCGCAGGAATCCAACGGAAAGTGCGCGCTGTGCGTCTACGGGTCGAGCTACATTGGCATAGCGCCGGGCAACAACCCCCAGCTTGTCATCGCGGTCAACGTGCAGAACCCGCGTAAGGGCGGCTACTACGGGGATGTCGTGGCCGGCCCGGTGTTCTACCAGGTCGCCAAGGACGCGCTCGCCACCATGGATATCCCGCCGGACGGAGCCGTACCTGCGAAGGTACGCCTGACCGCGCCGTGATTGGAGGTACTCTCACCCCGTGGCGATCCGTCCTGCGCATCCTCAGCAGCGGCCGCTGTCCGCGCTCAGCTCGCTGCTGGGCGTCCGGCTAGACCCTTCTGGAGAGCCGAACGACCTCGGCCTCACCTCCGGCGTCACCCTCGACTCCCGGGCGGTGCAACCCGGGGACCTGTATGCGGCGTTGCCAGGGGCCAGCGTCCACGGGGCCGCTTACTGCGACGACGCAGTCGCCGCGGGTGCGGTGGCGGTGCTGACCGACCCGGACGGGCGAGCCAGGGCCGCGGCCAGCGGGGTGCCCGTGTTGGTGGTGGCCGATCCGCGGGCCAGGCTGGGCGAGATCGCCTGCTGGGTCTACGGGGATCCGTCGCGCAAGCTGGCGCTCATCGGCGTCACCGGGACGAGCGGCAAGACCACGAGCACGTACCTGATCGAGGCTGGCCTGCGCCAGGCCGGCCACCTGACCGGCCTGGTCGGCGGGGTCGAGATCGGGATCGGGACGGACCGGGTGACCAGTTCGCTGACCACCCCGGAAGCCCCCGACCTCCAGGCGCTGTTCGCGGTCATGGTGGAGCGCGGGGTGACCGCCGTCGCGATGGAGGTGTCGAGCCACTCGCTCAGCCTGGGCCGGGTCGCGGGCACCGGCTTCGACGTGGCTGTCTTCACCAACCTGTCCCAGGATCACCTGGACTTCCACGCCGACCTCGAGGAGTACTTCCAGGCCAAGGCGTCGCTGTTTGTCCCGCCGGCGATCGGGGTGGTGAACATCGACGACCGGCACGGGCGCAGGCTGGCGGCCTCCGCCCCGGTGCCGGTGACCACGTTCTCGGCGGCGGGCGCCGCGGCGGCGGACTGGCTGGCGGTCGACGTACGGTCGGGTGCGGACGGCAGCACGTTCCGGCTGATCGGGCCGGGCGGAGTCGAGGCGGACGTGTCGGTCGGCCTGGCCGGGGTGTTCAACGTGGCTAACGCGCTCGGTGCCATAGTCGCGCTGGTGGAGGCGGGCATCAGGCTGGAGGACGCGGTCGCGGGCGTGGCGGCCTGCCCGGGCGTGCCCGGCCGGCTGGAGCGGGTGCCTGCGTCCGGCCTCGACCTGACCGCCTTCGTCGACTACTCGCACAAGCCGGGTGCGGTCGAGGCGGTGCTGCGTTCGCTGCGGCCGGTCACCCGCGGGAACCTGATCATCGTGCTCGGCTGCGGCGGCGACCGAGATAAGGCCAAGCGCCCGATGATGGGCGCTGCGGCGGCCTCGCTCGCCGACGTGGCCATCCTCACCAGCGACAACCCGCGTTCGGAGGACCCGCTGGCGATCCTCGCGGCGATGTTCGACGGCGTGCTGAGCGTGCCGCGCCAGGACCGGGCCCAGGTCAGCATCGAGCCCGACCGCGCCGCGGCGATCGCCCAGGCGGTCGGGAGGGCCGCCTCAGGCGACGTCATCGTGGTGGCCGGCAAGGGCCACGAGACCGGCCAGTACGTGGCGGGCGCGGTGCTCCCGTTCGACGACAGGCAGGTTCTCGCGGCGGCCCTCAGCCAGCGAGCGCTCAGCCAGCCCGAGCAGGCCGGGGACCGGGCGCCCGGCCCGCAGGCCGCCGAGCCGTGGGCGGTGACCTGGTGATCCCGCTCTCGCTGGCGCAGCTCGCGCGGATCACCGGCGGCCGGCTCGACGGTGACCCTGACGTCGTGGTCAGCGGCGAGGTGGTCATCGACTCCCGGCGGGTGAGCCCAGGCGGGCTGTTCGCGGCGGTCGCGGGGGAGCGGTCGGACGGGCACGACTTCGCCGCCGCCGCCGTGGCGGCGGGCGCGGCGGCGGTGCTGGCCACCCGCCCGGTCCCGGCGCCCTCGGTCCTCGTGGCCGACGTCCCGGCCGCGCTGGGCGCGCTGGCCAGGTTCGTGGTCGACTCGCTGCCCGCCGCGGCGATCGCGGGCATCACCGGGTCATCGGGGAAGACGTCGACCAAGGACCTGGCCGCCCAGCTGGTGGAGCGCCTCGGGCCGACGATCGCGCCGGCCGGGTCGTTCAACAACGAGTTCGGCCATCCGCTGACCGTGCTGCGTGCGGACGCCGCGACCAGGTTCCTGGTGCTCGAGCTGTCCGCGCGCGGCCGCGGCCACATCGCGTACCTGTGCGGTATCGCGCCGCCTAGGTACGGGGTGGTGCTGAACGTCGGGCACGCGCACGCGGGTGAGTTCGGCGGCCTGGACCAGGTGGCCCTGGCCAAGGGCGAGCTCGTCGAGGCCCTCCCCGCCGCCGGCGGCCCGGACGGCGGCGTGGCCATCTTGAACGCCGACGATCCCCGCGTCCTGGCCATGGCGTCCCGCACGTCCGCGCGCATCGTCACCTTCAGCGCCGCCCCCCGTTCGGCGGCCCAGGTCCGGGCGGCGGACGTGCGGCTGGATGAGCTCGGGCGGCCGCGTTTCACGCTGGCGACACCGCAGGGTAAGGCGCCGGTCGCGCTGCGGTTGCACGGCGCCCACAACGTGCCGAACGCGCTGGCCGCCGCGGCCCTCGCGCACGAACTCGGCCTGGGCCTGGCGGACATCGCGGACGGCCTGAGCGCCGCGGTCCCGCGCAGCCGGTGGCGGATGGAAGTCGGCCAGCGGCCGGACGGAGTGACGGTCATCAACGATGCCTACAACGCGAACCCCGAGTCCGTTCGGGCCGCGCTCGACGCCCTGCGGTACATGGCGCGGGACGGCCGGGGGTTCGCCGTCCTTGGCCACATGGCGGAGCTCGGCGATACCTCGCGGGCCAGCCACGAGAACATCGGCGAGTACGCCGTGCAGGATCGGTCGCTGGCCGGGCTGATCGCGGTCGGCGAGGAAGCGGCCCCGCTGCTGACCGGTGCGCGCCGGGTCCGGTCATGGCACGGTGAGGCCGTCGGGGTGGCCGACGGCGCGGCCGCGCTTGACGTGCTCGCGAACCAGCTGAAGCCCGGCGACGTCGTACTGGTAAAGGCATCCCGCGCCGCCCGCCTGGAGGGCTTCGCGGCCGACCTGCTTGGAGGGACGGACCGGTGAAGACTGTCCTGTTGTCCGCGGCCGTCTCGATGTTCATCGCGCTGTTCGGCACGCCCCTGGCGATCAAGGCGTTTACCCAGCGCGGCTACGGCCAGCAGATCAGGTCGGACGGCCCGGCGCACCTGTCCAAGCGCGGCACGCCGACCATGGGCGGCACGGTGATCATCATCGCGTCGCTGGCCGGCTACCTCATCGGCCACCTCGTCACCGGCGACCCCATGTCCGCCTCCGGCCTGCTCGTGCTGTTCCTGATGACCGGCCTCGGCCTGGTCGGGTTCGCCGACGACTTCATCAAGCTGTACATGCAGCGCAGCCTGGGCCTGCGCAGCGGGGCCAAGCTGGCCGGGCAGGCGGTCGTCGGCGGGGTCTTCGCGCTGCTCGCGATCAGGTTCCCGGACAACCTTGACATCACGCCGGCGTCGGCCCATCTGTCCTTCCTGGTGCCTTTCGGCGTCTCGCTTGGGCCGGTGCTCTTCGTGGTCTGGGTCATCATCATGGTGTCCGGGACCTCCAACGGCGTGAACCTCGCCGACGGCCTCGACGGCCTGGCCACCGGCGCGGCCATCCTGGCGTTCGCCGCCTACATGATCATCGGGATCTGGCAGCTGCGGAACGACTGCACGGTCATCGAGGGCCCCGCCTGCTACCAGATCCGGGACCCGCAGGACCTCGCCATCGTGGCTGCCACCGTGATGGGCGCCTGCGCCGGGTTCCTGTGGTGGAACGCGCCCCCCGCCAAGATCTTCATGGGCGACACCGGGTCGCTGGCCCTGGGCGGAGCGCTCGCCGGGCTGGCCATCACCACCGAGACCGAGCTGCTGCTGCTCCTGCTGGGCGGCCTGTTCGTGATCATCACGCTCTCGGTCGTGATCCAGGTCGCCTCGTTCAAGCTGACGGGTAAACGGGTGTTCCGGATGGCCCCGCTGCAGCATCACTTCGAGCTGGTCGGCTGGGCTGAGACCACGATCGTCGTGCGCTTCTGGATCATCGCAGGCATCTGTGTCGCCCTGGGTCTTGGCATCTTCTACGTCGGCTGACTCCGGCACGAGCCGCGGTGGTTGTTTCCGTTTTATTTCGGACGACCTTGCTGCCATCTTCCCCTCCGGCTTAAGTTACCGGTAAGTTACGTGGCGTCCGAAGAGCTGACTGGCGGGGAGAGTTGATAATGCGGTCGAAGAAACTTGCCGGGATGGTGCTCACCGCGGGCCTGCTGGCCGGCGGGCTGGCCGCCGGATCGGTGTCCGCGTCCGCGTCCGCGTCCGCCTGCGGCGGCTCCGGATCGGTGAGCACGCTGACCGGAACGCTGGCCGACGGCGCCACCTACGAGATCCAGTGTCCGGCGGGCGCCTGGACCGGCACCCTGTACCTGTACAGCCACGGCTACGTCGCTCCCGGCGCGGCCAACCCGGCCGCGGACGCGGGCGACCCGGTGACCGCCGCCTGGATGCTGGCCCACGGCTACGCGCTGGCGGGCTCGTCGTACGCCAGCACCGGATGGGCCGTCGCGTCGGCCCTGCCCGACCAGATCAGCACGCTGGATACCTTCGACCGCACCTACGGCCGGCCCAAGACCACGGTCGCCTGGGGACACTCGCTCGGCGGCATGATCACGGCCGGGCTGGTGCAGGACTACCCGAGCCGGTTCGACGCCGCGCTGCCGATGTGCGGGGTGCTGTCCGGCGGCGTCGCCACCTGGAACACCGCGCTCGACGCGGCGTTCGCGTTCGCCAAGCTCATCGACCCCTCGGTCCAGCTGGTGGACATCACCAACCCCACGGCCAACCTGGAAGGCGCCGAGGCCGCCTTGACGGCGGCGCAGGCGACCGCGGCGGGCCGGGCCCGGCTCGCCCTGGTGGCGGCGCTGGCCGACACGCCCGGCTGGTTCACGCCGCTGTCCGCCGAGCCCGCGCCCACCGACTACGCCGCCCAGGAGCAGAACCAGTCCCTCTGGGACGCCGAGGTGACCTTCCCCTTCATCTTCGCCTTCCGTGCCGACCTGGAGGCCAAGGCGGGCGGGAACCCGTCCTGGAACACCGGCGTGAACTACGCCAGCGACCTGGCCAAGTCCGCCGACGCCAGTGAGGTCAGGGCGCTGTACCGCAGCGCCGGGCTCAACCTGGGCCGGGACGTGCAGACGCTGAACACCTCGGCGCGGATCAGCGCCGACCCGACGGCGGTGGCCTGGCTGACCAGGAACATCGTCTTCAACGGTGACATCTCGGTCCCGGTGCTGACCATGCACACCACCGGTGACGGCCTGGTCGTGCCGGAGAACGAGCAGGCCTACCGCGCCGTCGTCGACCGGGACGGCCGGGGTGCCCTGCTGCGGCAGCTCTTCGTGGCCCGCGCCGGGCACTGCGCGTTCACCCCGGCCGAGACCATCACCGCCGTGCAGACGCTGGAGAACCGCCTGTCCACCGGGCAGTGGCACGTCCCGGCTCCGGCCGCCATGAACGCCGAGGCGGCGGCGCTCGGCCCCCAGGACAACATCTACTCGCTGAACGGGACCGTCTACCCGACCGCGCCGGCCTTCACCAGCTACACCCCGGCCCGGTACCTGCGGCCGTTCGACCTATGGTCCTGGTAACTCCCCGGCCACCCGAACGGCCCGGTCTGCGTGCCCGGCCGCAGGCCGCGTCGCTCGCCACGTGACCTCGGCCGCCCCCATCGGCGTGCAGGCGGGACCCTGCACGAACGGCCAGATCTCCTCGGCGATGCAGCGCCAGTCCGCGGTCGCGGCGAGCTCGCCGAGCAGGGCGAACAGGCCGAGGTTGATCCGCTGCAGGATCACGTAGGACCGGGGGATCGCCGCGTAGGCGGCCAGCGGGCTGCGGAAGTCGAAGAAGCGCCTGCTGACCGCGGAGGCGTAGTCCCCGGTCATGGTCCGCGGTCCTCGCTCGCGGACCGTGTCGTAGAACAGGGCCATGTGCTCGACGATCTCTTCCGTGGGCAGCGGCGTGTCCGGCCTCAGGAAGCCGGCCTGGACCATGGCCGCGCGGAAGGCTTCCGGGTCGTTCTCCACGCACAGATGCTTGACCATCTCCACCAGCGGCCGCAGTTCATCCTCGGTGAAGTACTTGACCAGCCCGAAGTCCAGGAACGTGACCCGGCCGCCGCCGTGGAAGAGGTAGTTGCCCGGATGCGGGTCGCCGTTGAAGGCGTGCATCTCGTACAGGCTCCGGAACACGAAACGGTAGATCGTCTCCCCGGCCAGGTCGCGCTCGGCCTGGGACCAGCCGGCCAGCTCGGCGAACCTGGCGCCGTCCGCGAGATCGCTGGTCACCAGGCGGCGGGTAGAGAGTTCCTCGACGATGTCCGGGACGTGAATCGTCGGATGACCTGCGTAGTAGCGGGCGAACAGCTGCTGGTTGCGGGCCTCGGCGCGGTAGTCAAGCTCCTCGGTGATGCGCTCCCTTAGCTCCGCGAGCAGTGCGTCGACGTCCTGGCTCGGTGCGGTGATCTTGAGCATCCGGCGCAGCAGGGCGACGTTGCCCAGGTCGGCCTCGATCGTCTCGGCGATGCCCGGGTACTGGACCTTAACCGCGACCGCGCGCCCGTCGTGCGTGATCGCGCGGTGCACCTGCCCGATCGACGCGGCCGCGATGGGCACCGGGTCCCAGGTCGCGAAGGCCTGCTCCGGCGGCCGCCCGAGCTCTTCCGTGACGACGCGGGCGGCGAGTTCCGGGCTCATCGGCGGCACGCTGTCCTGCAGCCGGCTCATCGTCCGGCGGGCGGCCGGCGTCAGGCCTTCGTCGACGTAGCTGGCCATCTGGCCCAGCTTCATCAGCACGCCCTTCATCGTCCCCAAGGTGGTGGCGACGTCCTCGGCGGTCTGCAGGGCCAGGTCGTTCCGCAGCTGTTGCCGGTGCTCGCCGGCGGTAGCGAACAGGCGCGGCGCGTTGCTGGCGTACCGCGCGCCGCCGCGCGCCGCCAGCCGCAGCGCCGCCATCCCGCGTTCCACCCGCAGGCTGCCGACCCGGCGGCGCGCGACCACCAGGCCCGCGATCGAGCCCACGATTACCGCCGCCACGGCGGCGATCTTCCGGGCCGTCAGCCTTCGCTCCGGCCTCACGCCTTCCCCGCCGACCGCGCCCGCAGAGCGATCCGCTGCCGGGCCTCGAGGACTCCGGGCTCGCCGAGGAACACCGCGTCGAGCACGCCCAGGGTCTGGCGGATCTCGTTCCGGCGTTCGGCCGTCACCGGCGCGGGCGCGGGGTAGCCGTACATGTCCCTCGCCCATTCGGGCAGCGTGGCGATCGAGGCCTCCCTGATGTCCTGCCACAGCTCGGCGATGTCCTCGTCGAGGCCAGGCGGGTCGAGCAGGTAGCCCATCGACTCGGCCGCCGCGGGCGTACACCGCAGCTCGGGTCGCACCTCAGTGAGGTACCGCTCGAGCTCGGCCACGCTGGCCGGAACGATCTCGTGCGGCACCCCGAGCAGCTCGGCCGCGACGGTCATCTCGCCGACGTAGGCGTCGGCGTCGGCGCCCGTCAGCGGCGTGCCGAACATCCGCCCGGCGGCCAGGCCCGAATCGACCAGCGCCGCGTGCACCCAGAGCAGCAGTGCCGGATCGCCGGCGGCGTACGGCTGGCCGGTCACCGTGTCCACGCCCTGGACCCGGGTGTGGATGGCTCGCACCCGCTCCGCGACCCGGGTGGCGCTGGCCCGGTCCCCGAAGGTGACGATGGCCTCGTAGGCGGAGGTCGCCGCGAGCCTGCCGACCGGATCGCGGCGCCAGTCGCTGTGCTGGTCGACGCCGGCCATCGCGAGCGGGTGCAGCGCCTGCATCAGCAGCGACCGCAGCCCCGCGATCGGCGCGGACAGGTCGCTGGCGACCCGCCAGGTCACGCTGGCGGCCCCGAAGAACCCGTCGTCGGCAGGACGATCGGGTACGGCGGCGACGTAGGCAGCGGCGGACCGCTCGACCAGCCCGGTGACGGTACCCTCCGCGCTCATGCCCGCAACCCGGCGAAGAGGTCGTCCTCGGGTAGCGGAGCCCCGGTGGTGTCGCTCGCCCGGATGAAGTTCTCGTGGCCGAAGGTAGCCTCGGCGATGTCTTCCGGGATCTTGCTGAACCAGGACTCGGAGATCTGGCTGCCGTGCGCGAACAGGGCATCGCGCTTGCGGTTCAATACCGACCGGATGTCGACCGAGGTGGTGATGCGCTCCTCGGACGCGGCCGCCTGCCGCCGGGCTTCGGGGTCCATCTGCTCGAAGTCGGGCGCCTCCTCGCCGAGCTCGCGCAGGGCGTCCCAGACCTTCCGCCAGTCGCTGCCGCGCATCGCGCTGAGATACAGCTTGGCCGGGATGCCGCTGCTCGCGAACGCCGCCTGCGCCGCCCGGCTCGCGTGCACGTGATCGGGGTGCTGGTAGGGACCATGGTCGTCATAGGGCAGCTCCAGGTGGCTGACGCCGAGGATCGCGCAGGATTGGCGCAGCTCCGCGAGGCGATGGGCGGCCACAGCGTGCTCGTCGTGCCCGTCCAGGCCCGGCTTGATTCCGCCTGGCGCGTCTCCGAACTCGCCGTTGGTGCAGGTCACCACCACGGTTTGGATGCCCTGGGCGGAGTAGGAGGCCAGCACGCCACCGGTGCTTGACGCTTCGTCGTCGGGATGAGCATGTACGGCCATCATCGTGAGCGTTTCTGGCATGCCTCCAGACTGCCCGACGAGCCAGCGATTCTCCGCACCGGGGCCGGCGCGAGCGATGGCCATACGGGTTCGAAGCAGCTTTATTGGGCTCTAACCGTACCTAGTGGCTCAGCGTCTGGATTCCGGCGCCTCGGTGAGAGCCTCCGGGTGCATCCGGTTGTAATGCTCGGTCAGCACCGTGCTCGCCTGGCCGGGGCGATAGGCCATGGTGCGCCCGCACACCTCGCAGCGCGTAACAGGAAGCCGGGTCACCGTCACCGGAAAGCGAGAAGATTCTGACCTGCTCATTGGGTCACATCATGCCAGATAAACAAGCCTGAGCCGAGCCGACTCCCCGGCAGCGGCGGCAGAAAATGATCAAGAGCCTGCGGCAGTTGCCGGAATCTTCGGCGACACGCGACGGATGTTCCGGTCTGGTCGCCGGCCAGCGAACAGACTGGGATCATGCATCACCATGACACCCCCCGGTGGGCATCTCGGCTCAGGCGCCAGGCCCGGCCCGGGCGCATCACCGGAGGCCGCCGATGACGGCGTCCGGCGTACGCTTCGGCGGCCGGTCCGCGGACGGTGACGGCCTGCCGGAGCTGGACAGCGAGACGCTGGTCCTGGGCGGGATGCGGGACCGGATCGGCATGTGGCGAGCGCTGCTCGACCGGCCGCTGACGTCGTACTACCTTGTCCTTGGCCTCACCACGTTGCTGCTCGGGCTCGGCCTGGTCATGGTGGAATCCACGACGTCCGTCGCTGACCTGACCGCCGGGCTCCCGCCCCTCACCGACTTCAAGAAGCAGTTGCTCGGGGCGATCGTCGGCCTGCCGTTGATGTGGGTGGCGGCGCGCTCGTCGCCGCGGCTGTTCCGTGCCTTCGCCTACCCGCTGGTCGCGGTCTCGGTGGTCGGGCTCGGGCTCACGCTGATCCACGGTGTCGGCGTGTCCGAGAACGGCGCGGCCCGCTGGATCTCCCTCGGGGGCCAGCAGGTCCAGCCGTCCGAGATCGCCAAGATCGCCCTGGTGGTATGGGGCGCCGACCTGCTGGCCCGTAAGGAGAGGCTGCGGCAGCTCGCCGACTGGCGGCACATGGTGGTGCCGCTGATGCCGGGCGCCGGGCTGCTGTGCCTGCTCGTGATGATGGGCGACGACCTGGGCACCACGTTTATCCTGCTGGTCATCTTCCTCGCCCTGCTCTGGGTCATCGGCACGCCCGGCCGCGTGTTCGGCGGCCTGCTGATCCTGATGGCCCTGGCCGTGGCGCTCATGATCGTCTCGGAAAGGTATCGTTTCGAGCGCCTGGCCGGCTTCTTCAGCACCCAGGGCGGTCCCACCGGCCCGCAGATGCAGAGCATCCAGGGCAAGTACGCGATCGGCTCGGGTGGGATCTTCGGAGTGGGCCTGGGCGCCGGCGGGGGAAAATGGGGTTGGGTCCCCGAGTCGACCAGCGACTTCATCTTCGCCATCATCGGTGAGGAACTTGGCCTTGTCGGCACGCTGTGCGTGACCTTCTTGTACGGTGGGCTGGCCTTTGCCGGGCTCCGGATCGCCCGGCGCGTGCCCGACGTGTTCTGCCAGCTGGCGGCCACCGCCATCACCGCGTGGATCGTCGTTCAGGCCGCCGTGAACATCGGGGCGGTGATCGGCGTGCTGCCCATTACCGGGGTCCCGCTCCCGCTTGTCTCGGCCGGGCTGTCATCCCTGCTGGTGACCTTGATCGCGCTCGGTATGCTCATGTCCTTCGCCCGGCTCGAACCCGGTGCTCGTGAGGCTTTGGCCGCACGGGGCCCCGGCTGGCCGCTGCGCGTTCTAAGCTGGCTCGGTCTATCAAAGCGCCGACGATAAAAGCGCCAGGCAGTTCAGGAACGAGACATGAGGGTAATGCTTGCCGGCGGCGGGTCCGCCGGCCACATCGAACCGGCCATGGCGCTGGCGGACGCCCTACGCCGTATTGATCCCGGCGTCGAGGTCACCTGCCTAGGCACCGAACGTGGCCTGGAGACCCGGCTGATCCCGCTGCGCGGGTATCCGCTCGAGCTCATCCCCGCGGTGCCTATGCCCAGGTCGGTCACGCCCAAGCTGCTGACCGTCCCGGGCCGGCTGGCCGGCGCCGTCAACGCGGCCGCCGCCGCGCTCGACCGGACCAGGGCGCAGGTGCTCGTCGGGTTCGGCGGATACGTCGCCACCCCTGCCTACCTGGCGGCCAGGCGCCGCGGGATCCCGATCGTCGTGCACGAGGCGAACCCCAAGCCGGGCCTGGCCAACCGGCTCGGCGCCAGGTTCACCACGCACGTTTTCACCGGCCATCCGGACGCCCAGCTCAGAAACGCCAAGTACCTCGGCATCCCGATCAGGCGTGAGATCGCCGAGCTCGACAGGTTGGGCCTCGGCGACAAGGCGCGCGCCCACTTCGGCCTGCGCCCCGACTTGCCCGTGCTGCTCGTCACCGGGGGGTCACAGGGGGCCCGCTCGATCAACGACGCGGTCTTCGGCGCCGCCGGGTGGCTGCGGGACGCCGGGGTCCAGGTGCTGCATATCATCGGCCCGCGCAACGGACACGACGCCCCGGTGACCGATAAGGGGACAGCGGAGGGCGGCGGAGTGCCCTACGTGGCGTCGCCCTACATCGACCGGATGGACCTGGCGTACGCGGCGGCGGACTTCGCGCTGTGCCGGGCCGGCGCGATGACCTGTGCCGAGCTCACCGCCGTGGGCCTGCCAGCCGCCTACGTGCCACTCCCCATCGGCAATGGTGAACAGCGGCTCAACGCGCTGCCCATCGTGCAGCGTGGCGGCGGCATGCTGGTGGCGGACGCCGAGCTGACCGCCGAGTGGATCCGTGACACCCTGCTGCCCGTCCTGGTCAACATCGACCAGGTGGCGGACATGTCGGAAGCGGCGGCCTCGCTCGGTCGCGGCGACGCGGACCGCTGGCTGGCCGAGGCGGTCATCGAGATTGTGGAGGGCACGGGTGGGCACCCACATAAA